>JAFZAB010000177.1 GCA_017548425.1 Victivallales bacterium
GATGCTCTTTATCCATCTTGCCGAGATAGTGCGGCAGTTCGAGGCCGACCATTTTGGCGACTTCATGGAGCGGAGGGAGGCTTTGGACGATGCCGCTGAGGAAGTTGGCGGTAGAGGACTTGCCGCCGTTTCCTGCGCCGTCCCAAACCATGACTTTGTCGATTTTGATATGCTTGATGGCTTCGGTCTGCATGGCGACGATGTCCTGCAGTTTTTCGATGATGAGCATTTGGGCGGCGGCGTTGGCGTTGCCCGCGCAGGATTCGTAGATCTTCTGGAAGCCTTGTCCTTTCGCCTGCAAGAGTTCGAAGTTACCTTTCGCTTCGGCTTGCAGTTTTGCGAAGATGGCGTCCGCCTGACCTTGCGCTTCGAGGCGGACCTTTTCGGCCTGCGCCTTGGCGGCGATTTCAATCTGTTGCTTCTGGATTTCAGCGGGAACGATGATTTCCGCATGCTGGCGTTCGGCTTCCATGACGGCGCGCGCCTTTTGGGCTTCCGCTTCGGCGTCGAACTGAGCCTGTTGGACACGGGCTTGCGCGATCTGCTTGGCGGCTTCCGTTCTGCGGTAGGCTTCCGCTTCCGCTTCATAACGTTCGGCGTTGGATTTGGCGATTTCGATGGCGGCTTGGTTTTCGCCCTGTGTTGCAGTGGCGTCCGCCTGCTTGATGGCGATACGGCGTGTACGGTTGGCTTCGGCTTCGCCGGCGGCCGCCTTCGCGTCCGCTTCCGTGACGGCGACGCGGCGTTCGCGATCCGCTTCCGCTTCACCGGCGGCGGCTTCAGCCTCCGCCTTGGAGACGGCGATACGTTCCGCTTTCTGCGCTTCGGCGGCACCGATGCTACCTTTACGGGTTTCTTCCGCGACGTCGATCTTCGCCTTGTTGATGGCGCCTGCGGCGGCGCGCTTACCGATGGCGACGATGTATCCGGATTCATCCGTAATATCCGTGATATTAACGTTCAAGAGGACAAGACCGATCTTTTTCAATTCTTCTGCGACGTTCGCTTCGACGGCGCGGAGGAATGTTTCGCGGTCCGCATTGATCTCTTCAATCATCATGGATGCGATAACAAGACGCAACTGACCGAAGATGATATCTTTAGCAAGTTCGGAGATGGCTTCGGGGCTCTGGCCGAACAGACGTTCGGCGGCGTTGCCCATGATTTCAGGCTCCGTGGAGACACCGACCGTGAAGACGGACGGAACGTTGATTCGGATGTTCTGTTTGCACAGCGCGTTGTCCAGATTGACGGTGATCTGCAACGGCCTCAAAGAGATGAAGCCGTAGTCCTGGAAGATGGGCCAAACAAATTTGGCGCCGCCATGGATGCATTTTGACGCTTCATGGCCGCCTGTCTTACCGTAAATGACCATGATTTTGTCCGACGGACATTTGCGATAGCATTTGACAAGCGAGAGGAAGACGGCGAGAACGACAATTGCGGCGAAGAAGCCAAGAAAGATGATGTTGGGGGTAGGCATGTTTTTTTCTCCTTTATCGTGGTTGTCGTTAGACGGATTTCACAAGATACGTGTTGCTACCGATTGCCTGGACGATGGTTATGGTTTTTCCCGTTGGGATCGGTTCGTCCGAAATAGCGTCAATTTCGCGTGTGCAGGCGTCTAGCTTGATGGTGGCTTTTCCGCCTGGTGAACGGTTGCCCGGAATGGACAGATAGACGGAGCCAGTTTTGCCGATGAAGTCCTTCGGCGTGATGTTGCCGGATTGCTGCATCTTGAGCAGAAGCGCAATCAGGACGGAGATGATGACCATCATGATGATGCCGCTGATAAGCGCGATGGCGAAGCCTCCCCAGCCGAGATGCTTGAAGCAGAGACCGCCCCATCCGTAGAAGGCGATGAAAGCCATGATGCTCTTCAGCGAGAAGAAGTTGACGTGCATGACATCTTCCGCCTGCGACGCGTCCACATGCCCGATGTCCGACGCATCCTGCGCCTCCAACTCGTCTGGAATGCCGTTGCCATCCGCGTCTTCTCCGCCATGACCGAAGCCTATGATCGTCAATATGAACTGTATGGCGAATATCGTCGTTCCGAAGATGGCGCAGAACAAATAAGTGTTTTCAAAGAGTTTGTAGATGTTGTCCATAATTGCCTCCTTGTTTGACACGCCAGCCTGCGATCGGACGCCACGTCCGACCACTGCATAGCTTGTTCAGACCACAAACCAATATAGCCTTTGAAAACAATTTTCCAAATACCTTTTATAAAATAGAGGTATCTTTAGGCGTTTTCAAGCGATGGAGACGGCGAAAAATCTTCTTCAGGCAGTAGTTTGCCGTCTTCCTGCATGGAAAGCCGTTCGACCATCGTGACGATGATGGTGAATGAGAGGAAGGCGGAGCCGCCTGTTCCGAGCAATGGCATGGACAAGCCTGTGATCGGCAGGAGGCCGAGATTGACGCCGATGTGGATGAAGGCCTGTGTTGTGACCATGGCTCCAGCCGCCAGATAGATGATGCGGTTGGTCAATGATGTCGTCCGATGGGCCAGTTCGCCGCAATGGAGGAACCATGCCAAGTAAATGAAAATAAAGGGAATAGAGCTGAAGACGCCGAGCAGTTCGACCGTCGCGGCGAAGAAAGAGTCGCTGTAGGAGAGTGGCGGATTGACGGAGCCTGTGCACGGCCAAAAGCCGCTGCCGAACCAACCGCCTTTGACGACACTTTCTTGCAATTTGTAATTATGGAAGGCGTTTTCGATGTTTGGATGAAGGAGCAGGGCGTCTTTGTACGTTGCAAGACGACGCAAGGCGTGCGGAAATCTGTGGATGATCGCCATGCCGCTGCCAAGAAGGGCGACCATGATGCCCGCCATGGGGTAGGTCAATCGGACGCAGCAGAAGAAAACAATGAGCAACGTGATGGTGAAGACGCATGCTGTCCCAAAATCCGGCTGCATGATGATCGGCAAGATGAATACGCCGCCGAGCAAAAGAATGGCGTAGGGGCGGATACGCTCCAAAAGTTTGCCTGGAGGAAGTTGTTTCGAAAAAGCGTAGCCTAGCATGAGAATGAAGGCGGGTTTCGCGAATTCCGACGGCTGGATGCTAATCCCTCTGAAACGGAACCATGAAATCGCGCCATTAACTTCCTTCCCAACGAAAAACAGTAGTAATAAGGCCACCCATGCCGCGATGATGTAGAATCGCGGAAGCCGTTTAAAGGCACCCTCCGGCATGTACATACCAATGATGGCGATGAGCAATGAAATCACGCTGTAAATGGCCATCTGTTTAATGTGGTAGGACGTTCCAGGCAAGCCGTTGGCGAAACTGGACACAAGGAAGATGCCTGTCATGAAGAGCGTGAGCAATGTCAGAACAAGGCGCATCATCCGTTTGCGTCTGAATGAGTTGGGAATATGGTCAGACATATTTCAAATGCTGAATGCTGAATGCTGAATGCTAGGTAGTTGGTGAATTGGTTTTTCTGGAAGTTCTGAATGTTCTGGAATAGTCTCTCTCGCGTTCTCCCTCTTTCCTCCTTTTTCGCTCCCTCTTTCCTCTTTTTCGCTCCCTCTCTCTTCCTTCTCCCTCTTTCCTCCAGAGTCTCCAGTCAATCCAGAACTTCCAGAAAACCAAATCGTTAAGCCATAGGCCATCGGCCTATATGCTTGGATTCTCTAGAAGTTCTGGATGTACAGGAAAAGTCTCCCTCTCTCTTCCCGTTCTTCCTCCCTCTCTCCTCTCTGAGCCTCCCTCTCTCCTCCAAATTTTCCAGTCAATCCAGAACTTCCAGAAAACCAAATCGTTAAGCCATCGGCCATAAGCCATTGGCCATAAGCCTATAAGCATGTCTTCGCTAGAAGACATAAATCGCATTGAGGCGGATGTCGTCACCATCGGCCTTGGAGTCAAGGAGGATGGCGCGGTAAGTATTGTTCAAAAGTTGTATTTCGAAAAGTCCCGCCCGCAACTGGCGGTCGTATTCGAGTTCAAGGCCGGAAACGCCTTCCTCTATATTCGTTTCTGGATTGATGGCAGTTTCGCCGATCATTTGCTTTAAGTCCGGATTGGAGAGGCAGCGTTTGAAAGTGGCATGACATTCAAGATGCTCGGAGAGCAGTTGGATGGCATTCCAGATTTCCTGTGTGGAAAACGGTTGGTTTGAACAGAGTTTGATGTCCTGTCCAAGAAAATCCGTAAGACGTGTAATGTGCGGCAACGACGGTGCGAATGAATTGAAACGGATGAGTTCCGCCCATTCATATTCCGCCTCGCTGTAGTTTTGCGGCACATGCCAGACAAGCTCCATCTGCCGTTCCGTCCACGCCAGAATGTTCCCTTGCCGGTCAAGAATCTTGCCGCGGCAGCCCGGAATCTTCAAGGTGGTGGCGACGCGAAGACGATTGAGAATTTCTTCTCTTTCATGTCCTTTTATAATGGCGGTCGCACAAAGGCGGACGGCGAAAAGGACGGCCGTCATGCAAAGGACGGTGGAGATGATTTTCAATTGTCTGTCAAACTCCGGAAGAGTATGCAGGCTTTCATGGTCGTCCATTTATTTCACCATCTCATCTTGTTGGGCGACAGACGTTAAAGCGAGGGTATGCGCATGGCCGTCCGACTGGAGGGCCGTGCTGTTCAGAATGGCGTTGGCCTGTGCGACATCCATCTTCCAGTCCGGTTGACCGTAGAGGTGGAAGATCTTCCGTGTCAGACTGCAAAGATCGGTCGTGGAGTGGACCGGACGGATGTAGCTGGTGGCGAACGCCGCTGCGCATGCCCATGCAAGCATGATGTAAAACGTGGCTTTGAAGATTTTGGAAGCCCGTGAATTTTTCTTTTGATTGTTTTCCATTTTGTCCTCCCGTTGGATTGGTGTGATTATCTGTATTGCGTTGTTGCAAATTGTTTATTCTGTGGAGTTGTGGAGTGTCTGCTTGTATTGGCTGCGAGCTTCTTCGTAATGACGGCGGTCCTGCTCGTCTTGCTTGTCCATCTCAGCCTGCAACGTCTCTCGCTTCCAGATTTCGTATCCGTTGAGCATGCCGATTAAGGCCACTTCATCTCCTTTTTGCAGCTTGAGACGGTCGAGGAGATTCTTGGAAAGAGTTAATCGCCCTTGGGCTGAGATTGTGTCTTCTTCTGTTGATTGCATCATGCTGCGCAGACGCATACGGAGAAGAGGATTGTCGAAGTAATCTTTTGATTTTAGCATCGATGATTCAAGTGGATCGACCATATTTGCCGGCCGCATGGCGACCGCCTCTTCTGGTAGATATCTCAGAACCACATTGCCTGTGGGATCAACGCTTTTGAAGTCCGCGACGACATTGGGCGGCAGCTTGAGGCGGCAGCTCGAGTCTAGCTTGATTAAGGTTGTACCTTGGAAAGACTTCATTTTACGTTGGTTACGTGGATTTGATGAATCTTGTTGATTAAAAATGATGAATCATTCTAGTCCAATCTGGTCCATATCAAACCATGTCAGTCCAAATACAATACCGACAAAAATAGAGAATACAAACAAAAAATACAAAAAAAAATAAAATTTTTTTTACCTTATTATTTAAAGTTATAAACAGGCATGAATATATTAGCTAAAAGTATGCAGATAATCAGGCTTGTTGTTGATAAATTATTAGAAGTTATGAACAAGCATAAAAATATCAGCTAAAACTATGCAGATGTTTGAGCTGTTTGTTAATAAGTCGCAAACGGATTATTCACGATTTCAGTCTGCCAATGTCAGCTCGCAGTCGCGTTTCTTGGCAAACCTTTTAAATATGGTTGTCAACTTCCTCCCCTTCAAAGAAATTTGTTTCCTCTCTATATTCTGTAAAATAATTGTATTAGTCTTCAATAATGGGTGATAATAATATATTGGTAATGAAATAAATGTCAATCATGATTCATCACGAATATCCTTTCATCAATTCCGCGGACCTATTGGACTTTGTGTCGGTTGGACACCCTGTTTACTGGTAAAAAGGCTGTTTAGATGTTATATTAATAGTGGTGGCTGATTTGGTCTTGATGGCACGGCTTGCCTCAGTTGACTCAGCCGCCGAAAGAGTGTTAACGACAATAGAAAGGATTGGTTTCCATGAAAAAAGTACTGATTCCGACGAAACTGGATTCGATTGCAAGAGAACTGCTTGAGGCGAACGGCTATCAGGTTGTCCAAGATTCGGACACTCCGATTCTGGATCTTGTCAAATCGCATCCGGACTGTGAGGCGTTGATCGTCCGCAGTGAGAAAGTCACGCCGGAAATCATTGATTTGCTTCCGAAGCTTCAGACGGTCATCCGCGCGGGTGCTGGTTTCAACACGATCGACATCAAATACGCCCGCAAGAAGAACGTCGATGTCATGAACACGCCCGGCGCCAATTCGAACGCGGTGGCGGAGGAAGTGATCGCTCTTGCTCTGGCGGTTTACCGTCATGTGATTCCGGGCGACATCACGACGCGCGCTGGCGGTTGGGAAAAGAAAAAGTTCATGGGCAGCGAACTGACGGGCAAGACGATCGGTATCGTCGGTCTCGGCAACATCGGCCAGTTGGTCGCGAAGCGCACGAGCGGCTTCGATGTGAAGATTCTTGCCTACGATCCGCTGGTTTCGCCTGAACGCGCGAAAGCCGTCGGCGCGACGATGTGTACGCTTGAGGACATCTTCAAAGATTCCGACATCATCACGCTGCATATTCCGGAAAATGACACGACGCGCGGCCTGATCAACGCCAGTCTGCTGAATCTTGTGAAGCCCAACGCGTTGATTATCAACTGCGCACGTGCGGGCATCATCAACGAAGACGACTTCCGCGCTCTGAAGCCTGTGAAGAAGTTCAAGTTCTGCACGGACGTGTATCCGGAAGACGCCCCCGGCGAGAAGTCGGTGAAGGATATTGCGGACATCATGCTGCCGCATCTTGGCGCGAACACGAACGAAGCGAACTACAACGCCGCGAAGCGTGCCGCCGAGCAGATGATCGCCTACTTTGAGAACGGCGTCGATATGTACGTCGTGAACAAAGGCGTTCCGAAAGAATTGAACGAGAACTATCAGCAGTTGGCGAACCGCATCGGTATCGTGGCCAGCCAGTTCCTCGGCGAGAAAGCGACCGTGAAGAAAATCTCCGGCAGCTTCTACGGCGAATTGGGCAAGTTCCCGAAGTGGTTCATCGCGCCGCTCTGCGCCGCGTTGAGCAAAGATTTCGAAATCAACCAGGCTCCCGAAGACGCGAAGCAGTTCCTCGACGCCAGCGGCGTGGAATTCGAGACGCGTCCTGCCGATGACCGCAAGCAGTACGGCAACGCCATGACGATCGATTTCGAGGCTGATGGCAAGACCGTCAGCATCCGCGGCACCGTCGCGGAGAACACGATGATCATCTCCCGTATCAACGACTACAACCGCGTGTATTTCGTCCCGCGCGGCAATGCGTTCATCGTCGAACATAACGACGCCCCCGGCATGCTGAACAAGATCACGGGCGCCTGCGCGGAAGTAGGCATCAACATTGAAGACATCCACGCCTCCCGTAGCGACGACGGCAAGCGGATGATCGCCATCCTGATGACGGACAAGCTGGTCGGCAAAGAGACCGTCGCGAAGGTTGTGAAAATGGTCAACGCAAAGAACGCTTTCGCCTTCACGCTCTGAGCATTCTCTTGACCATTTGATTGCAAATCGCCCATGACGGATTTTTCCGCCATGGGCGATTTTTTTGTCGATGGATTGTGTTGGGGAGGTGAGGCTCACCTTTGAAGTCTCGCATTCAATCACCAGGCTGCAGAACTGGAGTCGCACGGTTATTTTTCGATCTTGTATGTCTTTGATTCGTTCTGTTGGATTCTTGGGCAATTGCGGCCGCTTTTAGCAGTGGAATCCTGCCGTCTCCTGTTGCTTTGAATTTTATGGCTGATTCGCGCATCCAGTATCGAATGCCCATTATAGTAGTATTATAGATGAGATTTCCAAGTGTGCGTGACTTGTCGATGGCCTGCCTCGTGACGCCAAGAAGTTCAGCCAATTCATGCACAGGCATGAATTTCCTGTCGAAATCATTTCCAGAACGAATATCCGCCCACAGAAGTTCTTGGATGCGTGCTTTTCGGGCGTCATCCACTTTGCACATCGTCTCGTAAGGCACTTCGTCTGTACCGCAATTGGGACAATGGCAATATTCGCCATCCGTCTCAATTAGGCCAACAACGGGATCATCCAATGTATAGTTGGATCGAAGCTCAAGTTCATGCCCGCAATCAAAGCATTTGTCGTTCATATTATGTTATTCAAATGTATAAAGTTACTGATGATTTGGTTTACTTATCCCGTGACCAGTACCCGCAGTGTATACTGACAGAGACTGAAATAGTTGCAATGCGGCGAGTCCGCCCGCAGGGCGTGATGTTCGTAACCCCCGGCGTTCAGCCGGAGAACAACTACTATAAAGTTTTTTATTGTAATAAAATATATTATAATAATATAATATCAAATAATTATTGTAAAATATGAATTTGCTGATATAAACTTGAAATATCACACTCTGATGGATGTCGTGAGATATGCGTCATACAATGGGCTACATGCAGCATTTGGGGGGAAGAGAAGAGTGTATGGTAGCCATGGATATGATCGCAAAAAAAAGCGCGGCACGTTAATTGTGCCGCGCTCGTATATAATAATGGTATCCGGGGCGGGATTTGAACCCGCACGGGTGTTGCCCCATTAGGCCCTCAACCTAACGCGTCTGCCAATTCCGCCACCCGGACTTGATGTTGCTGAAATGTCTTGCTTTTCGTTGGAATGATACCATGAAACATGGTATCCGGGGCGGGATTTGAACCCGCACGGGTGTTGCCCCATTAGGCCCTCAACCTAACGCGTCTGCCAATTCCGCCAC
>JAFZAB010000178.1 GCA_017548425.1 Victivallales bacterium
ACGTCTCCTTCGGCCCAGGCGAAGGCAAGCTGTTCATGCGGACGAAGACGCCATTGGATGCGATATCCATTAACGTCGATGGCAATGGCACAGCCCCCCGTGGTTCGGAAGTTCCGTTAACGGTTCAAGTGGAAACTGCCCAGAATGGCCCGATTCTGCCGAAAGCCGTTGTTCCCGTGAAGCTTACGATTCTCGATGCCGACGGCAAACCTGCCGAATTCAGTGGCTACCATGCCGCCGTCAACGGCGAACTGAAACTGAACCTCTCCATCCCGTCCAACGAGAAGCCCGGCAAATGGACCATCATCGCCGAAAATCTTGCTGATGGGCAAAAAGTACAGCACACCATTACCATCCGCTAGAATTCTAGCCGCCTAGCCGCCTAGAAGCCTAGCCGCCTAGCAACCTATTCTTCCAGAATAGGTTCTGCCATCACGCGCATGGAGATTCACGTATTCGCTTCCTTTCCATGAAGCGGGTATGCAGCTCTCTATGCGCACATCGCCAAACAAATCGCAGACGAAGGCGTCCTGCACGGCCTGCAGATAGACGCCATGCGTCGTCACATAATAGATGCTTGACGGCACTTTGCTCGATTCATAGAATTCCAGCCGTTCGGGATCGCGGTAATCGACGTCGTCCCCCATGGCGAGTTCCTTTGCAAAATCCTCCGCGCGACCAAGATGCGACGACGCCAGCCAGAACATCGCCAACGTCCAGCCATGGTAGATTCGCGACTTCGCGGCGCTGCAGATGTCGTAGCGTTTTTCGTATGCGTTCCGTTCGAATTCGTCCAATTCAGCCGCCGGCAGGAAAATCAGCGGGTTCAACTGGACGGGATGCTTCTCCTTGCCGAAATTCTCTTCCAGCATGATTTCACCCGTGCAGTAAATGCCGTGTTCAGAATCGAGTAGGCGATCGAACGCCAATCCAGCCTTGAGAAATTCATCATATTCCTTCATGCCCATCGCGGAGGCGACACGGAATGTGTAACGGGCCGAATACAACGCGCACAAGTAGTTCCGTCCGTTTGGCTTGGCAAATTCATCCTGCGACATCGACGGCGTGACTTCCAAGCTGTACCGTCCATTCGCCTCCTTCACCATGTGGCTCGCGTAGAATTCCGCCGATTCGCGAATGACGGGCAGTGCCACGTTCGCCGTCCACGCGGCGTCGTTCAGATGGAGCGACGTCTCATAGGCCATTCGGGCCGGATACGCGGCATTGTGGATTTCATACTGATACGGATTTGGTGAATCGTTTTTCAGCAAATCCGTGCCCGTGCCGATGGGAAACTCCCATGCCCACATCGTGCCGCGGCCGCCGTAGATGCGATGCGTGATGGCGCGGATGTCGTCGATGCGTTCACGATAGAATTCGACGATTCGCTTCGCCAAATCGTAGTGCCCCATGCGCAGCAGCGCGGGATGGATGTAGGAGATGTCCTGCGGAAAATGGAAGCGCCAGCCAGCTCCCGTCCAACCCATTGGAGCGGAAGGAATTCCGTCGGGCGAAAACGAACACAGGACATAGTACATGGATCGCGCCCAATCCGCCTGCCGCTGGTCATCCGTCAAATCCAGATACGAATCGCCCCAACGCTTCTTCCAGCCTTCTTCCGCCGCTTCGCGCCATGACGCAATGGACGCCACGCCGTCCATGACCGACCGCACGGCGGCGAATCGTTTTTCATTGGCGCTTCCAATCAGCAGCAGACAACTCGCATTGTCGCTGAGCGTCAACGTCCAATCCGCGCCATTTCGCCGGATACCGTAACTGCCGTTTTCGCAAATGACTCGCATGCCGACTTCCATCGTAACGCGGTTCGTCTCCATGCGGAAGCCGTAGTCCGTCAATTGTGGCGTCACGTCGAACGATTCGTTGTAGGAGCCGTTCGGATGCGTCACAGGAGACAGTGTCAATTTCCATCCGCCGTGCAATTCATACGCCAGTATATCCCGTTGATACGGATGGAAATACGTCTTCGCCGCAAGTGATTTTCCATTCTGCGAAAACGCCGTCTCCAGATACCCTTTATATAGGTATAGCGATTGATGGTAGTCAGTCGGCTCGCATTGCGGCTGTTCCGCCCATTTCAACGTAAAGAGCGACAGCCAGTAGTCGATGCCGTAATGGCCTTGTGCATAGTAATCCGCATGTTTGAACGTCCCGACATCGCCGCCCGTCTTCTGCGCATCCACCTGCCCGATCAGCCCATATGAATCGAACAACGCGCCACAGCTCCCGCTTCCCAAATACAACGGAATCTGACGGTTGGGTTCAAAAGACGTGCGGTGTATGTCACCACGTGAAATGGCTGAAAAAATAGTCATATTGGGTTCCTTAAGTAACGACGGCGTCCCGCCGTTGAAACGAAAAGAAATGAAGCAATGTTTTGTTAAAAAAATTATAGGAGTTTTCAAAGAAATCAACATAACAGGCATTATATTTTCATTGAGCAATGTATGTTACATCATAAAAACTGGAACGCCACATGAAAACCATCCGAAACGCAAACGGGCAGGATTTCGATTTCACAGAAAACATCCCCTATCGAGAAGACGCCTTTTACAAAAACGGCCCAGCCAACGTCGAACGCTGCAAGCTGGATCTGACGATTCCGCAGGGCAAGCAGGGCTTTTCGACCGTCATCTGGTTCCATGGCGGCGGCTTGACAGGCGGTGCGAAGCACACGCCCATGGCGCTGACAATGGACGCGGAGCATCCGTCCGCCGTCGTCGCCTGCGGCTACCGTCTGGCGGGAACGGATGGCGCGACGGGCGCCACTTGCATCGACGACGCAGCCTGCGCCGTCACATGGGTCTTGAAGAACATCGCCAACTACGGCGGCGATCCCGCAAAGGTCTTTGTTTCAGGACATTCCGCAGGCGCCTATCTGACGGCGATGATCGGCATGGATCCGCAATATCTCCGCCGCTACGGTTGCGACTACACGCAGCTCAAAGGCCTCATGCCGTTGAGCGGCCAATGCGTCACGCATTTCACGATCCGCGCCGAACAGGGCATTCCCATGACGCAGCCGACGTGCGATGAATTCGCCCCGCTGTACCATGTCCGTACGCCCAATCTGCCGCCAATCCTCTTGACGACAGGCCAAGGCGACATGGAAATGTGCGGCCGAACGGAAGAGAACGCCTACTTCTGCCGCATGCTGAAGCTCAACGGTCATCAAGACGTAACCCATTTGATATTCGATGGATACGGTCACGGTTGCGACTATCCGTCCTTCCCGCCGTTCGTCCAATTCATCCACCGCGTCGCATGGTCGTAGGGAGTCCATATGAAACATGGTCCGATGTTTTGCCTCGCCCTGCTCTTTCTGCTCATAAGCCTTTCGGCCGTAGAAACAAAGCCATGCGTCGAATGCATGGACAAGGAGGAGTTGAAAGCCGTTTTCGCGAAGAACCGCTTTGACAAAAATGATCCAAACATCATCCGTGGCAAATACATCCACCATGACAACAAAATACTGGACAATCCCATCTACGCCATCAGCGGATATATGGACATCTCGGACGCGCCGCTCAACGCCTGTTTGACGACGTCCGTCGGCGGCATCCGCTTCATCTGCTTCTACGACAACAACAAACAGTACATTACCTGCCTGGAGAACACCAATCCCGCGCCTATCCCGCACAACGCCGCCTTCGCCCGCCTTGCCTTCACCCAAAACAATTTTCCGAATCTGGAAGTCCACGTTTGCGCCCCTAAAAAAACAACCATGACTTTTATTAACGAAATCTGCCTGCCATCCACGCTTTGGCTTCTTTCTGACACACAAAACGACCTCTTCGTCCAGCCGTTTCTGAAACGTTGGCGGCCATATGACGATTTTGTCCGTTTCAGCCTAAGCCAGAACGCGCCGTTCATGCGCCGTTTCAGCACGGTCGCGAGCATCGACCAGCCAGTGGACGGCAGTGTGCTCACCACGGAACTCGTCAACGGCGATGAATTCGCAACACTGAAACGCCTTAAGACGACCATCCGCGTCGGCCAGAAAGGCGTCGGTGACAAACCAGTCACGGCACAGATTCTTGGCGACAGCTATGTTCACGGCGCGTTCTTCCGCCATGCCCTGCTGGATTCTGGCTATGTTCCGAATTTGCAGTTAGTTGGATTGCTCAAATGCGGCGAGAATCAATACAATGAAGGGCGCGGCGGCTGGTCGCTCGCCAGTTATTTCAATATTCCGACGAAGCCTGTCCAATGCTATCACGGCTTCATGCAACCAGATGGCGACGTCCGCTATTGGGGCGCGACACAATTCTGGACAATCGCCTGGCAGTGCTTCCGCAAGACCGCTCCGAAAGGCTTTGAACCATATTATTCCTGCAGCCGTTTCGATGATGTCCTGCCGCGTTTCGATGAATCCACAGGATACCTCAAGAATCCGCAGAAAGGCGATTTGCAGTACGACAACAACAAACAAGTATTCGTCCTCTACGACGGCGAAGCCTGGCAGCCCGCCACGGAGGACTTTTTCACATGGAACATCGATTATTCCAAATACCTGTCCATGTGGAATATACAGAAGCCAGACTTCCTTTTTGTCATGCTCGGTCTCAACGATTTCCGCAACAATCTGGAGGCGGATTTCAAGGAATGGCGCAGACGCATCGGCATTTTGAAGTATTCCTATCTGAAGGCCAATCCAGACGGCAAATTCGTCATCTGCATCCCATGCTCCACCTGCGGCTCGTTGGACAATGCGGCCGGCGATTTCACCATCCGTCATAATGCCGCCATGTGGCGTTTCCGCAAATGGCTCATCGACACGTTTGACAAGCATGAAAAAGATGGCTATTATCTTCTGGACGTGGGAATTACCATTGACAACGAGCATGGCTACATGCTCGCAAAAAACGCCGTTACCGTCCCGTTTGAAACCTACAAAGGAGAGGAATCGCTGCGCATCCAGACAGGCAATCCGCATCCCTATCCTAACTACCCGTCCATGGGCATCCCAATCGCCGCCTTCATCCAATACTATAGAGGCAAATAATCACATGAACCGTATAGAAGAAGCACTCACAGCCCTCCGCACGAAACCGCTCAAAAGCACGACGTTCGAACGCGTGCAAATCCTGCATGCCTTGCAGCACAAATACGACGGACAGCCGCAACCGCTGCGTTTCGGAAACGTCCTTTATGACTTTTTCGACCAAGTCTCCACGCCCGTCGAACCGCATGACATCATCGTCGGCCGCCATGTGGACAAGCCGTTGAACGCAGAGGAAGAGGCGTTTTTCCAGTCGTTTCTGAAAGATCCGAAAAATCTCTACCGGACAAC
The DNA here is from genome assembly GCA_017548425.1 of Victivallales bacterium. Lineage (GTDB taxonomy): Bacteria > Verrucomicrobiota > Lentisphaeria > Oligosphaerales > Oligosphaeraceae > UBA1407. The sequence continues at coordinate 5,312 of JAFZAB010000178.1, forward strand.
ACTTTACGAAACCGGCCATTGCACATTGGACTGGCAATGGCTGATCCAATATGGCCTGCAAGGCCTGAAGGAACGCGCATCGGCGGGCATTCCGAACGCGAAAGACAACGAACACGCCATCTTCCTGCAAGGCGCCGTCCGCGTCTATGACGCATTGATCAATTTTGCCCGCCGTTATGCGGAAGCAGCTCAAAAAGCAGGACTTACGGAAGCGGCAAACGCCCTCTTCTCGCTGACGTGCAACGCTCCTCAGACGTTCCGCGAAGGATTGCAGCTCATCTGGCTCATCAATTTAGTCGATGACTCCTATCTGACGTTGAATCCGACGCTTACGCAAGGCCGTCTGGACATTTTCCTCCTGCCGCTGTATGAAGCGGACCTGAAGGCGGGCCGTCTTACGGAAGACTCTGCGTTGGAAATCATTACGGATTTCTATTGCAAACACAATCTCATCATGGGACGCGGTGAACATCAGATGGGAGATGTCACGAACACGACCTGTTTCGAGCGTATTCTCAATTTCGACGCGCCGCAATATCTGCCGTTGGCCGGAACGGACAAGGCCGGCCGCCCCGTCGTCAACGCCCTTACGTATCTTTTCTCCCGCGCCATCACGCCCGGCATGAAGAATCCGATTCCCGTCATCCGCTATTTCAAAGGGATGGACACCGCCTATCCGGATCTTTGGAACATCCTCATGGAGAAGTCGTTGCAAAGTTGTTCCATGATGATCTACAACGATGACGACATCAAATCCGGCTTGATTCTGGCAGGCGTCGAACCAGAAGACGCGGCGGACTACGAGCATTTCGCCTGCAACTGGTGTTCGCCCGGCCCGAATTCGCAGTGGATGTCGTCCGCGCCGCGCGCCAACCATTTCCTTCCGAATATGCCAGAGGACATCCGTAAAAAACTGCAAGTGCCGTATATCCGCACACGATGCCCCAACGGCTGGCCTGCGGAATTCGTCAACGTCATGCACGAACTCAACAACAAGCCCAATCCACCGACCAGCATCGAAGATTTCTACGATCTTTTCTTCCAGTATTTCCGCGAGTTCATTACGATGAAGATCGATAATCTGGTTCTGGAACTCGAACTGCGCCAACAACATCCGGCCGCCATGCTGACGCTTGGGGATTGCATCAACCATTGGTCCATCGAACGCGCCGAATGCAAGAACGCCACGGCGAAATACCATTTCCAAATCCAGACATTCTGCGGCATCGCCACGCTCGTCGATTGCTTTGCCGCCGTTGACCAATTGCTTTTCATCGACCACAGTGCGACGCTCAGCGAACTTGTCGCCGCCGTCGATGCTAATTACAAAGGTTATGAAAAACTGCTCGCCCTCTGCCGCAAAGCGGAGAAATTCGGCTCGGACGGTGCATTGACCAACGGTCACGCGGAACGCATTGCGCGCATATCGTTGCAGATTTGCCGCGAATTGGGCGCCGAAGCGCTCAGAAAACATAAGCTCTTCCTAATGCCGTCGTTGCAAGGCGACACATGGCATCTCAAGATGGGAGCCATCTGCGGCGCGACGCCCAACGGCCGTCTTGCCGGCGAACCATTCACGCAAAGTTCCCGCCCAGCAAACGGCTCCTGTAAAAAAGGCCTGACGGCCATGTTTTCCTCCCTGCTCCATCTGCCGTTTGCGGAATACACATCCGGTTCGCTCAATCTGGACGTGCAACCGCAAAACTTCGCGGGCGAGGAAGGCCGCGCCCTATTCGGAAAACTGCTCGGCAGTTATTTCAATCGCGGCGGCCTCCATGTCCAAGTGACGTGTGTCAGCGTCGATGATCTGAAAGACGCGCAAATCCATCCGGAGAACCACCGCGACCTGCTCGTGCGCGTCACAGGCTACAGCGGCGTATTCGTCGATATGGGCGAAGTCATCCAAAACGATGTCATAGCGAGAATGAATCCATGAAAACCATAAAATTCAACGACTTGCAACTTTCCCCCGTCTGTCTCGGCGCGATGAATTTCGGAACGACGACTTCCGAATCAGACGCCTTCAACGTATTGGACGCGTTCATCGACGCAGGCGGCAATTTTATCGACACGTCCAACAACTACGCCCATTGGGCGGGCACGGGGGACGAATCGGAGACATGTCTCGGCAAGTGGCTCGCCTCCAGAAAGATACGCGATAAAGTCATTATCGCGACAAAGGTCGGATTCGACCGCCATGGCGAAGGTGCAGGCCTCAAAGCCTCCCAAATCGAATATTGGTGCAATGAATCGCTCCGCAAACTCGGC
>JAFZAB010000179.1 GCA_017548425.1 Victivallales bacterium
CGGATTGATAGGAGCTTCCTGTGCGAGAAGTTGGAAGGCGATGAACGGTATGAGAAGTGATGATGACCAGTGGATGCGCATGATGATGAAAGGAATGATGATGTGCGGGATGATGTCCGTCTTGGCGGGGACGTTGCGGAAGCAGGAGCAAATAGACCCGTGAACAGGCCTGAAAGTTCCTTACGGAGGGAAAATTCATTTAATAATATACGATTAGTTGCACTAAAAAACAAGTTAATTAAGGTATAGGGGAGTCACTGCGACGGGGGCCCCGAAGGGCGTTTATGATGAAAAAGACGAAAAAAAAGCAAAAAATGCAAAAAAAATTGCTTTGTGGGCTTGAAGTCGCTGTGAATGAGGGTAAATTAATTGGAAAAATTATTCGATTGCAGTTGTATTTGCGCCGAAAAGGTGTATCTTAACTGTAGCGAGTGCTATTTGACAAGTGAAAAAAGAAATGAAGGATAGTTTAGAATAGGAATTTTAAACTGGTGCTGAAAAGCAAAGCACAAAGGAGGAAGAACAGGGCTTTGAGTAAATAGAAAAAAGGTTTTGTTTTTATAAGTAATTGTTTTTAGTAATGAAGAAGGCCAGGCAACTGGCCGAGAAGGAAGAAGTAAGTAAAACAAAAGGTAAAGAAAAATGAAGAATCTTTTCACCGCTATTCTGATCGCTGTTGTCAGTACTTCCGTTTTCGCGGCGGAATACTACGTCTACGACTACAAGGCGTCCATCAAGCGCCTTGACTACGTCCTCACCACCAAGAAGGTTGCCAAAGTTGACACCGTCATCCAGAAGTACAAAGTCGCGTCCGACACCATCAAAGGTTACGTCGTGATCCCGGCCTGCATCTACTGCACGACCGCTCAGGATGGCGCTGACAGCTCCATCGGCATGGAATCCGAAGGCTGGTTCGTCCGCGTTGGCGACAAGCTCTCCGCCAAGTATGGTCTCCCCTATGTTGCCCATGACGCCGAAGTCTATGTTGCGGCCGCCAAGTTCGGTGCCTATGTCACCGGTAGCGACAACACCGCTGTTGACCCGAAGAACAACAAGCTGGCTTGGATGAAGCTGGGTTATGCCCTTGGCGACAATGGCAACGCTCTCGACATCAGCGCCTTCCTGAAGAAGTACAGCAACGATGACATCGCTTATCGTTTCTTGGGCGCCTCCAACGTTGACGCCGGCCAGGTTGTCAACACTGGTTTTGGTACCGTCAAGTCCGCCACCGAGACCGAGACGAGCTATGACCCCTGCACGGGCATCGAATCCACCAGCACGACCTGCGATCTGATCATCACGATCACTGGTACCCTCTGCGGCGGCCCGACCGTTGACGCCATGGACGAAAAGGATCCTCTGTACGCTGGCCTCTGCAATGTCACGCCGATGTGGGATGTCTGCTCCGACGAGCCCGAATACAACGCGGTTATCTGCGGTACCTGGACTCTGAAGTACAACGCCACCCTGACCAAGAAGTACGCTGCTGTTGGCGTTGACGCCATCTACGACGCCCTGAAGGTCTCTGCTGAAGACGTTTACGAATCCCGTAGCGCCCGCTAATTGACCACTGGTCAATAGATTGATTCAGCGGATTACCACGGTTCTCCGCTGAATCAAAAACAGCGAACAAAGCGAAAAAGGGAAGCCAAATCTGGCTTCCCTTTTTTTTTGCCATGAAGGATGTTTTTGCGGAGCTTTAGGGGAGTAGGCTGATGTTTTTTGCGCATTCTTGTGAGAATGTGTGGAACAAATGTCGGTTTCATGCGTCAAAGAGAATATTAAGAGAGGCGGGAAGTCATTTGTGTTTAGTCAATCATCACCATTGAGTCGATTATGAAATTCGAGAATTCAACAGTCAAGGTATTCGGTGCGTTCGCGCTGGTCATTCTGGTCGTGCTGGGCTTCATTATTCTGGACAACTGGCATGGGAAGGAGGCGTCGGAGCCCGAAGGTGTTTCGGAGCCACAAGCAGTTGCCGTGCAGGAGAATGGCGGCAGTGAAACGGCACAGCAAGTACCGCAGGAAGGGACGCTTGCGGCGGCTCCTCAGCAGGACGGTGGAAAAGGTTCGGCCCCCCGCGTGATCGGGAGTGAGCGTTCTATTCGTCTGTCGAAGCTGTTGGATAATGACGCGGCGCATGCCGACGCATTGGCCTTGGCGTTGGAATTGGCTGATAAGGGCAACAACAATGAGAAGGTGGATGCGTTGTCGGCATTGGAATGGCTTGGCGGCAAAGAAGCCGTGCTCACGTCCATCAAACTGAAGGGGGCTGGCGACGCCGTTGGCGAGCGTGCGGGGCAGGTCTTGAACCATTTGATTCAGGAGAGCTTGGTGACGGGCGAGCCATTGATGGACGCAGCGAGCTGGAAAGCGCTTTTCAACGGTTTGTACGATGATAGCGAAATCCAGAGCTATATGGTGCTGCTGTCTGGTTATTCATTGGAGGATTCCTTCCCGATTCTGCTCGAACTGGCTGAATCCGGCCGTGAAAAGGTTGCCGACGTGGCGAAGGAATATTTGTCTTCCGTCGCATTCGGGCGTGAGTTCAAGGATGTGGAAGACGCCAAAACATGGTACAAGCAGTATCAGGAGTTGCAGGCGAAGAAGGCGAAGGAGGCGTTGAAGGAGGCGGAGGAATAATCGCCTGTCGAGCGTGAGGGAGCGGGATGAATCTCTATCGGTTTGGGCTGGCGTTGCTGTTCCTGCTGTGCGTGAATTGGACGCACGGCGAACTGCGCGATGTCGTCATCATGCAGACGACAGACATGCATGGCGTGTTCGAAGATGACGATGACAGCCAGTCAAGCTCGTGGTTGCGGATCGCGACAATGGTCAGGCGGATTCGCCAACGGGAGGAAGGAAAATGTATTCTCATTGACTGCGGCGACAATGCGCAAGGGACGTTGACGACGGCGTTGTCGCGCGGCATGGCGGGAATCATTCCATTGAAGACGATGAACTACGATGTGTGGGTGCCCGGCAACCATGAATTGGACTATGGCGTGGAGCGGTTCGGCGAATTGACCGACGCCGTGAAAGACATCGTCCTCTGCGGGAACCTATATATAAAAGGTAAAGAGCCGTTTCTCGCATGGCGGTTGATTGAGCGAAACGGCGTGAAAGTGGCCGTCATCGGAGCGACGGCTTCATATGCGAAGAACTGGTTGCTGGCGGATGAATACGAAAAGCTTCATGTCGAAAAGGCTTTTCAGACATTGGAGCGAATTTTGCCGCAAATCCATCAGTCCAAACCAGATGCGATTGTCTTGGCTGCGCATCAGGCGTGGTTTGAAGGCTCGGACACGCGCGGCGTCAACGAAATTTCAACGATTGCGAAATCTTTTCCGGAAATCGACGTGATTCTGGGGGCGCACAGCCATCGGCTGCTGCCCGGCCAACGGCTTGGAAGATGTTCGTGGTACATGCAGCCGGGCTGTCATGGCGAATATCTTGGCGTCGTGAGAGTAACGGTTGATACAGACCGCCACGTCGTCGTGGCGGTTGAAGGTAACGTGCAGGCTGTATCGGCGGATTATGCAGAAGACGATGAGTTGCGGAACGCTTTGGCAGATTATTTGGAAGCGGCCAAAGCAGAACGCAAGCGATTGATAAAAGGCAGCTTGGCACGTCCTGTGAAGTCGTATGGGCGGCCAGGCGTCAGTTGTGAGACGAGCGAATTGATCTGTCGCGCATTGGCGGAGGCCACGGCCGCGGATGTCGTATTGCATGGACGGTTGTCGAAGGCGGATTTGCCGGCTGGCCATGTGACGGCGCAGGATTTGTTCGAACTTGTGCCGTATGAAAATTCGATTGTGACAGCGGAGGTGACGCGAGATGAGTTGGCGGCGATTGTGGCCGAACAGTGGCGGCACAAGACGCATTACAGTTATTGCGGTCTTTGGGGAGCGGATGCGAAAATTACAAAAAATGCTGAATCCGCGGTAATTACGACTTTGTGGAAAGGCGAATGGCCTGCGAATGGCCGTGTGAAATTGGCGTTGAACAACCACACGGCGGCAGGCTCCGGGCGGTTCACAGTTCTGCGCGGCATTCTGGACAAGCCAGCATGCCATACGACGGACACAAAGATCATGACGCGCGACGCCGTGGAGGCGTATCTTGCCAAACGAGAGAATCTTGTGATTTCCGTGGGACGGTAGAGGTTAGTGGCTAGAAGCTCTAGAAAATCTAGAAAATCTAGAAAATCTAGAAAATCTAATCTTCTGAAATAGAAACAACAGAGGTTCTCGTCTCGTTCCCCGGGCGGTTGTCGTTTGGCGTGGAAACGGTCGTCGTGACTTTCACCTTCCCATTCGTTTCGATTTGGCTGACGCTGATGGAGAGGATGGAGGAGACGACTTCGCCCGGTTTGACATCGACAAACGTGAAGCTTTGGGAGATACCATCCACGTTGGCCGTCAGAGTCATGGTTGGAAGTGTCTCCGTCCCTGTGTTTTGCGCCGATACAATGTATGGGACGGTCGTTTCTGTGATGTTCTCTTCGTCGATGTGATGGCCTGCCGCCGCGGCATCGAAAATGCCTGGCGTGTCGGCGTTTGCGGCGCGTGAATAGTCGAGCACGCCTTGGCCGTAGGTTTCGTCTTTGTTCGGAGCGCCGTTGTCGATGGTGTAGTTGATGACTTGTTCGGCGGCTTCGGCTGGTGAGAGCGAACCGCCGTAGTCGGACAGGATGTTCGCGACGACGCCGACGACGCATGGAACGGCCGCGGAAGTCCCTGAAAATGAAACAACTCCGGATCCTTCCGTCCAGGCGGAATTGATGCCGACGCCTGGTGCGGCGAGGCTGATTTCAGAGCCAGTGTTGGAGAAGCCTGCGATTTGTCCACTTGCGTCCACGGCGCCGACGGCGATGACGCTGTCATAAGCCGCTGGATAAAGGACTTGTTTGACACCGTCGTTGCCGGAAGCCGCCACCATGACGACGCCTGCGGCGGCGGCATAATCGACGGCCGCCTTCAGCAGGGGACTAGTCGCATAGGAGCCAAGCGACATGGAGATGACGTTGGCTCCCGCATCGACGGCGGTGATGATGCCCATCGCAAGATCGAACGCGGAGCCTTCGCCGTTGTTGTCAAGCACGGGAATGGAAAGTAGTTCGATGGAAGGAGCGAGGCCGGTCAGTTCGTTGTCGTTAGCGACAAGCAGGGAGGCGACGGCGTTGCCGTGGCCTTCTTCGCCGTCGCTTTGAGCATAGTTGAAGAGGTCGATTTGCTTGATGTCGGCATTTTGATTGACGACGGATTTGGAGATGGCGGTGTCGAGCACGGCGACGGTGACGCCGCCGCCGCGATTTTCCTTTGAGGCATTGATTCCGAGCCAATCCAGAAGACGGGAGCCGAAGCCTGGTCCAAGCCTACCGGACCATGGTTCGATGGAATCTTCCGGAATCCAGACGATGGTGTCCTGCGCGGCGCTGATTTCGTCAAATTCGTTTTTCAGTTTGGCGAGCGTGGCGTCATCGAGAATGACATTGATGGCGCGTAGTTGATTCAACGTATTTTTCGGAGTGATTCCCAATGCCGCAAGCCGTTCCAGAATTGCGAGATACTGCTCGTCATTCTTTGCGATGAGCGTTGTCTGCCCGGGGGCGATTTTCGTGGAGTCGAGATGCTTTTGCTCAGATGGACGAAGCTTGTTCGTTGAATCGTCTTCTTCCATCACGAAGCGATATTTTCTGACATGGCTTTGCGGAACCTCTTCCGCTGAAACGGCTTGCTTGCCTGTGGCTCTAGTCGGCTTGACCGAAAAATCCGGCCACAAGAAAGCAAGCATCACCGCAATGATGATGGCGAAGATGATGAATTTGGCTTTCTCTGAAAGGTACATGCTAGATGGGATAAATGAATGTTCAGTGGGGCACGCGGGAGCGCGCCCCTCCCGTTATTACGGCAGCAGATTCTTTTGGATTTTGCCGGCGGGATTGCGGGGCAGGGCGTCCATGAATTGGACGATGTGCGGGATTTTGTAGGATGGAAGCGTCTTGAAGCAGTGGCGGCGGATGTCGGCCTCCGTCAGTTTGACGCCCGGTTCGGGCACGACGTAGGCTTTGATGAGTTCGCCAAGCGATTCGCGGATGCCAGTGGCGGGAACGCCTTTCACGGCGGCCTCCTTGACGGAATCCAGCAGCATGATGGCCGCTTCGACTTCCGCCGCGAAGACGTTTTCGCCACCGACGATGATCATGTCTTTCTTTCTTCCTTTAATAAACGCGAAACCTTCCGAATCATTGCATGCGAGGTCGCCTGTGCGGAAAAAAGTCTCGCCATTGATGTCGATGAGTGATTCTTCCAACTTGCCTGGCTTGCCCCAATAGCCTTGTATGACGTTCTTTCTGGCGAACAGCAGTTCGCCGACTTCGCCTGGAGCACATTCCTTCAGATTTTCATCGACGATCAATGGGCGGACGAACGGGAGCGGTTTGCCGATGGAATCGGGCCGTTCGAGCGAGTCTTTTCCGTCGAGAACATGCGTTGCGGAAATGGTTTCTGTCAGACCGAAGAAATTGTGGAGGTTGGCCTGCGGGAATTTCGCCTGTAGCATGCGGACCGTCTTGACGGGCATGAAGGAGCCCGCATAGCCGATGACGCGGAGGGATGAGAGGTCGTAATCATCTAGCGTGGGGAAAGTTACGATGCGTTGCAAAATGGTCGGAACCGTGAGGAAAGTTGTGATTTTCTCCGCTTGGATGAGCTTGAGAAGCGGTTCGGGTTGCGTTTCGGCGGTGATGATGACGGGCGTGCATTGCGCGGCGGCGGCGGGTAGCGAACTGTATAGCGCTGTGCAATGGAACATCGGATTGACGAGCAGATGGATGTCCGACGGGATGAAGCCCTGCGCGGTAATGGTCGTCATCACATTGAAAATCAAATCGCAATGACGCATGACGGCGCCTTTCGGGGCGGATGTCGTTCCAGACGTGTGCATGATGATGCTTGGGTCTTCGGGAGCGATTTCGACAGGCGTGAAGGCGTCGCCTTGTTCGAAAAGTGATTGGAACGGAATGAGTTGCGGCGTGTTTTCAACGGCGATGACGGGGAACTCAGTCCGTCCGTTGACGGCGGCGAGAGCCTCTTTGTCGTTTTCGTTTTGGACGATCAAAGCGTTTGGTTTGACGGTGTCGAAAATCGTCATGAGGGAATCGGCCTTGAGCCATGGATTGACGGGAACGATGATACCGCCGATTTTGACGAGCGCCCAATAGACGAGATAGTATTCGAGCGAGTTCGGCAGGCAAACAGCGACGGATGGCCGCGTGGTTTTCGTGACGGCTTGCAGGCCGGCGGCGAGTTTTTGGCAAAGCGCGTCTGCTTCGGCATACGTGAGCCGTTTGTCAAGGCAGACGGCGGCAAGTTGGTTCGGGGCGGTCTGGAGGGCATGGTTCCAGAATTCACGAGTGGTTTTAAAATCGTCTGTGAGCATTTTTCAGATGTGGTTAGATTGTGAAAAACGAATGGTTTGCGCGTGCGTTTAGGGGATTTTGCCCAAAATTGCATTATATTTATTGTCAGGAGATAAATATATGCCAGAATCGTCAAAAAACATAGCGCAAAACAAAAAAGCGCGACATGATTATGCTGTTCTCGAAAGTTTGGAGGCGGGAATTGAGCTGACCGGCACGGAAGTGAAGTCGTGCCGTGCAGGCGGTGTGTCGTTGGTGGATTCGTATGCGATCGTGCGCAACGGTGAACTGATATTGGTCGGCGTGCACATTGCGCCGTATGAGTTTGGGAATCGTCTGAACCATGAGGCGCGTCGCAACCGTCGTCTGCTGATGCACAAACGTGAGATTGGCCGTCTGAAGAAGAGCGTGGAGCAGAAAGGCTTGACGTTGATTCCGCTGGCCTTCTATTTCAATTCAAAAGGCCGCGTAAAAGTGAGCATCGGCGTTTGCCGAGGCAAGAACGCGGGTGACAAACGCGAGGCGTTGAAGGAACGGGAAGACAAACGCGATATAGATCGTTTGCGGAAACGGTAGGGCTCCACAACTGCATAGAGAGTTGTTTGTTTTTGGTAATTAGAAAGATACATCAAGATGTTGGTTTCTGATTTTGATTACAATTTACCGGAGGAGCTGATTGCGCAGCATCCGACGGAACGGCGCGAAATGTCGCGCATGCTGGCGGTGGATCGCGTCAGCGGGAAATATGAGCTGAAAGGTTTTACGGATTTTCAGAGCTATCTGCGGCCGGGCGACTGTCTTGTTTTGAACGACACGAAGGTGATTCCCGCGCGGTTGTGGGGGCATCGGGCTGGTTCGGGCGGACGTGTGCAAGCCTTTATGCTGGAAGAGAATAAGGATAAGACGTGGAAGGCGTTGCTGCGGCCTGGACGGCGTCTTTCGCCAGGCTCTCGCGTGGAATTGGACGGCGATGACTGCGGCGGTTTCGTGGTCGTCAGCAAGAACGAACTGGACGGCACATACAATCTCGCGTTTGATGAAAAGGACGTGCTGTCGGTGATGGAAAAACACGGGAAGATTCCGCTTCCACCATATATCAACCGAAATCCAGAAGATGCTGATTTTGAACGATATCAGACGGTTTATGCGATGCATCCGGGCGCGGTGGCGGCACCGACGGCGGGGTTGCATTTCACGCCGGAGATTCTGAAGCAGATTGAGCAGTCGGGCGTGAAAATCGTGAAATTGACGCTGCACGTCGGCGCGGGAACGTTCAAGCCTGTTTCCGTTGAGCGCGTTGAAGACC
>JAFZAB010000180.1 GCA_017548425.1 Victivallales bacterium
ATAGAAACAATAACGGAACATGATTGATCCAGTCATTTTACATATCGGAAAAATGGAAATCCGCTGGTACGGCGTGATGATCGCGCTCGGCGTGCTGGCGGCGTATTGGTTGCAGGTGTGGCGTGGCAAACGCTACGGCGTGAAGGCGGATCACATATCGGACATCACGTTTTTCGCGTTGGTGGCGGGCATTATCGGTGCGCGACTGCTTTATGTCATCCGTTACTGGGATGAATATTTTGCTGATGGCGACTTGTTGGAAATCATTGCCGTCTGGCATGGCGGGCTGGTTTTCCAAGGCGGTTTCATCGCGGGATTTATCGCCGTCATCGCCTATGCGAAGTGGAAGAAATTGGATATCGGCGGCATCGGTGATTTGATGGCTCCGGCCTTGGCGTTGGGGCATGCTTTTGGGCGGATTGGATGTCTGATGAACAAATGCTGCTACGGTTTCCAGCCGTATGAAGGCCTGTGCGCCATCCATTATGAAAAAGGCGCGGCGGGATATTTTCCCGTGCAGGGCGTGGAAAGCATATGCAATTTGCTGATATGCGCAGGATTGCTGTTGCTGGAACGATTTGGAATCGCGAAGCGTCGTCTGTTCATCATCTACATGATGGCCTATACGTTGCTACGCTTCGTGGATGAATTCTTGCGTGGCGATTATCCGCAGGACCAGATCCATGCGGGGTTGACGCCTGCGCAAGTGATTTGCCTGTGGCTACTTCCAGTTCTTGGACTGGCTTATGGCACCATCACGTGGTACAATCGGAAAGAGAAGAAGAATGACTGAAGCGGCGGGAGGCATGGAGGCCGTAACATGTGGGATGATGAAACAGCTGAAAAGAATTTGACGGAATGCGTCGTCGGAGACGGATTTCCAGAAGGGGTTCGTGTGGATTTGTTTCTGGCGCAGGAGTTTGAAGGGTATTCACGGGTCTTCTTCCAAAAATGTCTGGACAACAATCGTGTTTATCTGAATGGCCGCCCATGCCGTCGTTCATGCAAAGTTTTTCCCGGCAATGTGTTGGAAATCGATTGGCCACCTGCGCCAAATAAGACGCTTTCGCCGGAAAACATTCCGTTGGATATTCTCATGGAAGACGACGATGTCATCGTATTGAACAAGCCGGCGGGGCTCGTCGTCCATCCCGCCCATGGGAATTTGACGGGAACGCTTGTGCAAGGCCTTCTGTACCATGATGAAGAGGCGTTTGAAGAGATGACGGACGACACGATGCGGCCGGGCATCGTCCATCGGTTGGACAAAGACACGTCCGGCGTGCTAGTCGTCGCGAAAAATCTGGAGGCCCGCGCGTATCTGAAAGATGTCTTCAAAGAGCATATTGTTGAAAAGACGTATCTTACGATTGTTCTTGGTGAGTTTGGGAGTGTTACGGGAACCATCGAGGCAAACATTGGGCGGCATCCGACGAACCGTCTGAAGATGGCGGTTGTGGAGGAGGGCGGCAAGCCCGCGATCACGAAATATCGCGTATTGGCGACAAGCAACGGCTGTTCGCTGCTAGAAGTGCGCATTCTGACGGGGCGGACGCATCAGATCCGCGTCCATTTTTCCAATTTGAACCATCCTGTTCTGGGCGATCCTGTGTATGGCGGTTGCCCGAAGCGGGCTCCGTATCTTCCTCCGCGGCAGATGCTTCACGCGTGGAAAATCGTTTTTCCGCATCCGCGCACACAGGTGATGCGGCAGTATATGGCGCCATTGCCGGAGGACTTTCTGGAGGCATTGCGGAATTTGGATTTGCCCGTTATCACCGAGCATGAAGAGTGAAAATGAAGGCGAAAGGGACGAAAGGGACAAACGGGTCGAAAAGGACGGTTTAACTTTGGAGGTGTTTGCTCTTTCGCTTGAATCTTGCCCTGCAGATGCTAGTTTAAAGAGAATATGCGTCCATCGTCATTGTTTCAAATCAAAAGAGGCCTAACATGAAGCACACCATTCGAATCTGTCTTGCCCTATTGTTCATCGCGGCAATCGCGAAAGCCCAGGAAGCGCCTGTTCCGCCTACGAAAGCAGGCTATATCATTGTCACAGATACTATTCCGGCGGACGGCAAGACGGATGTCGCAGACATGATTCAGAAATTGATCGACGACAATCCGAACCGCACAATCTATTTTCCTGACGGTGTTTATCTGCTGAGCCATCCCATCGCGACGCCTGCCAAGCCGTCGTTAAGTGTTGATTTGAAGCTGTCCAACTACGCCGTGTTGAAGGCGGCCCCCGACTGGAAGGATCCGGAAGCCATGGTTCGCCTCGGCGGAAAAGTGCCGTTCAACGACATCCGCACGAATGGAAGCAACTACGGCCTGACAGGCGGTATCATCGACGGAAGTATGGTCGCCAACGGTATTTCCATCGACAGTGGCCGCGAGACGAAAATCCGTGACGTGTCCATCAAGCATACGAAGATCGGCATCCATATCAAACGTGGCGCGAACAGCGGTTCGTCGGATGCGGACATTTTGAGCGTGAACATTGTCGGCAACAAGGCTCGCGATTCCATCGGTGTTTTGGTGGAAGGTTATGACAACACGCTGTCGAACATGCGCATCGCGGACGTATATGTCGGTCTGGACATCCGCAGTGCAGGTAATTCGTTCCGCAACCTCCATCCGCTCTACACATGCGGTTGGAACGACTACGGCGACAGCACGGGATTCTGGGATAGAAGCGGCGGAAACAATTGGTACAGTTTCTGTTACAGCGACCAGTTCGCTATCGGCTTCCATCTGGCGAGATCCATCCACAGCACGTTTGACAGTTGCTTCTGCTACTGGTATGCGGGCAAAGAGCCGCATGAAATCGGCATTTTGGCCGATGAATCCTTCAATTCGATTTTCAATTGCTTCACATGCAATTTCAACGGCAACTCGCCGAAGAGCATCGTGTTGAAGGAAGGCAAGCCCGGCGGGCAGGGCCTTCTCATGTATCCGCGCATCACGGGGCCGAACATCCAGGAGAAGGAAGTTTACGAAGCGTATATGCGGAAGTAATGATTAA
>JAFZAB010000181.1 GCA_017548425.1 Victivallales bacterium
AACTAAAACGACGGCCGCGCGAAAGGCGACCGCACGATCTTCCTGGTCTGTGCGGAAAACATTGTGCCCGAGGCTATTAAAAAGGAAATCCATTTTTTGGAAGTCCCCACGCCGGACGAAAATGAAATCGTCGATATCATCAAGAAGACCGCTGCGGAAGACTCCTCGCTCAACATTCCCGACGATGCCATCCGCGAAATCACGCTCGCTCTTAAGGGGTTGACGGAAAACGAAATAGCATACGTCCTGCAACGTGCCTGCAAGAACAAGGAGAGCAACAAGGATGAGATTCTAGACGAAATTTTCAGCGAGAAGAAAAACGTCGTCAAGAAGTCGGGCTTCCTCGAATTCTCGCCGCCCAGATGGAAAATCGAAAGCATCGGCGGTCTGGACAATCTGAAGCAGTGGCTGTTCAAACGTCAGCACATGTTCACCCGCGAAGCCGTCGAAGCGGGCGTTCCCGTGCCGAAGGGCCTTCTGATGATGGGTATCTCCGGTTGCGGTAAGTCGCTCGCCGTCAAGACGATATCGTCTCTTTGGAACATCCCGATGTTCCGTCTGGACATGAACTTGGTCTTTTCCGGCATGTATGGTTCGCCCGAAGAAGCCTTCCACCGCGCGTTGAAGACCATCGAATCCGTCGCTCCCGCCGTTCTGTGGATCGACGAAATCGAAAACGCGCTCGGTCTGGACGATTCCGGACAGCGCATCGCCTCCCACATCTTCTCGTCCTTCCTCACATGGATGCAGGAGAAGCCGCCACTGATTTTCATCGCCGCCACGGCCAACAAAATCCAGGCCCTGCCTGCCGAAGTCCTTCGTAAAGGGCGTTTTGACGAAGTCTTCTTCTGCGATCTCCCCTCCAAGGAGGAACGCGCGGACATCCTCAAGATCCATCTGCTCCGCAACAACGCGAATCCAGACGAATTCGATTTCAAGATGCTGCAAATCATGACCGAAGGCTGGAACGGCGCCGAAATCGAACAGGCCATCATCTCCGCCCGTACGGAGGCATTCTACGAAAACCGTCCGTTCAACCAACGCGACCTTGAAACCGTCATGTCCCGCATCGTTCCGCTGTCGGACACGATGGAACAGCAGATCAAGGCGATCCGTTCGTGGGCGTTCTCCCGCGCGACACCGGCCTCCAAATACGGTAAATCCGCCGCGAAACGCTAAAGGAGATTGAACATGAGTATCTTAGAAGCATTGAAAGCACGCCGTACCATCCGCCTTTTCAAACAAATCGGCGTCTCGTCCGATGATTTGCGCGACATGCTAGATGCCGCCCGCCAGACCTCCTGCGCATGCAACGGCCAGTTGTTGCGCTACGTCGTCGTCAAATCGTCGGACGACGTGAAAAAAGTCTTCGAACAGACGGCGTGGGCAGGCTTGGTCAAGCCGCGCCGCACGCCTGTGTGGGGCGTTTCCGCTCCCGCCGCCTTCATCGCCGTCGTCGGCCCCAAAGACGCCAATTCCATGACGTATGCGGACGCTGGCGCGGCCATCCAGTCCATGCAGATCGCCGCCTATGAAAAAGGCCTTGGCTGCTGCTGGCTCGGTGCCATCAACCGCGAAAAGCTCCACGGCCTTCTCGGTCTGCAAGAGAAGCAGGAAGTCTTCTTCCTGCTGGCAGTCGGCGTTCCGGCAGAACAGCCTGTCTCCGAAGACATTACCGATCCCAAAGACGTCAACTACTATCTGGACGACAAGAACCAGCTCCACATCCCCAAACTGACCGTCGATGCCATTACCAGATGGCTGTAACTCTCGATATTTGATTGATTTTGACACATGACTAAGCAAGAAGAAATTAAACGCCGGCGGACCTTCGCCATCATTTCGCACCCGGACGCCGGCAAGACGACGTTGACCGAAAAGCTCCTCCTCTACGGCGGAGCTCTTCAGCTTGCGGGCTCCGTCCGCGCCAAAAAGAACCAGCGGAACACGACGTCCGATTGGATGGAAATCGAAAAAGAACGCGGTATCTCCATCTCCTCCACTGTGTTGCAGTTCGAATACGAAGGCTATGTCATCAATCTCTTGGACACGCCCGGACACCGTGACTTTTCGGAAGACACCTATCGCGTTCTGACCGCCGTCGATTCCGTCATCATGGTCATCGACGCAGGCAAAGGTATTGAGGAACGGACGCGTAAGCTGTTCGAAATCTGCCGCATGCGCGGTATTCCGATTTTCACGTTCATGAACAAGATGGACCGTCCCGCCATCAATCCGCTTGAACTTTTGGACGAATTGGAGCATGATCTCGGCCTCAGGACCTTCCCTGTCACATGGCCGCTCGGCGACGGTCCAGATTTCAAAGGCGTTTATGACCGCCTTGAAAAGCAACTCCATGTTTTTTCCAGCCAAGCGGGCGGCGCGTCCAAAGCGGCGGAAACCCTTACGGGAACGGATGATCCGCGTCTTACGGAACTGATGGGGCCGCAACTGCTCGGCGAATGGCTCGAACAAATCGAACTGCTCTCCATGGCAGGAGAGGAATTCGACGAAGAGAAAATCATCAGCGGCGAACTGACTCCTGTTTTCTTCGGTTCCGCCATCAACAATTTCGGCGTACAACTTCTTCTGAACTATTTCGTCAAATACGGCATGCCGCCCGCGCCGCGCAAATCGTCGCTTGGGCTCATTCCCGTCGAACGCGACGATTTCTCCGGCTTCATCTTCAAAATTCAGGCCAACATGGATCCGAACCATCGCGACAGCCTTTCCTTCATGCGTGTCTGCTCGGGCATTTTCGAAAAGGATATGACCGTTCACAACCCGCGTGGCGGCAAGCCGTTGCGTCTTTCCTACCCGCAGAAGCTCTTCGGGCAGGACCGCGAAACGGTCGAAACCGCCTATCCGGGCGACATCGTCGGTCTCGTTTCGCACGGCAATTTCCGCATTGGCGACACGTTGACGAATATTCCGGATCTCGTCTTCAACGAAATCCCGCGTTTCCCGCCGGAAGTGTTCTGCTATTTGCATAACACCGCACCGTCCAAATACAAGCAGTTCCAAGACGGCTTGGAGCAACTTCTCAACGAAGGCGTCATTCAATATTTCCAAATGGTTGGAACGCTGCAGAAGACCGTCCTGCTCGGCGCTGTCGGACAACTGCAGTTCGAAGTCGTAAAGCACCGTCTGGAAACGGAATACGCCGCCGAATGCCGTCTGGAGGAGTCGCCTTTTACGGAAGTCCGCTGGTTGCCGCTCAACAGCGATCCAGAGGATTTCAAAGGCATGTATCTCGGCTCCAACGTCCGTCTTGCGACGGACAACGATGGACAGCTTGTCCTCCTCTTCCCCGACGAATGGGCCGTCAACTATTTCGCAGAAAAGAACGAAGGCATTGAGCTCATCAAGCATTCGCCGCTCCAGGGCGACACTATCTAACTAATTAACAATTAATAATTAACAATGAATAATTATTGTTTGGCATTGCTCTGCATCAATAATTTTGTTAATTGTTAATTATTAATTGTTAATTCTACATTTGCTTTTATGCTTTCAGCTAAACTGTTAATTGTTAATTCTTAATTGTTAATTCTGTTTTTGCTTTCAGCTTTCGGCTTTAAGCTTTTAGCTAAATTGTTAATTCTTAATTGTTAATTCTTAATTGTTATGGCTCACGACGATTCACCATTAGATTTGTCCTTCGAAAACGTCCCACGTCTCGCCTTTCCGGACGATGCGTGGGAATGGTTCACGAACGCCTGCCGCGATATCGAACTGCCGGTTGACGACGCGAAACGCCCCGTTCTGGAAGCACTTTACAGCCATCTGCTGTTCGTCAACGAATCGCTGAATCTGACGCGAATCGTCACGCCGCTGGACTATCTGAAGTTCCATGTCTTTGATTCCCTGACGATTGAGAATCTCGTTGCCGCCTATACGAAACCAGACGACATCGTCGTCGATCTCGGCTCCGGCGGCGGCTATCCGGGCCTGCCGCTCATGACATGGTTGCCGGACCGTCGTTGGGCATTGGTGGATAGCCGTCCTCACAAGGTTGAATTTCTCAACGAAACACTGAAGCTGACGCCCGCCGCGCAAAACGCGCACGGCTACGCGTTTCGTGGTCGCGAAGCCGCTTCGCAAGCTCCGGAACTCTTTCAGAAATGCCAACTTGTGACGGCGCGCGCCGTTGGCAAAGGCGTTGAACTCTTGCAGGATGTCACGGCTCTTTTGGACATCAACGGCATTTTCATTTTGATGAAAGGCCCCGCCTGGCCGGAAACGGAGCAAAAGGATTTTCTACGCGCCCTGCCCTCCGCCGGCTTCGATTTGATTGAAGAGCAGAACATCGCATTGGACGAAAGCGATCCGGACCGTTGGGTCATCATCACGACCAAACTCAAGCATCCCAAACAAAAATCCGCCGCATCCAAAGGAAAATTTAAAGCCTCTGAAAGACGGCGGAAACTGCAGGGAAATTGAGAAAAGTTTTATTGCGGCCAGACTTTCTTCAGGAATTCAATGCTCTTGCGCGCAATCGTTTCCGCACCGAAGGAAAAATCGAAAACCTCCACGGAAGCGTAGTCGTCATAGCCGATGGCGGCCAGTCCGCGTTTAATGGGAGCATAATCCGTATCGCCCCAGCCAGGGCCATTGCGATTCGCATCATTCACATGCAAATGCGCCGCGAAGTCCTTGCCGTCCATGATGATATCATCCAATGGACGTCCTTCGCCTTCGCCGCACATCGCCTTCACATCCAAATGCAGACGGAAGTTCGGATGGTTGACGGCTTTGCACAACGCGACGCCTTCTTTAACCGTCGTGATGAAATTCGTCTCGGCGGGGCTAAGCGGCTCGATGCACAGCTTGACGCCGCGTTCCGCGGCCTGTTCCATCAATGATGAAAACGTCTCCCGCGCATATTCAAATGCTTGCGCATACGTCAGTTCCGGAACGACATTGCGGCTTTTCGGCGATCCGATGACCATTCGGTCGCCACCCAAATCCGAACAGAAATCAATCAACGCGGAGAAATAATCCCGCGTCTTCTTGCGGAGAGCGGCATCCGGCCCATTGACATACAGGCCGACTGGCTTCACGAGAAGCCAGTGCAGCCCAATAATTTGCACGCCTGCCGTCTCTGCGGCGGAACGCAACTTGTCACGACGGGACATCGGAATGTCCCGCACATCGTCCGCCAATGTGTAGGGAGCGACTTCCACGCCATGATAGCCTGTATCGCGCGCCAATTTCAGCGCGTCCTCCAGCGGCCATCCGTCGCAGAACTCGTTGCACATCGCGAACTTCATGACGCCCTCCTATGATACCATTATCTTTTTTGCGTTTTTTTTGCGGAGCTAAAAGCTAACAGACCATGGACTTCGAGCTTCCGTATGACGTTGTTTCCACTTGCGCGAAGCGTGACGAACCGCCGAGTCAACAGACTATGAACATCAAGCTTCCGCATGACATTCTTTGCAGCCGCGCAGCGCATGACAACCGCCGAGCCGCAGGCAGCCGTTGGATTTCTCTTGCGATTGGATTTCTTAATCTGTCAATCAATCCTCTTGGCGATTATCGGCGCCTGCGGGGAGGCTATTTATGAAAATCCGTGTAATCTGTGTAATCTGTGGTTTGAAATTTCGTGTCCATTCGTGGTTAAAAAACAACGATTTGCTGTAGCTTAGTCGTTATTTCGCAGGCGGTTCAATGACGTCGAAGCCCGTGTACGGACGCAGCACTTCCGGAACGACGACACTGCCGTCCTCACGCTGGTTGTTTTCGAGAATCGCGCAGACGACGCGGTCCGTCAAACCCGTCGCGGAAATCGTGTGGACGAAGCCGCGGTTGCCGTCCTTATCCTTGTAGCGAATATTCAAGCGGCGGCTCTGGAATTCCGTAAGGTTCGTGTTGGACGTAACTTCACGATATGCACCAAAGCCTGGATACCACGCTTCGATATCGTATTTCTTATAGCCCGGAGCTCCCATGTCGCCAACGCAGACGTTCACGACGCGGTACGGAATGCCGAGAGACTGCAGCAGATACTCTTCGTTCGCGAGGCATTCTTCATGGCACTTCGGGGAATCTTCCGGCAGGCAGAAGATAATCTGCTCGACCTTGTGGAACTGATGGACGCGGAAGATACCGCGAGACTCTTTGCCGTAGCTGCCAGCCTCCGTGCGGAAGCACGGCGTGTAGGCGGTGTAACGGCGCGGCAGCGTTTCGGCTTCCAGCGTCTCGTCGGCATGATAGGCGACCAACGTCTGTTCGCTTGTGCCAATCAACGCAAGATCTTCACCCTGAAGCGGATAGGTCTGATCACGGAAGAACGGCAGATACCCCGTGCCGTACAACGTGCGCTCTTTCGCCAGACAGGGGGACATGAACAGCGTGAAGCCGCGCGCCACCAATTCCTTCTGAGCCCAGAAGTACATGGCCTGCGTCAACTGCGCGCCTTTGCCAACCCAGTAGTAGAAACCAGCGGCGGCGACTTTCGCGCCACGAGCCGTGTCAATGATGCCCAAAATCTCGCCGATGGCCTGATGATCGCGGCCTTTGAAGGGGAATTCCGGCTTGTTGCCGACGAAACGGATGGCGACGTTGTCGTTGTCATCCGCGCCTTCGGGCACTTCGTCGGACAGCAGATTGGGCATCCAGCTCATCTGCTCTTCGACCTTCGCCTTCAGTTCGTCCATCTTCGCTTCCTTTTCGGCCAAAGTGACTTTCATCGCTTTCACCTGTTCGCGGGCGTCCGGATTCTTCTGGCATTCTTTGCTCAAGGCATTGCGTTTCGCACGCAAATCTTCAACTTCTTTAATCAGAGCAAGATACTCTTTGTCCATGGCGGCCAATGCATCCACATCGACGTCACATCCGCGACGTTTCGCATTCGCCTTGATCATGTCCAGATTTTCACGCAGCAACTTGATGTCAAACATGTTTCCTTACCTTTTCTTTAATTGACTATTTAAATTGTAAATTGTTAATTGTTAATTGGTTTTCTCGACAATCGCGAATTTGATCTGCGCTTCCGTCACGAGTTCGGAGCCAACGTAGAACTGCCCTGTCGCGATTCCAAACGTTCCTTTCTGCTCGCAGGAAACTTTCTCCCATATCCGCGAACCGGCCAGCACAGGGCGGTGGAAGACGGCGTCGTCTATCGACATGAAGAAGCCGAGCTTCCCTTGCATCGCAGGCTGATTGAGCAACGCCGCGCAGCCCAGCTGCGCACCCGCTTCAATTTGCATAAATCCTGCGAATTCAGCCTGTTCCGTTGCCGCTACGTACATTTCGGAACCAGCCACATTCTTGAAGCCAATCACATTGGTGGGATCGTCCAGACCATACGATCGGTCGATGAACAAAAACGGATGGCGATGCGGCAGGACTTTCATGACCGCCACGGAATCCCAAAATGTCGCAGCCGCGGCCACGGATTCGCTGACGGGATTCGATCCCGTCGTGTCATACGGCTCATACCAATCTGTCCGACGGCCTAAGACGACCGAGCCGCTGGAGGCCAGTTTGCCATCATCACATGTGTTTTTCACGTTGAATTCCACCGTGCCGTCGTCGTTCTCGCCTTTCAATTCGCATTCGACTTTCACCATCATGCCCGGCATGACAGGCGAGCGAAATTTGACGCGTTTCAAACCAAGCAGAACGGCATCGCCTTCGCCCGGAAACATTTCATTGAAAAGGACTTGACTGGCCTGCACCATGCCCGCCGTCTGCAAAACGCCCGGCAAAACAGGCTGGCCTGGAAAATGCCCTGCGAAATGACTTTCGCCAATGGACGAAACCTTCAAGCCGGACGCACGGCCGGCCTCTTTGTCAACATCCAGAAAATCAAGCATTAACAGCGGTGCCCCCAAACGAAGGGCCCGCTCCAAATCTTTGCGACCGTAATGCATGCTCATCACACTATCCTTGTAACCATGTCCACGCCGCCATCGAACAGACGGCTTCGAACGATTTTACCAACCTATAAGATATTGTTTTTCTTCCGCTTTACAAGATTTCACAGGTTATTAATCACCAAAGTTATCCCGCAAATGATGAGCATCACGACGACGAAACGCTTCACGGCGCGTTCAGAAAGCCAACGGCAGCAATAGATTCCGCTGAAGAGTCCCAACAGCATCACAGGGGCGAGACAGAGGGCTTGCTTCAGAATCTCCCACGTCAGAATGCCGTAGATGGAATACATGACGATGCGGAACAACGACTCGACGGTGAAGACGAAGCAGACGTTCGCCTTGAACGCATGGCTGTCTTTCGCCGTGCGTCCGACATACGCCCCAATCAACGCGCCAATTCCGTACAAGCCGCACAGGATGCCCGAACAAACGCCGATGACCGACAGAACAGCTTTCGACTCTTTCATCTGCGTCGGATGGAACTCTCGCAACAGCAATTCGATACCGATGCCGATGATGACAAAACCGAAAATCACCTTCACGACATCCGCCTTGAAATTCTTCAGGAAAATCGTGCCGACCACGCTACCGACGAGCACAATCAGCGACAGCGGCACGCAGAGCTTCCAATCCAGCGATTTCCGTTCACGCCACGTGATGATAACGCTTGTCGGCCAGCCGATGACCAGTTCAACAGGCGAAATGTTGATGTTGTTGTGGCTGAAACTCAAAATCGCCGAAAACAGAATCGCGTTCGCAAAACCGCAGACGCCTTTCACGAAGAAAGACGCATATGTCGCGACAATCCACCAGAACATGTGTTGTCTTATTTACCTTTATATAATAGTGCTTCCCATATGGAACGCACACGGAATCATGCTTCGACGAATTCCATGCCGTCCTCCGGGAACTTCTTCACGAGACGGTACGCCAACATGAACGACAGCGCGAATGACAGGATGTCCGACAACGCCGTGCCGATGAACAGCACCGTCAGATTCATCGTCGCCCAGCCCAACAACGCCAATGGAATCTGGAAACCAATGACACGAGCCACTTTAACCCATGAATCCATCTTTGGATGACCGCAAGCCGTCAGGCAGAAGCAGGAGAAACGCATCGCCTCGATGCTGCCGAAGCCGAACGAAACAATCCGCAGGAACAGTTTCATGACGTCCTGCACTTCCTGCACAGGCGAGAAGAAACGCACGATGTACGGTGCCCCGATGATACAAACCACTGCGGCGCAACTTAGATAGACTTGCGCGAATCGGACGGACATATAGAGGCATGTCTTCACGCGGCCGTACAGCCGTGCGCCGAAATTCTGCGCCATCATCGGCGTCAACGTGATGCCAAGCGACATCGGCACGACGAAAAACACGCCTTGCAGTTTGTTGCCGGCCGAAACGCCCGCCACCGCCGCGTCGCCGAATTTCGACGTGATCTTCGTCGTGATGAAATTGGCGATTGGGAAAAGGAACATGCCGAGCATCGCAGGAATCGCGTAGCGCACGATCTGATGCCAGTATTTCATCAGTTCGCTAAATGGTATCGTCTTGAATTCCAGATACTTGTTCTTCCACAACAACCAGCAGCTGAAGACCGCCGAAACGGCCTGTGAGATGATAGTCGCCACTGCCGCGCCTTTGATGCCCATGGACGGCAACGCCAACGCGTCCAAATGCAGATGGAAGCCCAATTTTCCGAAAATCCAATTTTCGCAGAACGATGTTCCGAAGATCATCAGCGGATCGAGAATGACGTTGAGAACCATGCCAACGATTGTCATGATACTCGCAAGTCGCGGAATGCCAACCG
This sequence comes from Victivallales bacterium, assembly GCA_017548425.1. Lineage (GTDB taxonomy): Bacteria > Verrucomicrobiota > Lentisphaeria > Oligosphaerales > Oligosphaeraceae > UBA1407. The sequence goes on from JAFZAB010000181.1 coordinate 9,708, forward strand.
TTATCAGCAATTTGTTGCCCAAAAACGTCAGTGCCGCCGTGATGCAACCGAGAAACCAGACGTCCATGTATTCGCATGTCAACTGCAACGTCTCGCCTTTCGCGCCCATCAATCCGAACAGCGGTTTCGCGAACAGCATGCCTAGCGTGCCTAATACCAACGCGGAAAGCGCCACGAGAAATTCGCCTGAACTCGTCAGTTTCTGGGCCAGTTTTCGATCCTGTCGCCCCAACGCATGCGCCAATGTCGTCATCACGCCAGTGCCAAGACCAAAGAAGACGCCGTTGATCAGCATGACGACGGGGAACGTGAAGCCCATGGCGGCCAATGGCTTCTCATCGTGCAATTGCCCGACGAAAAACGTGTCCGCCATGTTGTAGCCCTGCATCGCCAGCGTCGCGGGCAGCATTTCAATCGCCGTCCGGAACATCGTCCAGCCGATGCTTCCATGGGTATATGTCGCTTCGTTCTTCTTTTTCGCAGGCTGCCCGCCTTCAGCGGCGGGAGCCTGCTCGTCATTTACGCTGTCGTTGCTCATGGTCACTAAACAGTTCCATGCCCGTCTTTCTTTTCACGCTCACGCTTCTGCATGTCTTCCACGGCATGGCGGACGATTCCGATGATGTAGTTCACCAACGCCTCTTTGTCATGCGTCATCTTCACGCTGAATTTCGCCTTTCCGCGAAGCATACGCATTTCCCACTGGCTCTTGATCGGCAGGAAACGGCAGAGGCTATGATACGTGTAATGCAACAGACTGAAATTTTCAGGCGTCGCGGCTTCGGGGCCAAGCAGACCGCCAAGCAGACGGTTCATACGCTCGACATATTGCTTGCGACGGGCTTCCGACTGCGTGTCACGAAGCGTATCCTGTGTCGTATTGTCGATGATTTCGCCACGATCCAGCAGTTCACGGAAGAAAAGCCAGTTGACTTGGAACATCGTGTCGTCAAACGTCTCATCCAGCATGATTTCAATCTGGGTCTTCAAAGCACCCCATGGATCCGTTTCGACCAATTCCCAACAGCGCTCCATCGCCTTGTGGCGAATATCGATTGCATACTCCTTGACGGCGGAGTAGAACCCTTCTTTGTCGCCAAAATAGTAGTTGATCGCCGCGATGTTGCTCTTCGCTTCATCACAGATCTCGCGGACTGTCGCGCCGTCATATCCTTTGTTCGCAAAGAACTTCAATCCGGCGACCAGCAGTCTGTCCCGCGCATCCATTTTGTCTTCTCTTCTCATACAAATCTCTCCTTTGTACGTTTCAAGATGTTTTTTCACACGACCGCCCGCACTACCCTTTTCGATGCGGGCTAATTTACTAACGGACAATGTTTTAAACGCATGATGTTTAAAAATGACGTTTTAACTTAATGTTCATTTCCAGTTCCGCAAGTTGAACCGTGACTTTTTTGTGCTAAAATATTATTAAAAATGCATTTTTTCTCAAAAAATCATCATTTTATATAAAAAAACTATGAAAAGGGACTTCCTAATCCTGCTGGGACTCATCCCGCTCGTCGCATTTTCAAATCCGTTCACCCTCCAAAACGGCGATTTGTCATTTGCCTTCGACGGCGAATCGAAAGCCATCCTGCAGACGTCCGCCGCCAAAATCTCCATTGACACGCTCTGGATGCTGACGTTCCACGACCATCCGTCCGTCAACGCAACTTCCTTTCTGAAAGAGCCTTGGAACGGAACCGTCCGGGCTTTCGCCAAAGGAAGGACGGCCATCATCGCCTACCGTTCCGAGATGTTGGACTTGGATGTTACTGTTACCGTCCATGACGAATGCCTTGATTTCCAAGGTCATATTCGTCGGACGCTCCTCTGGTCGCCCGCTCGCCTCACATTGCCGCATACCGCCGATTTTCCATTGAACGACATGGATCGTGTCATTTTCCCGCAGTCGGGCGCCCGCAACAACGGCATTGCCTTCCTGCCGGACTATTTCAAAAAGCACACGAAAAACAAGATATACGGACACAAGATCGTCGGTGCCAAAGGTTATGTAAGCCTGTACGGCGACACATTGAACAGCCTTGCGGACAACACGCCGCCCAAGCCTCTGAAAGTCACGTTGGAAGGACGGAATTGGTTCACTCCGGAAACGATCAAATTCATTGAATCGCAGGAATTAAGCGTTTCTCGTCCGCCGAAGGAAGGCCAGTCTGATCTCGCGCTTGTGGAGAATCCGGACGGCATCGCATTAACAGGCTCCCATCTAGGCGGAAAAGGATGGTTGTTCCGCATAACAAGCAACGGCAATTCCAATGCGGACCGCGGTGCCGCCGTCACCACCTGTCTGCTGAACGCCACGGTGGAACATCTTGTAAAAAGCAATCCAGACACTTACAACGGAAAAGTCGCCGCTGTCATCGCTTTGGAAGGCGGCCCGCAATATGGCAGTTGGACACCTGTATCCGTAAAGGAATGGACGGACGCTATTGCGCAGAACGCCGCTCTCCGCCATCATGGGGCGACCGTCACCGTTCTAAAAACGCCTGAACAAATGCGCAGCGCTCTTTCCAATCCGAACGTCGCCATGATCGTCAATCCATACGGCGAACATTTTCCGAACGGCGATCCGGACAAATTGATGGACGACCTCCAATTGGTCCGTTCCTTCGTTCGCGACGGCGGTGTCTGGTGGGAAACAGGCGGCTTCCCGTTCCATTACGTCGTCTGCCCACAGGAATATACCAATTATATAACGGTCTATCCCGCGGCTGTCTCTGATTTCGCGCAATTCCGCTACGCGAAACAATCCATCACCGCCTTCGGCATCCAGCCATTGATGCGAAAGCCTTGGGATAAAGAACGTTATGTCAAGCCTGCCCACATTGAGATTCAAGGCAAAGGCGATGCGGCGCGATTCATCCACGGTTGGCTCATGGACGTCCGTCCAGACAGTCAATGGACGTCGCCGATCTTCCGTTGGCAGTTCAATCTCGACACGCCGCAGGCCGCCTTGGAGGAATATGCAAAATTAAACGACATCCATGTCAAATTAGAGGAAAAAGTCAAGCCGGAGATTTTGGACAAGCTGAAAGGCGCCATGCTTATCCGCCTCGCCGTTTCACCGTATGCCAGACAGAATCAGGCGCTGAACTTCCTCCCTCCGAACAACATCATTCACTATACCGAATATCTGAAAGGCGGCTTCGACAAGCAGTATCCCGACCACCTTCCCGTCAATCCGATTTGGGGCTCCGATGACGATTTCGCGAAATTCATCGATCACATCCATGCAGGAGGCCATCTCGCCATGCCCTATACGAACACCTCATGGTGGTGTACAGGCCCGAAAGGCCCTACGTATGAACGCGTTGGAGATTCAGCCGTCCTCCGCAGCCGCCAAGGGGAAATCCTCCGCGAAAAATATGCGAAGAATGAAGGCGTTTCCATCTGCTTCTTCCATCCAGAAATCCAAAAGGCCCACCGAAAGGTCAGCCATGAGATGACGGAACTCTACAAGAGCGACATCATTCTGCAGGATCAAGTCGGATCGCGCGGAACGTGCTACGGCTATAATGATCTTCTTAAAGATCCTTATTCCAACGGTGAAGGCATGCGATCCCTCTCCATGGAGGACGCCCCGAAGGTCTCGCTCGCCTGTGAAGACGGCCATGACCGCCTCCTCAATATGGAGACGATGATCTGCGGTGCGTCGTGGGGCCTCATCCCCGCTCCCGGCCAATACAAAACGCGCCATGCGAAATACAACTATCCAGACGGCGAATGGCAGTTCTTCCCTATTCTCAGCTATTTAGGACATGACAAATGCCTCTTCACGAATCATGATCTCGGCCATTTCACGGGAAATCCGGAGCAGCTCGCCTCCGCCATCGCCTTCGGCTACGCCACCAGCGAAATCTGCGATTACGGCTTCCAGAAGAATTGGCTGAAAAACGAATGGATTCTCTGGCTTGACGCCGTCCAGAAGTCCATCTGCAAAGACTACGCCGGCAAGAAGTTGCTTGATTTCGCCTATCTGGAGGAAAAATCTTCCCGTCCTGCACCGCACTGGCTCATCTACGCACGCTATGATGGCGACATCTTCGTCGTTTCCAACACAGGTGACCAGCCGATTCCACTCACAGGGCTTCTCGGCCGCACCGCCCTGCCCATTGATGAAAAGCAATGGCTTGAAAAACAGACACTTCCGCCTTTTGGATTCTATGCCACCAGCCCACGTATCCGCGCCGCACGGCTGGTTGGTGCAAACGGCAATATCGCATCTTGCGCCCTGCGGCTGGAAGACGGCCATCTACAAGGAACCATCTTCGCTGAAGGGGATGCACAATTCATCATCCCTGTACCAGATGGATGGGAAGACAAGATCAATGAGAACTCCATCATGCTCAGGTATGCCGACATTCAAAATAAACGTTTCTTCAAAAGCATAGTCGTCAAAAACAAGCGTTTTTCCTTCACCTCAACCAGCACAAAATTACATGCAAACAACACACATGAGGCCTTCACAAAGCCGCCCCGCGAACGAAAGGCCTGCCAGCCCGTCGTCGCTATTTTCAATCTCCTCCCCTACGACAATCCAAGCTATCACAATGATGTGCGTTTTCTAAAGGAAACACTTGCGGAACAGTTGAAAGACACAAGCCTCGTCATCACGGAAATCAATACATTGGAACAACTTGAACAATCACTTCGCAAACAGCCGGTCAACGAGCGACCATTTGCCATCATCAACCCCAGCCGTGAAAACATGCTTGGTTCACGAGATCACATTTATCCCATAATTGCTGCGAATATCAAGATTTACGTCGCTGAAGGCGGCATCTGGTGGGAGACGGGCGGCTGCCCGTTCCATTATTTTCGCACCGTCAAACCAGACGGCTCCTACACCGTCACCTTCCTTGGACTTGGAGGCCTTGCGCCATTCGGATTTACCTGCCCGCTGGACGGTTACGATGATCCCGTCGAATCGCTGAACGTCACGAAAGAAGGCGAAAAATGGTTTGGGCCGGAACGGACTGAACGCATCAACGCCACCTTCTCCAACACGTCACGACCATTCGAAGGAGATCCGTCCGCTATCACGCTCGTGCGCGGAAGCGAAACGAATTTCGTTTCGCTGCTCCGCTTTGACGGCTTTGGTTTCTTCGGCAACCTAGGTGGCTTCCGCTTTCCGCCTGAACTCGTTACCGATGTGATCGGCGGCTCGCTGATTCACCTATGGAACAATCCATGGCCCCAGCCGAACCATCAACATGAAACCGTCTGGCTTCTCCGTTAACCAATATCACACTAAAAAAAATGAACATGAAACTGCCATCCATCCTACTGCTTCTTCCACTGTCTCTCTTCTGCGCCGTCTGGCAATTTGACATCGACCGCCTCGGCGACGCCAAATCCGCCGAACTTTTCACGCCAGGCGCCGACGGAACAGATGCCGCCATCTTGCTCACCTACGAAAAGGGCCCATGGTCGCGCTTCAATTGGCCGCGTTTCAAGCCTGTCAGCGGCACGACGTCGCTGCAATTCAAGATCCGCCGTCCAAATGGAACGCTGCCGGACGCCGTCCAAATCCGTGTACAAACCAATGACGGCATCGAATGGCACACCAAAGCGCCGTATCCCATCACGGTTGAATGGACTTCCATTACATTGACGCCAAACGACTTCCAGTATTTCCGCAACGGCAATCCAGACAAGCTTCCCGCGCTTTCTTTCGGCAATGCCATCCAATTCCAAATTCTTCCGTCAAGCAATGCCAAAGGCGGCGGTGCTTTTCTCGTCGATGACGTCCGCTTCCTCCCGAACGGACCGAGTTTTACCCATGACAAGCCTGAATGGAAAGTTAAAAAAGACGCTGTCACGATTGAATACGAACGTCTCGCAGATTTATGGAACCGTCTGAACGTCGAGCTTAACCGACTGGACGCCAACAAACAACAAATTCAACGCTGGATCACCGCTTTGGAGGAGGTTAAAAAACTCTGGCCAGAAGACAAACCCAAGGCATTGGAACTGATCAACGCCCCTGACCGGCCATGGATTGAATCCATCACCGCCGCTTCCGTCAAAAACATGCCTTCCACCGTCACCTTCCCGACGAAGGAAGAATTCCAACAGGAATTAAGCAAGCTTAGCGACAATAAGCCGTTGCTGATCACGGACTTTCCAACGGACATTCCGCTCAGCACCCGCATCCTCTATTCCGCCGTCGAACAGGACGCGCCGCAGAAACTGACGGAAAACGGCGTGACGTTCGTCCGCCAGCATGTCGTCTTCACCAATTCGCAGGAAGACCAGACGGTCTTCCTGCGTGTTCCGATTCCCGCAACAGCCTTCAACAACGGCGACTGCCTCAATCTGGAGAATCTTGTCGTCAAGGCGAAAATCCGCTGTAACGCCAAAGGTCTCAACGAGAAACTGCCGTTCATGCTCCGCCTCGTCTCCAAGCATCCTGAAAATCTCGAATCGTTCATCGACATCGACGCCGTTCCCGCCCCAACCTCTGAATGGCAGGAACTTGCGTTCACTGTTTCCAAGCCGCACCGTTCCGCCCGACCGCTTCCGCAAACCGTCATCGCCTTTGATTTCCGTATGCAGAACATCGCCGGGCAAGCCGATGATTTCAATCTGGACGTGCAGCCGATTTATTATACGCAACGTCCGGCACTGGAACGTCTTTCGGAGTCCTATCTTGCCAAACGCCAAGAGCTTCTGTTAAAATCTCGTCTGGACTTGCTGGATAAACGTCTGGGCCTTGTGGACGCAGAAGAATTCATGTACGGCAATCCAGAATTCGACAACACGCCCGGTATTCCGGAACTTCTCAACGCCTATCTCGCATCATTCGCGCAACCTCTCGCGCCACTTCCGCGTCGGCAGAACTTCCAGAAGGCCAAAGTGCCGACGACGCCGGAAGTCGTCCTGAATCCGTCTGTTTTCAAAACGCGTACAGCCATCGTCAAAAACAAATTCCAACTGACATTGACGCTGGACGCCGATGTAAAGGCCGACCGTTTCCACGCCTATCTTCTTTCCGACAATCCGTCCCGTCCCATTTTCGCCTACTCTGTTCCAAAGGAGCCGGATAAAGCCGCCAAAATGGACATTCCATTGAGCATCCCGCTCTGGTCGCCGTTCATTCCCAACACATTCCCACTTCTACTTCTCGCTTATGACGGAAAAAAGATAGTCGCCTACGACCAACGCGACATCGGCTTCCGCACGGCGCAAATCCTCCAGTCCGGTGCCAACACGCTGTTGCGCCACGTCGGCAACCGCAACCGTCCGGACTGGTTCTACTCATATAACGGCCAGCCGTCCTTCTTCCGCACGGCTATCTATTCCGGCGTCGAAAACAGTCTTGAACAATGTCCGACGGAAACTATCCGACTTATGCAAGAGCTTTGGGTGGAAGGACAACGGAATTACGGCATGCCGAAAAACACCATCCATTGGCGGAACAGCGAACAATATGGCGTCGGCCGCCTTTCCTCCTTCGCGCCATCCTACAAGTCACTGCGCGACTACGGCGATATCGACGGCCTCCTTCGTAAATATTCCTACGATTTGGAAGACATCATCCCCCTTTCATCCCGCGCCAATTCATTCGTCCATCAAGTAGGCAACGAAGTCGAACTGGATTCATGGGGTGCCTCCATCAACGCCGCCTTCCCCGGAACGCCCTTCCAACCATTGGATATCATTGCGCAGCAATTGATTGACAACCAATGCGACACGGCTCCCATCATGTATGTCCGAGCTGGAACGTTCAGAAAAGTCGAACCGCTGCCGCATGAAGATATTTCCGGCATCAACCAATATACAGGCCGCTACAGCGGCAATCTGGACGAAGCTCCGCGCGATCTCGCGGAACTCGCCGCCGAAGCCACGCTCGCCAACCGCCCCATCGCCATCACGGAATGGAACGGTCCGAAATATTCGTGGGCCACGGGCGGCATCGGCGGCATCACGACACGCGGAGCCGCCTACTATCTTGAAAAGTATTGGCGCGCCATGACGAACACGCCCGGAATCGTCGGTTCCGCCGAATTCACGCTCAATTGGGTCATCGCCCCGTTTGAAGATCTGACCAACCAATCCCGTGAAGACGCCTTCAAAAACCGCCTGAAGCATTCGTCATTCGGCGGCGGCCATACCTCCGACCATGTGCCGTTGCTCAATGCGGACATCGTTGTGCCCGACGACTGCTACCGCTCCATGCAGGCCTTCCATTCGCCGCTCTATATCATGAGCCGCACCCCCGGCGATATCGTCGTCTCAGGCGATGTCTCCAAAATCAGCTCGACCTTCTATGAAAACCTCAACGCCATCGGCAAAAACGCCGTCAAACGCGACTTTAGAGGGCCGCTTGCCGATTTGGACAAATCAAACGCCCATCATATTTACATTGCGTATGTTACGCCGACATCGCCATTCGGCGCGCATCAGCGGATCGCATTCCCCGGCATCCAGCCGCCTCCTATCGACGCTACGGAACCGTCCTTCCAGACCATCGTCAATCCCGCCTCGCCCGACCATCTTCTGACCGTCATGGTCGCCTACACCTACGAAGCCCACGAACGTGGCCTCAAACTGCTTGAAAACGCCGCCCTCAATCTGCGCGACCTCTATGTGAAGGAAGCCAACATGCCGCGCCTTCTCGTCCTGACAGACAAGGAGAACGTGAATGTCATGCGTAACTATGTCATGGACAAGGCTGTGCGCGGCTACGCATACACAGGCGACGATGTCCGAACCAGTCTGGACAAACGCGAATTCATCAAAGCAGACAACAACGTCGGCAAACGCCGCGTCGCCTGGCAGTCGCTCCACGCCGTCCTGCTGGATGTGAAACGTGAACTCACGGCTGAGGAAACAGCCCTGATTGAACAATGGCGTTCCGAAGGCGTCAATCTCGTCATCTCACGTTCCGCCTATGAAAGCAATCCGCAAATTCAGAAACAATTTGCCGCAAAACTCATGCCCATCGGCGATTTCTCGCAACCATTGACGACTGAACTTGAATCGCCCATCCCTCTGCGCATGCTCGGCTCAGCCAACCTGGACGTCGTCAAGACGTTCTATCCGAAATATGTTGACCATAATGGAACAAAAGTTTTCGCTGTGGAAACACAATCCGCCCAAGGCGTCGCTTTTGATTCTCAAAAACGCCCTGTCATCGTCCAATTCCAGTCGGAATCGCCTAAAAACGGAACCGTCACGCTTCTCGGCTATGATCTCGGCGATGTCGCATCCGTCCATTGGCGTGTGACGCATTCTGGCAAGACACATCCCATCTATGACCGTGACACGGCATGCGGTCTCGAACGTCCCACGCTCGCCGCCCTCAACGCAGCCCTGGCCCGCCCAAGCCTGAATACGAATCCCAAAAACCGCCTGTTCGTCAAACTCAAACCGTCAAAATTCCTTATGGAGAGGAAAGAAAGCATACCGCTATTGGAAATCCAAGTGACGGACCAGAACGGCAAGCCACCGGCGAATGTGCAGATCAACGCCCGCACACGCCTGCGCGTGGATGGTGCCGCCGGACAGTCCTCCCCATATTACCGCCTGGACACCGTCGATGCGAATGGATGTGTTAGAGTCGTCTGCACTCCGCAGAAATCAATTGAGCCATCCCCTGACTACGAAATGATCGATCTTCCTTACTTCCCGAATGACAAACCATACCGCGTCAGCAAAATCCTCTCCATCCAGCTGAAAATCTTCGCGACAGACAAGGACGGCGCGCCGTTCGTTCCCGAAGACGCAGCCTGCGCCTTCATTCTGAAAGAGTGAATTGCAGAAACATATATTTCTTTTATATTATTAGGTAAGGCAAATGGCGCCGCATACCGCCGTACATGAAAAAAACACATCCTCTTTAGAAAAAAGAGACATTTCGCCATATTGGTTTGATGAAGCCGCAAGGCATCAGCCAAACCAAAAGAAAAAAAAGTAAACAAAAATTAGAAAAAATCAAAATCCCGTGATATTGGTTTGGTGAAGACAGAAAACGAAAGCAAGTCAATAAACAAACCAACCAACGAAAAGGAGAACACCATGAAAAACACACGCAACACCATCTTCGGTCTGGCCATCGCCGCCATCCTACTGACGGGCTACACCGTCCAAGCTCAGCCCCATCACCATCATCGTGGCGCCTTCCACCACAGCGGCCTCTACACAGTGCTCGACATCGTGAACACTGTCGCCAACGTCGCGGAAGCCGTTAAGCCGCCAGCGACCGTCGTCGTCAATCCGCAACCCGCGGTTGTCACGCAACCCGCCGTCGTAACGCAGCCGACCGTCGTAACGCAGCCGACCGTTGTAACCCAGCCCACGGTTGTCACACAGCCTGCTCCGGTCGTGACTCAGCCTGCTGCTCCCGTCGTTGTAACGCAGCCCGCCCCAGTCGTGACACAGCCTGCTCCGGTCGTTGTGACACAGCCTGCGCCAGTTGTGACGCAACCCGTTGTCGTGACGCAGCCTGCGCCAGTCGTTGTCACGCCCGCCCCAGTCGTGACCGCTCCGGTTGTCGTGCCGGCTCCCGCTCCGGTCATCGTCGCCCCGCCGCGCCCGGTCGTCGTCCCGCACTACGGTCCGCGCCCCTTCGGCCCCGGCCATTATGGCCCCCGCCGCTGGTAATCGGTAAAATATAATCTACCGCGAATAATCACACGGCCTTTCGCAAACAGCGAAAGGCCGTTTTGTTTTTTCACATCATCGCCTTTTTCACCTGCCTCATGGCTTCGCGATGCGATAGTTGGAACTCCTCCTGCAATTGTACAACTATCTCTTCTAGGGAAATATTCATTTTTCGCAAACTAGAAATCAACGCATCAATCCCTTTCTGAATCCCCTGCTTAAAACCTCTTTCAAAACCTCTTTCAAAACCTCTTTTCCAAGCCTCTTCCCAAGATTCTTCACAACCTTCTTTCCGTGCCTTTTTCCACTCTTTCTGTTCACATTCTTGCATCTTTTTTTTCAAATCAATCCCCATATCTAAATCTTCCTTTTTTCAAGAAATATCTTTCCCCATGTAAACGACATATTTCAAACCATAGTCTTCTGCACCTGCCTCATGGCCTCACGGCGAGATAATTGAAAACGCTTCTGCAACTGCCCGACAATCTCTTCAAAAGTAATATTCATCTCCTGCAAAGATGCAATCATTGCATCAATCCCTTTCTGAATCCCCTGCTTGATACCTTTCTTCATCCCTTTCTTCTCCCCCTTACTCTCACCCTTCTTCTCCCCCTTCTTCTCACCCTCTTTCATCCAAAATTCCTTTGCGTTGCACATGTTCACATGCTCCTCATCTTCTTTGACTTCCATTCCTAAATTCGTGTATTCATTGATGATGCCGACAGTCTGGACGGACAGCTTCTTCGCCTTCTTGCTTTTCGCCAATATCCGCCACAGCTTCTGCGGATTGTCCGCATAAACAATGGCATTGGCAACCACGCCAATCTCTGAGAAGAAAGAATCAATGTCGTGACGACTGATCTCCTCGACGGTCAGTACGTTCATTCGCACGTCATTCATCCGCGTCGCAATCCTTCCTTTCGGACGTTGCTGCAAATCACTGAGACGTGTCGCCCCAGGCCATTTGCCCGGCAACATGTACAGAACGACATTTAGTATGCCTGGCAATGGATGCTTATCCCGTTTCCGCATGCCACGCCGTCTCATGGCCCAGGCCATTGCATGATCTTCGTACTGCCACATTCTCAACGGCATGAAACGCGAGCGTTTGCTCTGCCCTTCAATACCAAGCAACATTTCCTTCTGCTTCCCATCCTCCACAAACACTATATTCTTCAGCACATCATGCGTTCGCTGGCGGTACCCTACCGTCTTCTTCCCCCCTCCTTCCCGGGCAACGGGTTGCTTGAGCGGCGTCGCCATGACCTGAACGGAATCCATCTCCCGTAAATCCTTCGGATCAATGACGAAATGATACCTGCTGAACGCCAAATTGATGATATCAGCGAACACTGAAGCATCCGCAAGATATTCCTTCAATGACAAATCCTTGTCTGCCATCATTCTTCTCCCATTGTATGTTCACTATATATAATAGATTGTTAAACCATAAATTCAATATTCATTCTAAAAAATATTTTTTCGGGCATACTTCATACAATACAACCATTTTCCCAAAATAAAAGCAATAAATAGAATTTTTTCGATTTTATTTACAGTCATAAAGAATCATATAAAATCATATAAATTCCAATAAAGTCATCAAATAAAGAAGAATTCATATGATTTAGCATGACTCTTCAATCCGCATAAATATTGATTTTATTGCAATATATTTCCCAAAGAAAAATTGATGACACCTCTCACCGCCTGCTCTTAACAAGACATCACATGGATGGACGAAGGAACATTCATCCAATATCAGTGCAAAATCCCATAACCATATTATATTATTAATTGGTTTATTATCTGAACTTCCGCAATGCCCTTCCAAGGCATACCCGCAAGGAGCATCCATCATGCCCAACAATCCAGCCCAAATCGCAGCCCGCATCCGTGAACTCCGCGACATTCTCGAATACTCTGCCGTTGATGTCGCGGCTAAACTTAATATATCCGAACAGGACTATCTGGACTTCGAAAACAATGTGAAGTCCATTCCCATCAGCACGCTTTATGAGCTGGCCGATTTGTTCAACGTCGATTTCACCGTGCTTCTTACCGGTGAAGATCCGAAAATGGGAGACTACACCCTTGTCCGCGCAGGGCAAGGGGTTGACGTAGATCGCTATCCGGGCTACAGCTTCCAGTCGCTCGCCTACAACTTCAAAGGACGCATCATGGAACCCCTGTACGTCTGTTTGGAGCCGCATGAAGACGAAGCGCACGAAGCCAGCCTTGTCGCCCACGGCGGACAGGAATTCAATCTCGTGCTCGAAGGCACCGTCAAGGTCGTTCTCGGCAAGCATGAATTCTTCCTCAACGCCGGCGATTCGTTCTATTTCGACCCGCGCATCCCCCACGGCCAACGCGCCGTCGGTGGCCCCGCGAAATTCGTCACCATCATTTCCAAAGACACGAAATAAGACGAACCGAGCCTTCCGCGTCACCCACTTTTTTGTTTTAACATCTAATTATGAGCATCTTAGATAAAATACTCCCACGTCAGGATTTTGATTCATACGAAGACTTCAAGCAGAACTACAAAGTCATCATCCCCAAAGGCTTCAATTTCGGCTATGACTGCATAGACGCATGGGCGGCCGAACAGGACGACAAGCCTGCCCTCGCCTGGACGAATGACGAATCGGACGATGTCAAAGTCTTCTCGTTCGGTGACTTGAAGCGCATGTCCAACCAGGCCGCCAATTTCTTCAAGGCGCAGGGCATCCGCAAAGGCGACACCGTCATGCTCATTCTCAAACAACGAGTCGAAGTCTGGGTCTGCATGATCGCCCTCCACAAGATCGGTGCCATCGTCATTCCCGCCACCTACCTGCTGACGGCGAAGGACATCATCTATCGTGCGCAAGCTGCCAGCATCAAGATGATTGTCACAATCGACGATCCAATCATCACCGGGCATGTCATCGAAGCCATGCCCGGCTGCCCCACCGTCCAGAAACTGGCCGCCGTCGGAAGCCGCATTCCGGAAGGATGGCTTGACTACCGCACGGAAGTCGCCAAATGTTCCACCGACTGGCAGAAGCCGACTGGCGCCGACTACGCGGGCGAACGTGACACGATGCTCATGTATTTCACCTCAGGAACGGCAAGCCATCCCAAAATGGTCATCCACGACTACACGCTTCCCATCGGCCATATCGTCACCGCCAAATACTGGCAGCGTGTAGAGGAAGGCACACGCCATCTGACATCGTCCGACTCCGGCTGGGCAAAATTCGCCTGGGGGAAAATCTACGGCCAATGGATGTGCGGCGCCGTCATCGCCGCATATGACGAAGACGGCCATTTCGAGGCCGCGAAGCTCCTTCGCGCCATGGACAGGTTGCAGATCACGACGTTCTGCGCCCCGCCGACCATCTACCGTTTTCTCATCAAGGAAGACCTTTCGCAGTTTGATTTCTCCCGCCTGAAGCAGTGCTCCATCGCCGGCGAGCCGCTGAATCCGGAAGTGTACAACCAATGGATGAAAATCACAGGCCTCCCGCTCGTCGAAGGCTTTGGTCAGACAGAGACCTCCGTGCTGATCGCCAATTTCCAACCATGGATTCCCATCAAGCCCGGCTCCACGGGCAAATTCTCGCCGTTGTTTGATTTGGAACTGCTTGACGACGACGGAAAGCCCTGCGAAGACGGCGTCCCCGGAAATATCGTCATCCGAAACGCCGTTGCGCAACGCCCAGCTGGTCTCTTCCGCGAATACTACCGCGCTCCGGACGCCATGGCGAAATCATGGAAGAACGGCGACTACTACACGGGTGACATGGCATGGCGCGATTCGGACGGATACATCTGGTTCGTCGGCCGCAACGACGACGTCATCAAATGCTCCGGCTACCGCATCTCCCCCTTCGAAGTCGAATCCGCTCTCATGGAACATCCATGCGTGTTGGAATGCGCCGTCACCGCCGCGCCGGATCCCATCCGCGGACAAGTCGTCAAGGCAACTGTCGTGCTCGCCAAACAGCGCGGCTACGTCGCCAGCCCGGAACTTGCGAAGGAGCTTCAGAATCACGTCAAGAAAACGACGGCTCCCTACAAATACCCGCGTATCGTCGAATTCGTCGATGAACTGCCCAAATCCATTTCGGGCAAAATCCAACGCGGCAAAATCCGTGAAAACGACAACAAGGCGTGAACTTTTCTGGAAAAGTTCCGTCGGTTGGCTTGAAAAACGTGAATCATGAATTAATGTAAAAGGCGTTTCATAGGAATGCGGGCGTAGCTCAGTTGGTAGAGCGCCACCTTGCC
>JAFZAB010000182.1 GCA_017548425.1 Victivallales bacterium
CATGACTTGTTTATTGACATCGTTTGCCGTTGTTTCTCTTGCACTTGTGGCTGAAGCGGAGCCTAAACTAATCATCTCCCAAGACGGCAAAAGCGACTATTGCATCCGTTATGACAAAGAGGACAAAGATCCGCGGTTCGTAGCTGCTATTAAGGATTTAGGAGATTTTTTGTATGAAATCACGGGCGTGACAATACCACTTGATAATGAGACAGCTGCACATAAAATCATCGTCGGCGAGCGTGCTCCTGGTGATGACAAGCCGTTTACAGGCATACGCGAACGGCGCATCAAAAGCGTTGGAGAAGATATCTATATCTATGGAGATGGGCGTTTTGGAACGATTGGCGCTATATATGATTTTCTGGAGAAGTTCTGTGGATGCCGTTGGTTCGGCCCATGGAACGGTGATACATTTGTGCCCAAAAATACGAATTTAATATTAGATTCCATCGACTATTCTCATGCTCCAAGTTTCTATAGTCTTGAACTTGGCTCGGCATGGGCGTTGGCAAAGGTGCATCCAGGCATTACGGACTATCTGCGCCGTAACCGTTGTTTTCTACAACCGGACTATAGAGGCCCGAATCCTGCGTTGGATGGATGGAAATACATCGGGCCTACAACGCACGGTCTTTCAGCTTATTTTCCGCCCGGCGGCCATAAGCCCGGCAGTTTCGAAGGTCAATGGGCCGGCCCGCATGTGGCTTTGGCTGACAAGGCATACTTTAAGGATCATCCTGAATATTTCACAATGGATAAGAACGGCAAGCGTGTGCCGAACCGTCAGCCGTGTTTTAGCAATCAGGATGTCCGTCGAATTTTGACGGAGAACATTGAGACTGTTCTGAAATATGAAAAATACAATCTTGATGAATATGCCATATTGGACCTTTCATTCAACGACAGAAGTGGTGGTTTCTGTGAATGTCCCGAATGCAAAGCATTGGAGGATAAATATCAAAGTCCAGGTGGACCATATTATGACTATTTGATTGAACTTGGCAACAATTTCATCAACAAATATCCCAAACTTGTCATTCGCATGATCGCCTATCAACCGTCTATGACCGGTGTGCCTCCTAAGGAGGGGATAAAATTTCCTGCGAATATCAGCGTGATTGTCGCTCCATTGATACAGGACTTTTCCAAACCGCTGTCGAATCCATATAATACAAGTTTCCGTAAAGAATTCGCTGAATGGGGCCATATTGCCGAAAATATGTGGTGGTGGAGCTATCCCGTTCTTTATCCTCATGGAATTCGTGCATATGCTCTGTTCCCAGGAGTTTACCGTAATGCGGAAAATATCAAATATGCATACAATGTCGGAACTCGTTATATTATCAGTGAAATGGGTGGTAGCTTAATTCATAACTGTGCTTTCAAAAAACTCAATGATTATTTGGAAGTGAGGCTTGCCGATAATGTGAATGATTCCGTTGACAGAATCGTCAAGGAATATTGCGATCATTGCTACGGTCCGGCATCTGACCTCATGATTAAATACTTGCGTGAAACGAACGATGAGTCGATAAAAGATCCAAATTATTTCATCTATTACGACGATCCACGTTCGATGCGTAGTCTTCACTCTCCAGCAAATCTTATACGTTGGCAAGGCTATTTCAATGAAATGGCAAAGCTTATTGGAGATGACAAATATCGGCAGTTGCAACTTGGACGGGCACGCATCAATCTCGATGTGTTGACGTTATTACAGTGGAATCGTATCCGTGAAGAGCGTCCTGAATATGCGACATTTGAGAATCTTGAAGCAACTAATAAACGCTATGTCGCTGAAGTCGAGGCTGATAGTGAGGATGTGTGGGGCAGTCAATTCCATGATAAATATGCCCAAGGTTGGGAAAAACGCCTATTCATGGGCACAGGAATTACGGCTTTTTATGGTGAACGCAAAGTCGCTCCAATTCCAGAGGAGCTTGTGAAAAAGTATGGACAAGAAAATGTTACACCGATTCGCCTTGATGCGAGAACTGGTGCCCCCAAACGCACAGACGAGCAGGATGCCGCAAGCGGTACTGCCGTGGAAGTTCAGATTGTCGATGCGCAATTTGGTTACATGCCGTGTGTCATGGAAAGGACGGAGGATGGTTCGTTCAAGAGAAACATACCTTCGTTTATTCCCTTCAAATCCAGTCCTTTAGTCAAGAAGAACCTACCTGTTTTCAAAGCCGCGAATGGATACAAACCATATTTTATCGACACAATTACATTGGGTGCGGCGCACACGGTGGTCGTGAGTGGTATTGACACGAAGGTGCAGTTCTATATCGCCGCGGCGTTTGATCCAGACCATCCAAATCAAAAGTATGATCTATACATTTCCATCAAGTTCCTCGAGGAAGACCGCGTTTTGATAGACAGAATGTATGTCTGTAAAGTAACCCAAAATGTTCTCAATGGAAAATAGTAATACCTTTGAATAAGGTAGTTATGGATTTTCTGGTTGTTCTGGATGTAGTATCCAGCGGAACCAGAATATCCAGTGAATCCATTATAGCATATTTTTTCAGGGAAAAGTCTTTTCTACCGTTTCCAAATGGAATGGAATTTCGTGAAACGGGCATGTTTGTCTGATGCCGTCCCGTGGAAGATGTTGACCGTCGATTGATGGTTATCAAGAGCGGGACGGTAGGCGACAACGCCGTAATTGAGGCCGTCGCCGGAGAAACATTCGACGGCGGTGGTGTCCATAAGAAGGATGAGATGGAAATGGTTAGTGTCGGATGGCCAGTCCATGACGGTCTTCCCGATGGTAAGTTTTTGATTGGACGCGTCATAGCGGATGTCGATGCCACGGAAGACGCCGCCGATGACGGCGTCTTGTGAGAGTTTTTCCGCCTGTATTTCACATTTGAAAGCAACGGCGTTTGGCAGTTTGACAGATGTGGCATCGAAGGGAATGTTCAGCGCCATAAGTCCATCATGGACGGGCGGTTGCAATGAAAAATGCGCAAGGCGCGGGCCGTCATGCGTTTGGACGAGTTTCAATTCCTGCGGAATGGTCATGCCTTGGTTAAAATTCATGTCAGGTGGTGTTCCTGCCTGCAACCAGTAGATTTGAATTCGACGGCCATGTGGCTCATTGTTGAATGTCTGCGAAGCATAGAGATTGCGGCCACGATGGCCTGGTAGCGGAGGCGTTTCGGGCGTGAATGTGATGCCGTCGAATTTGCCGACGGCGTATTCGCCGTTGGCACCATAGACGATCCAGCGTGTGTCATTCGTTCCTTCCAATTGTATTTCAAAGATTTCCGGACATTCGTAAAGAAAATGGCTGCCGTTTGTTCCGCCTTGGACGACGGAGCGTTTCGTCCATTCTTTTAGATTTTTCGAGCCCCATAGTTCAACCGTATGCGCGTTGTTTGGTCGCGAAACATAGAGAGCCATGATCCATGACTGCGTCGGCTCATGCCAAATGACTTTCGGATCGCGGTTACCGGATGTCTGGTTGTGCAGGACAGGATTGCCTGCATATTTTGTAAAGTTCCTCCCATCAAGACTGTAGGCGATACATTGGACGGCGGGATTGCCTGCCGCCGTGTAGATGAGCACGAGCGGGGCGATGCCATCTTTTCCAAAGCCGCTTGTGTTTTTTGTATCGACGACGGCGCTACCGCTGAACATGGGGCCAAGCGGATCGGGCGAGAGGGCGTCTGGCAGTTCCGTCCAATGGAACAGGTCTGTGCTGACGGCATGACCCCAATGCATGTTACCCCATTTGACACCATAAGGGTTGTGTTGGAATAACATATGATATTCGCCATTGTAGAAAACAAGGCCGTTCGGATCATTGTTCCATCCGCGATAGGGCGTGAAATGGATCAACGGGCGGAGTGATTCGCCGTATGGATTATCGTCTTTGGACGGAGTGTCGCTGAAGATGAATGATTCTGTGAATTTCGAATCAGGCGGTATGCGGTCGATGACGAATTGCAGTTTCTTGCCGAGATGCGCGGACATGTCCATGGCGGGATGCCATGTCGGTTTGTCCGATAATCGTACGGAGATGGAATGGAGCAGTGCGTCATCGTCATGGATGGTCAGCGTGGAGTTACGTTCCGTGTTGGAGACAGGCAGGAGAAGCCATGGTTTCGTGACAACCACTTCAAATTCAACGTTGTAGCGTGGAAGTTGCGGCTTTTCATCCGTGGCGATGATATGATCGACATTGATGTGCCCCCAGCCACCGCGATGGTCATCGACGATTTCGATGCGGACGCGTTTGCCTTTCCATTCATGGACATCCCAAAATTCGGGGCGGAGCGCTTCGCTACCGCCTGGCTTGACGTTACTTCCACGCGCCGTCCGAACGATGGCGAATACATTCGGTTCTGTTTCCGCCAAGAGATCCATGCGGGTATCGTCCCATCCGCCGCCGCCAATAAGAAAGCGGATGTACGAATGTTTGAGCGTGAACACAGGAGAGATGAGTTTGCCGACGGAACTGTCGCCGCCGTTATAGCTGTTGACAAGCCCATGGCCTTGGTATTCAGAGACATGCATTTGATTGGGAAGGGTACCGCGGGCAGGCTTGTCGCCAAAGGCCGTGCCTACGACTTTCCAGTCGCCGTAGTCGTTGCCTTCAAAATCTGCGATAAGAAGGTCTTGGGCATGCAATGACAAGAAGCAGGCAAAGAAGATGAGAAAGGCAGTTTTCATGGGAAAGTAGTTTGGTGGTTAGGGAGAGAAAACAATATAATATACCGTGGAGAATGAAAATTGAAGAGATAATAGGGGATAAAAGGATTCAAGGGGGAAGGGAGACCAGGAAATCAAATGGGCAATTGAAAAAAGGTTTCATTGGCGTATTTGCAATACTGTTCATTATGATATATTATTGTAAAGAGAGCAACCATCCATTGAATAAAACGCAGCGGATATCCTGCAAAGCAAACGAGATAGCAATATGACTGACAAACTGGTCTTCAAGCCTTGGGGCGGGACGATGACGGCTCGCGAGCGTTTCAACGCCCAGATGAACTTCAAGCCGTTCGACCGTTGCTTCAACATGGAATTCGGCTATTGGGATGAGAATTTCCATCAATGGAAGATGTTTGTCGATAACAATATCCATAACAATTGGGAGGCGGATCGCTTCTTCGCCTTTGATCCATATGCCGTCATTGGCGGGGCTGTGTGGATGCATCCAGGCTTCCCGACGGATAAATGGGAAGAAAATGGCCATACCTACATGCACAATGGCGACGGCGTCATGTGCGAAGTGCTGGCGAGCGGCGATTCGACGATTCCACATTACATCAAATCGTCCGTATCAACGCCTGACGAATGGAAACGTGTGAAAGAGGAACGGTTCCGCCGGGATGATCCTGTGCGCAAAATAGATGTCGAGGCGTTGAAAAAGCGCCACCCGCAGGGCCCTGCGCGGGACTATCCGCTCGGCGTCAACGTTGGTTCGATGATCGGCAAGATC
>JAFZAB010000002.1 GCA_017548425.1 Victivallales bacterium
CGCTTCGGCCATTGTGAACTTGAGCGAAAAGCTGCGCGGCGGCGAATGCGTCGCACCGTTGCGTCAGATCATGCCGTTGTTGAACGACAAGCAGAAAGAGCGTGCGCAGGCCTGTTTGGCGCTCATCAGCGAAAACATCGGCAAAATCATGCGGTGGCAGGTTTCGCCTGCGTATCGTGCTGATGGAAAGGATTATCTGCAATTGCAAAACATGGAGTTCGCGCCCGAAAAGGCCGATGAGGCCGCCAATGTGAAATGGAAGACGGCGAATGCCGACAAGACCGGCAAAGTGAATCTTCTGGCGGCTGTCGAAAACGCGAATCAAGTGACGGCGTATGCCCGTTGCATCATCCGCGTTGCAGCCGCGACGAAGGCGCAGATCATGCTCGGCAGCGACGACGCGGCGAAGGTTTGGCTGAACGGCGCGTTGCTTGAAAATGTGAACGTCCCGCGCGCCTACACGGCGAACGAAGACAAGATGAAGGTCGAACTGAAGGCTGGTGATAACGTCCTGTTGGTGAAAATCGGGCAGGGCGGCGGCCAGTGGGAACTCGGCGCGAAAGTCTGCGCGGAAGACGGCGGACCGCTGGATGGATTGGTGCTAACGATCCAAGAATAAGGGACATACGCGATAAAAAGGACTAACGGGACAGGAGTGAGGAACAGAGAAAGAGGCTTGCTTTTTTAGGCGAGCCTCTTTTTATTTCTTCTGAAGCGTCAAAAAAATTAAATTTTCATCGAACTTTTTGTGAAACGGCGTGTCATTAAGAGATTCGTATGTTTAAAAGCATGAAACATGCATCACAATAAGGAGAAAATTCTGGCATGATAAAAGCAGATGGATTAGTAAAATGGTACGGCGGCATGCTGGCCGTCGATCATGTGTCGTTTGAAGTCCAGAAAGGTGAAGTTCTGGGCTTCCTTGGGCCGAACGGAGCGGGCAAATCAACGACGATGCGGATGCTGACAGGGTATCTGCCGATGTCGGAAGGCAGCGTTTCCATTGGCGGTCATGACATGGCGGATGATCCGCTGGCGGCGAAGGCGTTGTTCGGTTATCTTCCGGAAAATGCTCCCGCGTATAAAGATATGACGGTGGAGGCGTTTCTGGATTTCGCGGCGTCTATGCGTGATTTGAGCGGACAGGCGAAGCGCGACGCCATCGAAAAAGCGGTTGCGACGTGCCATCTGGAAAAAGTCCGCCATCAAAGCATCGATACGTTGTCAAAAGGTTTCTTCCACCGTACATGCTTCGCGCAGGCGATTCTCCACGATCCGCCTGTTCTCGTATTGGATGAACCGACGGACGGTTTGGATCCGAATCAGAAGCATGAAATGCGCGAATTGATCAAACGGATGGGGCGCGACAAGGCGATCATCGTCTCCACGCATATTTTGGAGGAGGTCGAAGCCATTTGCACACGCGTCATCATCATTGACAAAGGCAAGCTCGTCTTCAACGGCACGCCTGCGGAAATGTGCGCGAAATCAGCTGGAGCAGGTCGTGTGACCGTCCGCGTGCAGGGCGTTTCAAAAGTCGAATTGACGGCTCTGTTGGAAGGACTTCCGGAAGCCGGACGGCCGTTGGAAGTCACTGAACAAGACGGCAATGCGACGGCGACCGTGCCGCCCGCCGACGGCAAGAAAGGGCTTGCAACCGCCATCAAATCCGCTTTGGACAAAAAAGGCTGGAGTTTCGACGAACTGCACACGAACCAAGGCCGTCTGGATGACGTTTTCCGGACAATCACGAGCCTCGACAGCGCCAATGTGAAATAATTGTCTTTTAGGAAACCACAGAACACACAGATTACACAGATTTTTTTCACAGATAGCCTTGCCGCCGAGGCCGATAAAAAGCAAAGGGATTAGATTATAAAGGAAAAATAAAACATACAGAATTCACCGGCCTCCGGCGCCAAGGCTGGTTCTGAAAATCACAGATAAAGGTCATGCTCAGTTACCTTCGGTAAAAAAAGACTTTTGGAATTCCCTCAAAGGATGTAAAAAATGAACAAGACATGGCATATCATCAAACGTGAGCTGGCGAGTTATTTCGGATCGCCGATCGCGTATGTTTTTCTGATTATCTTCTTGATTCTGACGGGCTTCTTCACCTTCATGATGGGCGGCTTCTTCCAATCGGACGAAGCGTCGCTGGCCCGTTTCTTCGTGTGGCATCCATGGTTGTACATGCTGCTCGTTCCCGCCATCGGCATGCGTATGTGGGCGGAGGAGCGCCGCATGGGAACATTGGAACTTTTGTTCACGCTGCCGCTTTCGGCAAAACAAGCCATCATGGGCAAGTTTCTGGCGGGATGGCTGTTTTTGGGCATCGCGTTGCTGTTGACGTTGCCGATGCCGATCACGGTGTGCTATCTGGGCGATCCGGATGTCGGCCCGATGATCACAGGCTATGTCGGAAGTTTCCTGATGTCAGGGGCTTATCTCGCAATCAGCGGCATGACAAGTGCTTGCACACGCAATCAAGTCATCAGCTTCATCACATCCGTCGTGGCCTGCCTGCTGTTGGTGTTGGTCGGTTTCCCGCCTGTGACGAATCTGCTGCTGAAGTGGGGTGCGTCCAGCGTGTTGGTTGATTTCGCGGCGAGCTTGAGTGTCATGTTCCATTTTGAGAGCATGCAGCGCGGCGTTTTGGATTTGCGCGACGTTATTTATTTCGTGACGCTGATGGCCTTCGCGTTGATATCGACGGGCATCATCCTGAAACAGAAACGGAGCTGAGGGCAGGGAGGTATCATCATGAAAAGCAAGAAATTAACGATTTGTTTCAGCTCGCTGGCTGGCATTGTTCTGATCGCCGCCATATTAATATTGGTAAATATCATCTTCAAGCCGCTGAACGCGCGGATGGACTGCACGGCGGACAAACTTTACACGTTGTCCGAAGGCACGAAGGAGACGTTGAAAGGACTGACGGATACGGTCAGCATCCGCTTCTACTATTCAAAAGACGTGGCGAAGATGCCTGTCATTTTCAAAAACTACGCCATGCGTGTGGAAGACCTGTTGCAAGAATACAAGCAGGTCGCTGGCAAGAAGTTGGAAATCAAGAAGTTGAATCCGAAGCCTGATACGGATGCGGAGGATTCCGCGAATCTCGACGGCATCTCCGGTAAGAGTCTGGACATGTTTGGCGACGAGCAGATCTATCTCGGTCTGGCGGTCAGTTGCGGTAACCGCACGGAGGCAATTCCGTTTTTGAGCCCCGACCGCGAGAAACTGCTGGAATATGATTTGACGCGGGCGATTGTCGGCGTGAAGAGCGCGAAGAAGCCGAAAGTCGGTGTCATCAGCGCATTGAAAATCATGGGCGGCTATGACAATCCGATGGCGATGATGCAGGGCAATGCGCGGCCGAATCCCGCGTGGATTGTCATCAGCGAATTGAAGCGGACGTATGAAGTCGTCGAACTCGGCATGGATGTAAAGAACGTCCCAGACGATATTTCCGCTGTTCTTTTGATTCATCCGAAACAGATGACGGACACGGCGATGTTCGCATTGGACCAGTATGTGTTGCGCGGCGGCCATCTGATTGCGTTTTTGGATCCGATGAGTCTGGCGGACATGCAGAGCCAGAATCCGCAGATGCAGCAGTATGCCCCGCCGTCGATGGATTCGTCTTTGCCGCCGTTGCTGAAGGCGTGGGGCATCGAATTTGATACGGAACAGCTTGTGTTGGATAAACTTCTGGCTGGCGGCATGGGCAACGGCGGCCGCAATCCTGTCCTGTTGATGCTGGATAAAGAGCGCATTGTCGGCGACGATCCGACGACGAGCCAGTTGTCTTCCCTGATGATGTTCTGCACGGGATCGTTCACGGGAACGCCCGCCGAAGGGCTGTCGAAGACCGTCCTTTTGAAGAGTTCCGATGAATCGCAACTGGCCTCCAAGATGCTCGCCATGCAGGGCGGCATCGATTTCACAAAAGGCTTTAAATCAGACGGTAAGGAAAAAGATTTGGCCATTAAATTGACGGGCAAGTTCAAGACGGCGTATCCGGACGGCTATCCGACGCCTGCCGCGAAGGAAGGCGAAGAGGCGCCGAAAGCTCCTGAACCGCCAGAAGGCGGCTGGCTGAAGGAATCCGCGAAGGACGGCGCGGTCGTGCTCGTTGGCGATTCCGACATGCTGTATGATCCTGTTTGTGTTGAACGGCAGCAGTTTATGGGGCAGATTTTGGTCCAGCCGTTGAACCACAATTTGGCGTTCGCGCAAAATTTGATTGAATACATGAGTGGCGACAGCGTGCTGTTCGGCATCCGTTCACGTGGAGGCACGAACCGCCCGTTCAAGCGTGTTCGCGACATGGAATTGGAGGCCAACAAACGTTTCCAAGAGCAGATCGAGAAGCTTGAAAAGGACGTTCAGGAGATTCAGACGGAAATCAACAAACTGCAGCATGAACGCAAGCCTGGCGACAAGGAGCTGTTGTCCGCCGAACAGCGTGAATTGCTGAAGAGCTTCCGCAAGAAGGAAGTCGAAGCGAAGAAGGCGTTGCAGACGGCGCGGAAACAGTTGCGGAAAGACGTGGATTCGTTGGAGAACCGCGTCATGCTTGTGAACATCGGCCTGATGCCGTTGCTGGTCGCCATCGGTGGACTGGTTTACGCTTTCCTGCGACGGAAAGCGTAAGCGGCTTATGGCCTATGGGCTATGATGAAGGGATAAAAGGGATTCAAGGGATAAAAGGAAGGGAAAAGGGAGAAATGAGAGGGAAAAGGGCAGAGGGAGAAAAGAGAATGAAAACGGAGAAGAAATTATGAAAAAGAATCAGCTGTTGAAGACGCTGTTGATATTGATTGTGTTAGGGGCGATCGCCTGCTATCTGCATCGCGATGAACTGAAGAACTATTTCGGCAAGGAAGAAGCGGCGGCGGAATATCTGTTGCCGGAGGGCGATATTGATTTGTCGCGTGTCAAAAAAGTGTCCATCACGTCGAAGGACAAAACGGTAACGTTGGAAAACAACGGCGGTTGGAAGGTCGCGGAGCGTTACGGTTATCCGGTGAACATGGATAATTTGGACAAATTCATCACGTCGTTGTGCGACTGCAAGATCATCCGTGTGATGGATCTTTCCGACGAATTGAAAGCTGAAATGAAACTGACGGATGATGCGGGAGCCGTCACGGTGAAGCTGATGGACGGCGACGGAAAGGACTTGCGCACATTGGTTTGCGGCATTACGCACGACAAGGAGTCGGACGGTGGCAACATGCCGCAGGGCATGATGATGATGGGCGGTGGCAACATGCCGGACGGACGTTTCATCCTGCTGCCGGACGGTCGCGCCGTGTTGGTTCCAGACACGTTGTATTCCGTCGATTCCGCCATTTCCACATGGCTTGACAAAGAATTCTTCAAAATCGGCGACATGAAATCTGTGGAGCTGTTGGACGGCGATCAGTCGTTGTGGAAAATGGCCCGTGGCTCGAAGAACGACGATTTGAAATTGGACGCTCCTATCCCTGATGGTAAAGAGTTGGATACGAGCAAGATCAGCAGCGTGAAGAGCGCATTCAGTTGGATGCGTTTCAACGATGTCGCGGATCCGGCGGCGAAGCCGGAGGACATAGGCATGAACAAGGCGAAGACGTTGGTGGTGAAGGACTTCGATGGATTCACCTTCACGTTGACGTTTGGCGCGGTTGTTGGCGACAAGCGTTATCTGAAGCTTCAGAAAGTCGAATGGGACGGCGAAACTGTTCGCAAGCCTGCCGATGACGAGAAGCCAGAGGACAAGGCGAAATTGGACGCGGAATTCGCCGCCAAAATCAAAGAGAATCAGTCGAAGGCGGCGTCCATGAACGAGACATATGGCAAGTGGGTCTATGAGGTCGGAACGTATTCTTTGGGCAATGTCGATCACGTTGTCGACGATTTTTTCAAGGATAAGCCGCAAGAGAAGCCCGCAGAAGAGAAGAAATGACTTGACGAGACGGAAAAAACGTATAAGTTAGAGTATTTGTAGTTTTGTCATTTGTTTTTTGAGTCTCAACCTTCGTTTTCAAACGACAAGCAAAGGAAAGAACATGATGGACGTCTCACGTCGTAGTTTCATCAAAGGCGCGGTTGCGACGGCGGCAGTCGCGGGGCTTACGCCCGAAGCCTATGCAGTGCGTTGGTTTGGCGGCACGCCGAAGCGTGTCCCGAAAGATCGTAAAATGAACATTGTCTGCGTTGGCTGCTCAGGCAAAGGCGAATCGGACATCGCGGGCGCGGTTCATTTCGGCGCGAACGTCGTCGGTCTGTGCGATGTTGACCGCAATCGCATGGGTTCCGCCATCAACCGTTATCCGGGCGCCAAAATCTACAAGGACTATCGCAAGATGTTCGAAGATCTCGGCGACAAGTTCGACGGTGTGACGATTTCGACTCCTGACCATATGCACTTCCCGATCGCCATGCTGGCGATGCAGATGGGCAAGCACATCTATGTGCAGAAGCCCTGCGCGCATACGATTGAAGAGGCCCGCCTGATGCAGATGGCCGCCGCCAAGTACGGTGTTTCCACGATCATGGGCAACCAAGGGCATGCGACGGATGCGACGCGCCGCATCTATGCATGGATCCGCAACGGCTGCATCGGCAACGTCCGCGAAGTCCATCTCTATTCCGACCGCCCGATTTGGCCGCAAAACACACCGTGGCCCGAAGAGACGAAAGTTCCGTCATCGTTGGATTGGAATCTGTGGCTCGGTACGGCGCCGTGGCGTCCGTACCCGAAAGGCGGTATGCACTTTAAGTGGCGTGGTTTCTGGGACTTCGGTTGTGGCGCCATTGGCGATATGGGTTGCCATATCATGGACGCTGCGTTCTGGGCTCTTGATTTGCGCGACCCGCTGTGGGTCGAAGCGGAATCCGATGCTCCGAATGCGGACACGACGCCGAAATGGTCCATCGTCACGTATTTCTTCCCCGCGAACAGCTGGCGTCCGCCAGTGAAGATGGTGTGGTACGACGGCAGCCGCCCCGTTCCGCGTCCCGCCGATTTGGAAGAAGGCCGCAATCTGCCGCATGGCAATGGTCAGGTCTTCTATGGCTCGAACGGCAATCTGATGGCCGGCTGCTACGCCGAATCGCCGCGTATCTTCCCGGAGAAGCGCATGAAGAAGGTTGGCAAACCGCGCTACATGCCGCCGTCGGCGCCTGACCAGAACCCCCATAGTGAATGGGTGAAGTCCTGCATGGAAGGCGGAACCCCCTGCGGTTCAAATCTCATTGACTACGCCACGAAGCTGACGGAGACGGCGTTGCTGGGCAATCTGGCCATCCGTTGCCATCGTCGTATCTACTGGGACGCCAAGACGCTGACCTGCATCGGCGATCCGGAAGCGACGAAGTTCGTCCGCACTGCGTACAGAGTCTATTAAGTCATTGGAAAAGAACAAGAAGAGGTGACAAGCCATGATTAAACATATGACATTGCTGTTGGGTGTGGCGTTTCTGGCAGGCTGGTGCTGCGCGGAAGACGTTTTGCCAATCGGCCACAAATCGTCGTACAAGACCGCCGTTGGCACGGAATACGTGTCCGCTGGTCTGATTGAAAAGACGTGGAAGACCGATCCGAAGGTTGATGGAACGTGGCCGATGCCGAAGCCCGTCGATACATCCATGTATAAGGATGCGACAGACGGCGTGAAAGGCGAGATTACAGCGTCCACCGCTCCGTCAGCCGAAAAAGAAGGCGTGAAGTGCTTGTTCGACAACGATCAGAAGACGAAATACTGCACGCCCAACGCGACTCCGTGGGTTCAGTACAAGTTCCCCGATGGCGTGAAACCGTCCATCGTGGCCTATTCATTCCGCACGGCGAACGACGCCGCCGAGCGCGATCCGAAGGAATGGGTTCTGCAAGGCTCGAACGACGGCAAGGAATGGACGGACATCGACGCCCAGAAAGGCGTTGAATACGTTTCGCGTTTCGAACTGAAGCTGTTCAAGCTGAAGGCCGCCGCGTCCTATCAGTACTACCGCTTGGTTGTCAAAGCCAACCATGGCGGCGAGCATTTCCAGCTTTCGGAAATCGAATTGTTCGTGAACAAATAACGGCCGGCTGAAAGTCGTTTCATCGTGGCGCCGCGGGCCGTAATGGTCTGCGGCGTTTTTGTAATTAATCATTAATCATTAACAACGGCAGATGCAGGCGGGGTAGCCAGAACGTCGTGGTCTGGAATTTCGGGTAAAGGAAGCGCCATGAAAAAAGAAAAATATTTTACGCTGGTTGAACTGTTGGTCGTCATCGGCATCATCGCCGTTCTGGCGGCGATGCTCATGCCCGCCTTGGGCAAAGCTCGCGAGAAGGCGAAACAGGCGGAATGCATCAACAACTTGAAGAACTTTTCGCTGTCCACCACGATGTATTCCAATGACAACCGAAGCCTTTTCCCGTATTTGACAAACGGTGCGGTCGGCAATGGCGTATATGGCGGCTGGATCCGCTATGAGAATTTCCCTTGCCCGGTGGAAGGCATTTTCGACATTGAAGGCGGCACGCTTTTCTCCTATCTCGGAACCGTGAAAGTCTATCGTTGTCCTTCCGAACAGACGCGCAACAACAATTCGTACAGCATCAATTCCAAACTGAACGCGCAACCCACTGATGCGCCGAAAGATGCATCGAGCTGCCCGTTGTATCTTGAGGAAGGAACGCGCGGCACGTCGGATGACGGTTATTTTCTGGTTGACAACAACGTGCAAGCCAAACGTCACGGCAAAGGCTCTGTCATCGCATTCTGTGATAGTCATGTGGAATGGGTGCGTTGGGGCGACGGAGAAACATGGGAGAAGTGCGACAATCTGAAAGACGATGAGTGAGCCTAACGGCTACCGTCTTGAAAAGGATTTTTGAAGGCGATATTTGAACTTTTAGTGTGAAAAGTTTACATTAATAGTAAGCAATTGAGTTTTTCAACAGAAAAAATATCTTCTGATCATGAGACTGTTCAACGACAACCAACGCCAAAAACATGCGACGGCACTGCTTTGCGTGCTGTTGTTGGCTGTCTTGACGGTCTCCAGCGCGTTCATCCTGCTGGAACATGACCATGATTGTACAGGGGATGACTGTCCGATTTGCTTAGCCATCCATCAGGCGAAGAAGAACATGACCAGCCTGGGGTTGGGCGAAGGCAATCTGACTGCGACGGCCGTCATACAGGCTCCGTTGTCGCTTCCATGCAGTTTTCGTGCGGTCATTCCGGCCGCCGTTCCCGCAACACTTGTCTTGCTTAAGGTGCGGCAGAATAAATAAATCGTCTTCTGGTTGATGACAAGGGCGTATTGTGCCCTTTGACAGGCGGCTTGGACCGCCTTGAAATCATTATCTAAACCAGGAGAAATCAAATGAAAGTCCGCATTTTTGCGTTTGCGGCAGTCATGGCTGTATTGTGCCTGACCGCCAATTCCGTTTTCGCCGCGCAGGCTCCCCGCCTTCGCATCATCACGACCACATTTCCGTTGTATGACTGGACACGTCAGATACTTGGAAAACAACTCCAAGATGTGGAACTGATTCAGTTACAGGACAACGGCGTCGATTTGCATAACTTCCAGCCGTCCGTCCGTGATATCGCCCGCATCGCCCAATGCGATTTGTTCGTATTTGTCGGCGGTGAGTCGGACGAATGGGCCGAAACGGCTTTGCGCTCACAGCGTAATCCGCGCCGCATCGCTGTGAATCTGCTAAAGGAGCTCGGCGATGCCGCCCGTGAGGAGGCACATCTGGAAGGGATGGAGGAACATGACCACGACCATCATCATGATGCGAAACATGATCATGACCACGACAAGAAGCACGATCACGACAAGAAGCACGATCACGACAAGAAACATGATCATGACCATGACAAGAAGCACGACCACGATCATGACAAGAAGCACGACCACGATCATGATCATGACAAGAAGCATGATCATGACCACGATGATGATGACGATGAGCATGAATTGGATGAACATATATGGCTGTCTCTTCGCTGTGC
Organism: Victivallales bacterium; assembly: GCA_017548425.1. Taxonomy (GTDB): domain Bacteria; phylum Verrucomicrobiota; class Lentisphaeria; order Oligosphaerales; family Oligosphaeraceae; genus UBA1407. The sequence continues at coordinate 10,011 of JAFZAB010000002.1, forward strand.
TTCCCGTCTTTGCCAGACGATTGCGGCCAAGCTTGCTCAGCTTGATCCTGCCCATGCGGCGGAATACCAAGCCAATTGCAAGGCGTATGTTGCCAAACTGGCCGCTTTGGACGGCCGCTACGCGGCCATGGTCAAGTCGGCTCCCCAGAAGAATCTTCTGTTCGGCGACCGTTTCCCATTCCGCTATCTGGCGGACGACTACGGATTGCATTGCTTTGCAGCGTTTTCCGGCTGTTCTGCTGAGACCGAGGCGAGTTTCAAGACCATCGCCTTCTTGGCGGGCAAGGTCGATGAACTGAAACTGCCGGCCGTCGTGGTTTTGGAGAACCGTCATCACAAAATCGCGGAGACGGTCGTGAAGACCGCCAAATCGAAAGGCGTCAAAATCATCGCTGTCGATTCGTTGCAGTCCTCCACGTCGCGTGACGCGGCCAAAGGCAAGACCTATCTGGGAGCCATGGAGAAGAATCTCACGGCCTTCCGTACAGCTCTAGGCATTTCCGACTGAACTATTTGGAGACGCGCCATGCCTTTACTAGAATGCAGCCATCTGGCTTTGGGCTATCCGGGGCGTCCGTTGACGGACGACCTTTCCTTCACCCTTGACGCAGGGCAATGCCTTTGCATACTGGGGGTGAACGGTTCGGGCAAATCCACGTTGGTGCGGACGCTGTTGCATTTGCAACCGCCGCTTGGCGGGACGATCCGTTTGGGTAACGACTTGAGTCCAAAGGACATCGGTTATCTGCCGCAACAGACCGCCGTGCAACGTGATTTTCCCGCGACCGTCCAGGAGGTCGTTCTTTCCGGTTTCATCGGACATCTTGGATGGCGTTGTTTTTACGGGCGAAAGGAAAAGGACATGGCGCGTCGCCAGATGTCACGGCTTGGGCTGGACGGTCTGGAGAAGCAGAGTTTTCGTGAATTGTCGGGCGGACAACGACAGCGAGTTTTGTTGGCGCGGGCCCTTTGCGCCGCCAGGCGGCTTCTGCTGCTTGACGAGCCGACGGCTGGGCTGGATCCCGCCATGCAGGCCGAAATGTATCGATTGGTGCAGTCGCTTTGCCAAGAAGACCGCATGGGAATTATCATGGTTTCGCATGACCTTCATGAGGCAGTGGGGCATGCCACGCATATTCTGCTGATGGGGCCTAAACCGTTCTGGGGCAGTCGTGAAGCCTATCAGGCCATGTCGTCGGACAATCGTTTTTCTGGAACAAAGGAGGTTTGAAATGTTGGAATCCCTCAGAACCTATCTTGCGTATCCGTTTGTGCGTTATGCTTTGGTCGCGGGCGTCATGATCGCGCTCTGTTCGTCACTTCTTGGCGTGACGCTTGTGCTCAAACGCTTTTCATTGATTGGTGATGGACTGTCGCACGTCGCCTTTGGGGCATTGGCCATTGCGTCCGTTTTGCGGTTGACGGCACCGATGATTTTTGTGCTGCCCGCCACTGTATTGTGCGCTGTGGCATTACTTTGTGCAAGTCGTAATTCGCGAATCCGTGGCGATGCATCCATCGCCATGCTTTCTGTCGGCTCGCTGGCAATTGGTTATCTGCTACTCAATCTTTTCGGCAAATCCTCCAATCTCTCTGGCGATGTCTGTACGACATTGTTCGGCTCGACTTCCATTCTGACGCTTTCCGAATTAGACGCATGGCTTTGCGCACTGCTCTCCATGGGAGTGGTCGTTTTCTTTATCTTGTTCTACGAACGCATCTTCGCGATTACGTTCGATGAAACATCCGCCCGAGCGGGTGGCGTCCGCACAGGGCTTTGCAATCTGTTTCTGGCGGTCGTTGTGGCGGTCATTATTGTGTTGGCTATGAATCTCGTCGGCTCCCTGCTGATTTCGGCGCTCATCGTTTTTCCCGCGTTGGCGGCCATGCGCGTCTGCCGAAGCTTCCTTGGCGTAACCATCTGCGCAGCCGTTCTTTCTGTAGCCTGCGCATTGATTGGCATGCTGACAGCTATTTTGGCGGGAACGCCAGTTGGTTCGACGATTGTGGCGGCGGACATGGTTGTCTTTCTCCTGTGCGCTCTGATTGGCATACTGCTTCCACGTTTAAAGTTCAAAAGAATGGCTCCTGCCGCGCTATGTTTGATGGTGCTTTTTACGGTTTCCTGTGGGCAGAAACAGACATCGCAACAGTCTGATAAAAAGGAAGATGGATCGGTTGTTGCAGGAAAGGAAAACGCCGATGAGACGAAGCCGGCAGAAGTCCAAAAAGATACGAAAATCGATGTGGATTTGACGAAAGTCAATACCAACATGGTCTATGTGCAAGTGTTCTACATGATGCAGAAGCCGCAGGATTACAATGGACAGACCATCCGCCTGCCGGGCGTCTGCACGATCATGAAGAATCGTGTCACTCAACAGAGAACCTACAATTGCAACGTCTTGGACGGTACGGGATGCTGTGCGAAGATGATTCCCTTCAAACTGGCGGATGCGAACGCCGTCTATCCGAAGAGCGGTGAGGCCATTACCGTGACAGGAAAATTCCAAGTCGTGACAGAGAACGATAAAACTTTCGGCGTGCTCAATGACGCCGTAGTTGAACAGAATTAACAATTTTGGTTCCATTGATGGTTTTTGTGGTGAAAACTGGAAAACAGGCGGAATAGGCGTAAACTATATATATGTAGTCTATTCATAGAAATCATCACATAAGGAACTGAAAATATGTCAGAAAAACGGATGTCCGGAGATTTGCGCGCTTACGGTGAAGAGCTTTCTCGTTGCTTGCTGGCGACGGATTGGGACTGCTTAGATGCGATAGGAGAGGCACTTCTGACGGCGAAGAAGAATAGCAATTCCATCTGGTTGTTCGGCAATGGCGGCAGTGCCGCGACGGCGTCCCATGTGACGAACGATTTGGTGAAAGGTTGTCGCGTGCGGGACGAAGTCGGTTTCAAGGCCATCTGTCTAAACGATTCGAGCACGCTGCTAACGTGTCTCGCCAACGATTTTTCATATGCGGATGTGTATTCCATTCTGTTGAAGACATATGCGAAGCCGGGCGACGTCGCGTTGGCGTTTTCCGGCAGTGGCAATTCGCCGAACGTCGTGAATGGATTGACCGCCGCGCGTGAAATCGGCATGAAAACCATCGGTTTGGGCGGTCGCGACGGCGGCAAGATGAAGGCGTTGTGCGACATCATTCTCATTGCTCCGACGTATTCCATGGAAATGCTGGAGGATTTGCATCTCTTTTATTTCCATAATCTTGTCTGTGCTTTGCGGAAACAGCTTTAAGACGGGAGGAACATATGCTGGCAGGGGCGATCGACGGCGGCGGCACGAAAGTCATGACGGGCATCGTCGATGACGGCGGAAAGATTCTGTCGTCGCGGACGGAATCCGTTCCGCCGAAAGATGTTGCGGCGTATTTCAACCATTGCGCGGAGATGCTGAAATCCTGCGCGGCGGAGGCGAATGTGACGTTGGAACAACTGGACGGCGTCGGCATGAGCATTCCGGGCATGACGGACGGGAAAGATTGGGTCTATGGTTCGCCGTCGGCGGGGTGGGGGCCGTTTTCCGCATTGTCGTTATTGGTTCCGTCGCTGGGACTTCCGGCGGAGAAGATTCATTTGGAGAACGACATCAACGCCTGCGCGTTGGCGGAGTTGCGGTTCGGCGGTGGCGGCCGTGATTTCGTGTGGCTGACCATCAGCACGGGCAATGGCGGCGCAGTTGTCGCGAATGGCGAATTGGTTCGCGGCAAATCATTCTGCGCGGGCGAACTGGGCCATCTGAAGGTCGAATACGACCATCCAGTCCGTTGCGGCTGTGGTGGTTATGGCTGCTTGGAGGCGCATGCGTCCGGTCCTGCCATCGCACGGATGTGCCGCGAAATTGGATTGAATACGGATGCGGCGGGTTGCGCGGCGCTGTGCCGTCAAGGCGACGAACGGGCGTTGGCGGTTTACAAAAACGCGGGCATGTATTAGGGCCGTGCGTTGGCGCAATTGGCCAATGCGCTGAATTTCGAGAAGGCGTATCTGGGTGGCGGCGTGTCGCGCAGTCTGGATTTGCTGATGCCGAGCCTTCGCGAGACGTTCGACCGCGACGCCTTGCCTGAATGCCGCAAGGCAGTCATCGAACGGACGCATCTCGGCTATGAGGCGTCGCTGCTGGGGGCCGCAAGCCTTGTTTTCAATGCTGAATGCTGAATGC
>JAFZAB010000183.1 GCA_017548425.1 Victivallales bacterium
GCGTTCATGCCCGCGCCAATCTACTACTGCCATCGCATCATGGAGGAATTCGCCCGCCTCCGCCATACAGGCAACTATCCGTTCCTCCGGCCGGACGCGAAGACGCAGATTTCATTCCTCTATGACGGCGGCAAGCCTGTCGCCATCAAGAGCATCGTCGTTTCACATCAGCATACGCCGGACATGAACATCAAAGACTTGGAAGCACTTGCGCATCAAGTCGTTAACAAAGTCATTCCGAAGCAGTATCTCGACGCGTCGCCTGACGTAAAGTTCTACATCAATCAGACAGGCCGTTTCGTTCTCGGCGGCCCCGCCGGAGACACGGGTCTCACGGGCCGTAAGATCATCGTCGATTCATACGGCGGCATGGGCCGTCACGGCGGCGGCGCGTTCTCTGGAAAAGACCCATCAAAGGTCGATCGTTCAGCGACTTACATGGCACGTTACGTCGCCAAGAATCTTGTCGCCGCAGGAATCGCGTCCGTCTGCGAAATCCAAGTCGCCTACGTCATCGGACAAGCCCAGCCGTTGTCGCTCAACGTCAACACCTTCGGCACGGGAATCGTTCCAGATGCCCAAATCGTGGACTTCCTGCTCTCCGGCCAGTTGTTCGATTTCCGTCCGGCGAAAATCATCGCCATGCTCGGCCTTAAGACGCCGAAAGATTGGAGCTATCTCCAATCCGCCACCTACGGCCATTTCGGACGTTCCATCTTCCCGTGGGAAAAATTGGATAAAATCGACGCACTCAAGGCAGCCCTTCTGGGGAGATGAGCATGCAAGTCCCTTCCCTGCTGGGATATACGTCCGCTCTTGTCGATATGGTCGCTTTCGTCAGCGATGATTTCCTCAAGACCGTGCCCGGCCTGAAAGGCGGAACGCGACAAATCAGCGGCGACGAAATGGAGGAGCTTCTCCAACGGCTTCCATGCGTTCCAACATGTGTTCCAGGCGGCGCAGCCGCCAATACAGCCGTCGGAATGGCGCGGCTTGGTGGCCGCGCCTCGCTGATTGCCGTTGTCGGAAATGACCAGCCTGGAAGGGATTACACAGCCAGCATCCAGCAGGATGGCGTCGGAACGGAAGGTTTTCTTGTCTCGTCCAAACTACAGACCGGAAAATGCCTTTCCCTTATCACGCCAGATTCCGAACGCACGATGCGAACCTATCTCGGAGCCAATGCGGACATCACACCAGACGATTTGCAACTATCTCAGTTTCAAGGTTATTCGCATCTTCTCATGGAAGGCTATACCTTCCTCTATCGCGATGTCGCCATCCGCGTCATCGAACTCGCCAAACAAGCAGGCCTGAAAGTCTGCATCGATTTGAACTCCCCTGAAATCGTCCAGAAAAACATGGACATCCTGCCGGAGCTCATGAAAGAATACGTCACTGCCATTTTCGCCAATGAAATGGAGGCCGCCGCATTCGCTGGAACGTCAGACGAAAATGCCGCGCTGAAAGCACTTTCCGATCTCTGCCCAATCGCCATCATGAAGCTTGGCGCACGCGGTGCCGTCATCCAAGAACAGCACCACGACGGCATCCACATCGATGCCGTCAAAGCAAAAGCCATTGACACAACAGGCGCGGGCGATTCATGGGCGGCTGGATTCTTCCATGCATGGCTTGACGGCAAGTCGCTCGAAGCGGCCGGAAAGCTTGGTGCGAAAGTCAGCGCGGAAATCGTACAAGTCGCAGGAGCCCGCCTGCCAGACGCCACGTGGCAGTCTCTAAAAGAATATTATAACACATTGTCATAAAACAGGATAACGCTCATGATCAAAACAGAACAACAGTGGATTGCGGATCCGTCGCTCGCCGAGCTTGGACGTGAGGAAATCATTCTCGCCGAAAAGGAAATGCCCGGCCTTATGGCCGTCCGCGAAAAATATGGACCACAGCAGCCGTTCAAAGGCCTGCGCATCATGGGCTCCCTCCACATGACGACGGAAACCGCCGTTCTCATCGAAACGCTGACCGCTCTTGGAGCGGAGGTCAGATGGTGCTCCTGCAACATCTATTCCACGCGCGACACGGCTGCGGCGGCCGTCGCCTCCCGCGGCGTCAATGTCTATGCATGGAAAGGCGAGACACTTAAGGACTATTGGGAATGCACGAACAAGGCCATGAGTTTCCCCGGCGGCAAAGGCCCGAATCTTATCGTCGATGACGGCGGCGACGCGACGCTCATGATCCATCTCGGTGTCGAGGCCGAAAAGGATCCCAAAGTTCTCGACATTCCGGCGGATGCTTCCGAAGACTATCGCGAACTTCTTCTCAACCTCCAACAGACATTGAAAACTGAACCAAACAAATGGACGACGCTTCTGAAAGACCTTAAAGGAATCTCCGAAGAAACCACAACGGGCGTCCATCGTCTCTACCAGCGGTTCGCCGCTGGAAAACTGCTCGTACCAGCCATTAACGTCAACGATTCCGTCACAAAATCGAAATTCGACAATCTCTACGGCATCCGTGAATCGCTCATCGACGGCATCAAACGCGCGACGGACGTCATGATCGCCGGCAAACTCTGCCTCGTCTGTGGCTATGGCGACGTCGGCAAAGGCTGCGTTGAAGCCCTTCGTGGGCTTGGCGCCCATGTCGTCGTGACGGAGGCGGATCCCATCTGTGCGTTGCAGGCCGCCATGGCTGGATTGGAAGTCGTTCTGCTGGAAGATGTAGCAGACAAGTTGGATCTTGTCGTCACAGGTACGGGCAACTGCGACATCGTCGAAGCTAAACATATGGCCGTGATGAAAGATCACGCCATCGTCTGCAACATCGGCCATTTCGACAACGAAATCAAAGTCGCCGAACTGAATGCCTATCCAGGCATCAAGATTAAAAACATCAAACCGCAAGTTGACAAATACATCTTCCCAGACGGTCACTGCATCATCCTTCTTGCGGGCGGACGTCTCGTCAATCTCGGCTGCGCCACAGGCCATCCGTCGTTCGTCATGAGCTGCTCGTTTACGAATCAAGTCCTTGCGCAACTGAAACTTGCAACGGAAAACCTCCCTGTCGGCGTCTATTGCATCGACAAGAAACTGGACGAAGAGGTCGCGCGGCTCCATCTCGCCAAGCTTGGCGTCAAACTAACCGTTTTGACGCAGAAGCAGGCCGACTACATCGGCGTTCCCGTCGAAGGTCCCTACAAGCCAGACTATTACAGATATTGATAAGCCGTCCAAACGCCTGACGCCATGCCGCGTCAGGCTTTTTTGCAAAGACATTCTTTTACCTTATTATATAATAGCGCGACGCCATGCCATGACCATCGCCTTCCTCTATTCATCATTTCCTAAATGGAGCGAGACTTTTCTTCGGCAGGATCTTGCGCTTCTTCTTGAACAAGGCCTTCCCATTCATGCCATCTCTCTGTTTTCGGGTGACTGTGAACCGCAGGCGGATTGGCCAAAAGCGGAAGTCCTTCAAGACACAAAAGTTACGTCTGTTTCTGTCCAACCATCATCAGCAAAACGAATCAATTTTCTTCCCAAACAACTCCGTGCATGGATTTCGTTGCTGAAGCACCGCAAACTACTTGATACGCTTGTCGAACGACTTAAGCAATTGGGCATCAAGCATATCCATGCGGAATTCGCTGATCTTCCCGCCCTACTTGCCGCAAAGGCCGCGAAACGCATCAATATTTCGTATAGTGTTGGCATCCATGCATTTGACGTCCATTGTGCAAAATATCCAGCCGCCACTATTTTCGGCAATGCACGCTTCATCACAGCCTGCAACCAAGCGGCGACAGACGCTCTCATCGCCGCCAATCCATCGCTGAAATCCAAAATATCCATCATCCATCATGGCATTGACCTACAGAAATGGACGTTTGACGACTGCCAGCCGCCCAAACCGATTTGCAAAATCGCCTTCGTCGGCCGTCTTGTTCCCAAAAAGGGTCTGGACATTTTGATTCGTGCCTTGCCATATTTAAAGGTGAGCGGCATACAATTTTCTCTAGAAGTCGTTGGTTCGGGGCCACTTGAAGATGAACTAAAAGATCTTGCCAACCAACAGCAGGTTGTCGAGTTCATCCACTGGCATGGCGTCCAGCCGCCAGAAAGCGTCCGTTCAATCCTCCGCCAATCATCCTGCCTATGCGCACCATCCATTGTCGCACCAAATGGCGACCGCGACGGCATTCCGAACACCGTTCTGGAAGCAATGGCCGTTGGCCTGCCCGTCATCTCCACACCCGTGGGCGGCATTCGCGAAGCGTTGTCAAACGACAAAGGCTGGCTGATCGATTTTCTATCTCCATTACAGTTAGCGAACACATTGACAACGTTTGCGGCGACACCATCCGAAGAACGGCAACGACGTATCCAAAATGCACGACGGCTCATCGAAAGCGATTTCGATGCGCGTAAACTCGCAAAACAACGGGCAAATCTTTTCCTCGACGGCAAACTTTAGGGCGGATTCGTCCGTTATCAACAATGTTTGCCATTATCGTAAATCATATCCATTATTTCATAAAACCAACAGCAAAGCCATGCCACCCAAACCACAAAAATCACTAGCGGACAAAATCATCAAGGCCTCCGTCATCGTCGGCATCGCGAACATCCTCCTGAAATTCACAGGACTCATCTACACGAAATGCGCGACGCACTTTTTGTCCTCCGCCGAATACAGCGCCATCATCGTCATCGCCATGGGCGGTATCATCAACGAACTCTTCCTCAGTGGCGAAGAGCTGATTCGCCCCACGCTCATGACAACCTTCACCAAGGAAATGAAAGACAAAGATGAAAAGGCCGCATGGGATTTGGCGAACGTTACCGTTAGTTTCCAATCGCTCATTCTCATCATCATCTGCGCGACGATCATGTGCTTTCCAGATTTCTACATTTCTGTCTTCACGCAGTTGAAACCTCCTGTATTGGAACCAGTTCCACCAGTTGCTGGAGCTTCGGAAGTGGATATGATCGCCTACAAGAAACTTCTCGACAGCTACCAAATCTACCGTTGCCTCCGTCTCGGCCTCCCCATCATCGCCCCCGCCCTCCTTTTCCTCTCGCTTGGCACGACAACCTACGTCATGCTAAACGGTTACAAGAAGTTCTTCCTAGCTGCTTTCGGTGACGCTTCGACGAAAATCTGCTGCATCATCGGCCTCATCGTCGGTGCCGCGCTCCATCTTGGCGTAAAAGCCCTGTTCTTCGCCATTCTCGTCGGCGCCGTCGCAAAAGTCGCCACCCATTTGCTTGCGCTCTTCCCGAAGCTTAAATATCTGCGGCCCAGTTTCAACTGGAAGAATCCAGCCTTCCGCACCATGCTGCTGCTCATGCTGCCGCTGATTGCGGGCGTCGTCTTCGCGAAAGTCCGCGACATCTTCAACAACATCTACATCTTAACCGGCGGTTATATTGAAAATCAACAGGATGTTCTGAAAGCCAACGACTTAGGCCGCAAACTCTTCGCCACCATCCAGTGGATGGTGCCGTACGCCCTCCAGATCGCCCTCTTCCCGTTCCTCTGCGATCTTGCCAACAGCGACGACAAGAAGAAGCTCGGCGAAGTCATCAGCAATTGCTGCAAAATGCTTCTCTCCATCTTCGTGCCCGCCGCCGTCACGCTCGCTATCATCGGCATTCCGTTGACCGTATTGATCTTCCAAGGCGGTGAAACGAACGTACAGGTCGCGGCTCTCGGCGGCATCTCCACCATCTGCTACTGCTTCGTCCTGCCCGCCGCCGCCATTGAAAGCGTTTTGATGCAAGGCTCGTTCGCCGAACGGAAGACTATCGCCGTTACGGCCATCGGCCTGAGCACAAGCTTCATCTCCGTCATCATCAGCTACGTTTTCATCGTCCACATCGGCGTCTCGCCCAAAGGCGCTTTGATGACCGTCGCGCTCGGCTTCGTCATCGCGAAATTCCTGAAGAGCATCATGCTCATCATCAACCTTCGTCGTTCCACGCCGATTTTCCCCGCGAAAGACCTTTTCGTCTTCCTGCCCAAACTTGTCGTGTTGACGGCGTTGGTCGGAGCCTTCGCCTTCGGAGCCTCCCGTCTTTGTGAGAAAATCGTTCCGGACGGTCTTGCCAAAACGATGAAAGCCGTTCAACTGCAAGCGGAAGCCCACACGGAAGCCGCCATCGAAGAAAAAGCGCTTCCAACGGCGGACGAAACGTCCGCCGTGGCTGAAGAAACCGTGCAACCGCAACCGAAAAAGGCGAAGCTCTTCTCCAATATCAGCCGCATCCGCATCGCCATCCGCATCGCGGCCACCATGGCGGCGGCCGCCATCGCCTTCATCATCGGCTCCTTCCTTCTGAAGCTGCAAGAGTCCAAGCAAATGCTCGAATGGACACTTGGAAAAGCATTCGCCAAACTGAAGAAAAAGGCCGTCTGACAAACACTCTTCCCCCCATCGACGTGACGGACGGATGCCGCCGTCCGTCACTTTTTCATGAACTTCTATTTTTTTCATTGCTCTTTTTTTACTATTATGTAAATGTCTCTCCTTGATTTTTTGGCTTTTAATGCTAATTTTCACTAATTTCAGAAAGTTTTTTTAGACACAGGGGTGACCCAGTGCCTAGATTTTCTGTTTTTGTCATGCCTTGTCCATTTTAGTCCGTTTTGAAATGAAAGCAATCGCCTGGAATGCCATCAATCTGGAATTGCCTGACGAATGGGAACTCCTGCAGTTCTCAAAAAGTTCAGACAACGGAAAAATCGCATTCGCGGATCGCTATCAGTTCAGGCTCGAACTGGATTGGACAACCGTCTCCGCCCCCCCAGATTTGGATCGGATGGCCTCCGATTACAAGTCGAAGCTCGCGGAAGAAGGAACGAAAGACGCGAAACTAGCCGTGCATCTCCCATGGAAGGGAGTTTCCGCCCAGGAAGCGGACAACTTCATCTCCAGATATGTCAACTATTTTCCGTCCAGAAGTCTGATGCTCGAGATCGTGTTCCTCTGGCCCAACGGAGAGAAATACAGTCCCGCCTTCGAAGGCAAAGTACTGGATTCCATCTTCGTCGCGCCCTATCAGGAGGATTCGCAACAGCATTGGAGGGCCTTCGGCCTTGATTTCGATGTGAAGGATGACCACTACCTTCACGAACTCATCGCCGAACCCGCCAAAACGCAGTTCATGTTCAGAAGCACGGACAGAAAGGAAATCGAAACCATCGCCCGCCGCGGAATGGTGTCCGAATGGCTGAATATCCCTGTGGACCAATGGCTTGCCAAACAGGTTCCGAAGGAATACGAAGTCACCAGCCAGACTGCGCGGACGGAGAACGAACATCAAGTCTATTCGTTGGTCGCCAAACGGAAACCGACGGTTCTCGTGGATTGGATCCACGGTGTGCGAACCATCACGGCCTCCGCTTGGATCTGCCCGAAAGACCATCGCCTCTACATGGCCGCCAAACTGGCTCCGGATTACAAGAAAGGCCGCAAGCATGCGCCGCTCCATATCGCCTGCTGCGATTCATTGGAGATGACGCTGTGAGTAGCAAGACTGACAATCTGAAGCAAGAGACGCCGAAATCATGGAAGCAGATGCTTCTGGCGATTCCGACGCCAAATACAGCGGCCAACGCCAAATACGATGAAGAGTCTGGACTCGTCACCGTGACTGTCAAAAACATCAAGCCGGATTACATGATCCCTCCATTCTCATGGGTGGTTCATTTTTCCCCGAAGAAAGACATCACGTTGGACAAGCTTGGCTCGCAGTTGTGGAAATGGTGCAACGGCAGAAATACCGTTGAGGACATCATAGACAAGTTTAAAGACGCCCATGAACTGACCTTCCACGAGGCCCGTACAAGCGTCGTCGAATATCTTAAAAAATTGATTCAGCGCGGAGTCGTCGCAGTCATTATCCAGGAAGAAAAATGAAAGAACTCAACATCGCCAATCAGCCCTGGCTCTCCATGTCCAGAACGGTTAAAATCACGGCAGACGGTATTCGATATCGTCTTTTCCGGGCATCCGTAACCGTTGCCGTTATCGTGGTGGCAGTCGCATTCCTCATGAACATTTTGGCCGAATCGCTTATCAAGCGCTCCATTGCCGGCAACACGCGCGAACGAATCCAAAAATCACTGCTCAATTCCGTCTGGGCATCCAAACTCACATCCCCCGGCTCGCCGGAATCCATCATTACGGAAACCGCAGCCCTCTCCCCGGACGACGACCTTTATAAAGAAACAATGGGCTTCGCCAAATTGGACGCCCAAGGCATGGCGGAATTTCAAGCCATCGCCCAGAAAACAAACTACATCTTCGAATTCTTCGATAATCTCGACTACGCAAAACGCCGCGACTTGATCCATACCTCCGAAGGCGTTGATATTCTCAATTACCTCAGCGAACCGGAAAACATGAAGGTCTTCAATCTCGGCCTCTCCCGCTACAAATCCATTCAGTTCGACCTCTCGCAAGAAGAACTCGACGGCCTGCTCGCGCAGCTTCCCAAACTTGAAAAGATCATCGCGCAGATTCTTGAATCCAGAAAAGAAGCGAACAACAAAATCATCCACGCCCTCCGCGAAAAACTCCCCAACGCCAACAACGACGCCGAACGCCTCTCCATGGCCCTCCCGAAGGCGGACAAGGAATTCGGTGATTTCATCCGCCAGACTGGTTTCGTCTTCAATCAAGAATCCGTCGCCCCAATTGTCGCGGAACAGGCCAAACGTCTGGAAGATACGACGCGTATGAAAAACTCCATCAAAGACCGCCCCGTCCGCCAGCTCATCGCGCAGGAAGCCAACATCCTCCCCGCTGACGTCAACGACGTCATGATGTGGGACTTCCTCGACAATGAAAAATTCGCCAAACGCTATATTGAAAAGATGGCCGAATCCGGACAGAATGTCGAAGGGTTGACGCCTGAGCTTCTGGTCAGCCTCGCTAAAGGCCGTAAGGAGGCCGAATCACTCGAACGCGCACAGCGTCTCACGATGGACGCAGGTAAAGGTTTCATGGGCCTCGGCGAACGCCTCGCCTGGTTGCTCTGCGTGTCCATGCTCGTCTGCGGCATCGGTATCGCCAACGCCATGATGATGTCCGTGACAGAACGCTTCACGGAAATCGCCACGCTGAAATGCCTTGGCGCCCTCGACGGCTTCATCATGATCATGTTCGTTCTTGAAAGCTGCTTCATGGGTATCGTCGGCGGAACGATCGGCGCGATCATCGGCGCCTTGATCGGACTCTTCCGCATGCTCTCCTCCTTCGGCGTCAATTTCATCTCCGCGATTCCGGTCGTGGATGTGATCATGGGTATGATCGTTTCCATCATCCTCGGCACCCTCCTCGCCGCCATCGCGGCCATCATCCCGTCGTGGAAGGCCGCGCGCCTCGCCCCGATGGAAGCCATGCGCGTCGAATAATCCTTAACCTTTAAATTATAATATCTGCATAATCAAAAGCAGGAATCCAAATATGGCAGAAAACATCGCAACAGAACAGGCGAAAAGCCCAGGCAAGAAAAACGCCGATAGACGTATCATCATCCGCACCGTCGGACTCAAAAAGTCCTACATGATGAAAGACGTCCTCACGCAGGCCCTCCGTGGCGTCGATATCGCCATCTACCAAGGCGAATTCATTTCAGTCATGGGACCGTCTGGTTCCGGTAAATCTACGTTCTTCAACATGATCGGAGCTCTTGACTCCCCAACGGTCGGACGTGTCTTCATCGACGAAGTCGATGTCGCCCAGCTGACCGCTGAAGAGCTCGCCTACCTCCGCTGCCATAAAATCGGATACATCTTCCAGCAGTATAACCTTATTAAATATATGACGGCTCTCGAAAACGTCACGACGCCGATGGCGTTCGGCGGCGTCATGCCGGATGAAGCCCGTGACCGCGGCATGGAAATTCTCGATCTGGTCGGTTTGAAAGAACGTTGGCATCACCGCCCAATCGAAATGTCCGGCGGTCAGCAGCAGCGTGTCGCCATCGCCCGCTCACTCGCCAACAATCCGTCCGTCCTCCTCTGCGATGAACCGACGGCCAACTTGGATATGCATACCGGACAGGAAATCATCGACATTCTTGTCCGCCTGAACACGGAAAAAGGCGTGACCGTCATCTGCGCAACCCATGACCACCGTATGATGAACATCTGCGACCGACTCATGTGGATCCGAGACGGCCAGATCGAACGTATCGCCAACCGTGAAGACGTCCATATCGAACTCGCGTCCATTGACGACGACAAGAAGTGATCTCACCGATAAACAACTTCCAACAGGAATTAGGAACTGAATATGAGATTAACCCTTAAACCATTCAAGACAGCCTGCCTTGCCGTCGTCGTCGCATCGGCGCTCACGCAGTCGTTGTTCGCCCAATCGGCCGCCCAGTTCGAAACGGACAGCAAGGTCATTTCAGCCAAAACCAACCGCCTGACCGGCACGAAGGAATACCAGGCTGCGGCAGACTACATTCTCCAACGCCTGCAAGCCCTCAATCCGGACAAGATCATCGAACAGAAATTCGACACGGCGCAGACTTTCTCGCCGCAAATCACCAAAAACGCGGACGGCTCGACGACCACGAATTTTGTGGATCCAATCGCGACCGTAACGCCCGTCAGTGACGATGGTAAGGACGGCACGCCGTTGAAGCTCTATCCGATGCGCCCCAACGGCATCATCCCGCCCGCCACTCCTGCGGAAGGTGTTTCCGGAAACATCATCCATATTGGCAAAGGCACAGCGGATGATTTTGACCGCGTCCATGTCGAAGGCGCCATCGTCGTTCTGGACTACAACTCCGGACAGGGCTTCATTCGCGCATTCCGCCTCGGCGCCAAAGCCGTCATCTTCACAAAGAACGGCCTTGCCGACGGACGCTCCCCCCACTACGCCGATACCAACGTCAACCTTCTCCGCTTCTTCTATGACGGCCCCGCTTCCGATCTTCCGACGGAAGGCGCCAATGTCCGCATCAACTCCTCCATCGTTTGGCAGCCCGTCCGCGGCCGCAACATTTTCGCCTACTTTGAAGGCACTGGCGCCAAATTCGGTGACGACGACGACAAGAAGGAAGAAGTCATCATCATGGCCGCCAATCTGGACACCTTCGGCGAAGTTCCCACGCTGACGCCCGGTGGACGTTCCGCCGCCAACTGCGCCGCCCTGCTCCAAATTGCTGAACATATCGCGAAAAACCGTCCGCGCCGCCATACCCTCATCGCTTTCTTTGACTGCCAAGCCCGCGGCCACGCCGGCTCCGCCGCTTTCTACAAAGCTTTGGAAATCGACAAAAAAGACGTCACGATGGAAAAACGCCGCGAGTCCTACACGAACGAAATGGACTTCGTGACCAAGATGTTCGAACTGCTCGCGAAGGAATGCCCGCTCACCGCCAACTCCCCAGTCCGCAGAAAGCTTCTCGACCGTCTCGCCGACAAGGCGCAGAACCACGCCTATTATTATAAGGATCAGGAATACAGGCTGAACGACCAGAACCTCACCTACCGCCAGACCTACGGCGGCAACATGCCTGACGAAATCAAGAAGAAGATTGAAGAAAACATCACGAAGCGTGATAACGAAGTCACTCCTCTCAAACGCGGTTGGAACGAACTCCAGCGTCTGATCGGTCGCGAAAAGCAGAAACTCTCCGGTTCGGACAAACCGGTCGAATTCAGCAAGAAAGTCGATGAAGTGACTCAGAAACGCGTTCTCGAGAATCTTGATGTCATCATCAAGGAAGTCAAGGTTGACATGGATGAACGCGCCGCCGAACTCAAGCTCGAAGACGAAACGCTCAATGCCGACAACGAACTTCTCGAACTCATCGGCCAGAAATGGATCGCCCTCCACGCCTCCCTCCTGCTTGGCGACACATCCAACAAATGGGCCGTCGTCATCGGCGGTGAATCCGCCATGCATTCCTCCGACGACAACCCCGGCCTCTACGGTAAAATCCAGAAGGCCTTCCTTGATGCATACAAAGCCATCAACGCCAAGAACATCCCGAATCAGTTCCTCGTCGAATCCGCTGACCAGACGCTTCCGCAGACGCGCGTCATCTGGGGTGCCCCGCATCTGATCCATTCAGGCGAACCCGCCGGTATCTTCGGTATCTACAATCTCGCGCTCGCGACCGTTCAGGAAGCCACCCTCCGCGAAGGCACGCCGGACGATACGCTCGATCGCATCAATCTCAACTCCGTCTATGGGCAGGCCATCGACATCGCGAAATTCTTTGCGCCGACAAAAGAGACGCCCGAAGACGTCGCCACCGCCCTCCTCGGCAATCAGCCCGGCCTTTCACTCCGCCGCGGTATCGTCGCCAACAAAGACTATGTCATCCCCTCCTTCACGGAAGACTATACGGTCAAAGGCCCCAGCGTCATGGGTATGCTGCAAGGCACATCCATCCCGAACACACCGATGAAGGGTGCCATCATCCAGTTCCGCCTGAACCGTTGGTTCTCACTGGCTTACAACGAAAACAAGTTCCAGGGCTTTGACAACTACCAAGTCCTGCGCACCAATTCCAACGGTATCTACACCATCGGCCCGGTCCATTCCAAGGCATGGGGCTCCAAAGGCGGTTTCGCCGCCATCTTCGATGAAAATGGTATTGTAAAGGAAGTCTCCGGCAATTCCACCTACACGTCCATCCGCTGGCGTCTGAATACTTTCCGCGCCAAATCCGCCTACATCGTCCTGCCGTCGCAGCAGCGCACGGAAAAGCTCCCCGGCGAAGATGTCAAACTCCTCTCCGCCAAGGCCAACGCAGACCTTCAGAGCAACAAGTCCTTCACGGAAACGGTCGATGGCGTCGTGACATGGTTCTCCGAAGAACGTGAAAAAGGCGTCAAGCTCTTCTCCCTCCGCCAGATGGTCGGTCTGAACAACGGTCCGCAGTTCCTTGAAACCGCAGGCCACAACAAAGGCGCGGAAGCGACGGATCCCGACCAGCAGGGCAACTCCGAAGAAGACTCCATCGGCGACGGTTTCGAAATGACCGGACAGCCCATCGCCATCAACGCCGCCGCGCGTTCCTCCTCCGACCTCTGGCGGTTGAACGAATCGCGTCTCGACATCCTCCGCTCAAAAGGCATTCTGGACTCCTCCCTCGCCGAACTCCACGGCCGTTCGGAAGACCTTCTGATCGAAGCCGCCAAGCAGGGTGAGCATCCCATGAAGCGTGAAGCTCTCAACACCACATCCTTCTGGGCCTCCCGCCCTGTTTACAACAAAGTCCGCACCATGCTGGACGACCTCGTCTTCGCCGTCCTCATCCTGCTCGCCCTGTCCGTTCCGTTCGCGTTCGCCCTCGAACGCGTCATCATCGGCGCCACCACCATTTACAAGCAGATTTCATGGTTCGTCTTCTTCTTCGCGTTGACGTTCGTGGTCCTCTATCTCTCGCACCCCGCGTTCGCCATCGCCAACACGCCGATCATCATCTTCCTCGGGTTCGCCATCGTCGTCATGTCCGTGATGGTTATCTTCATCATCATGCGGAAGTTCGAAGTCGAACTCAAGGCCATCCAAGGCATGACCGCCACGGTCCACGTCAACGACGTGTCCAGCGTCTCCACCTTCATGGCCGCCATGCAGATGGGTATCTCCACCATGAGACGCCGCCCGACGCGTACCGCCTTGACCGCCATCACAATCATCCTGCTGACTTTCACCATCCTATGCTTCGCCTCCTTCGGCACGCAGAGCGGTATCGTCACGCTGTCCGTCGCCCCCAACCCCAACTACACGGGTGTCTTCGTCCACAACGTCAACTGGAATCCGCTTTCAGAAGACTTGAAGGACATCATCCGCTATTCGTGGGTTGACTCCTCCAACGAACATGACCAGCAGCCGCCCGCCGCCTGCCGCCGCCTCTGGATCTCTCCCAAGACGCAGGACAACCCCGGCATCCTTATCACACGGCCTGACGGTTCCAGCCCGCTCACCATCAAAGGCGTCCTCGGCATCGAACCGGAAGAAATCAAATACCGTGACGAATTCTCCGAATACTTCGGCAAAATCGACGACGACACGATTCTTATCACGAAGGCCGTCGCCGACTCCCTCAAAGTCGATACTGGCGACAAGGTCATCTTCAAAGGCCGCACATTCACCGTCGGCCAGTTGATCGACGCCGTCAAAGTCTCCGCGGCCAAAGACATGGACACCTCCTCCATCCTCCCCGCCGACTTCACGGAAACATCCGCCAACATGCCCACCAACACGGACAACGAAGACGAAATGGAAGCCATGTCACAGCGTAACTGGGCGTCCATCCCTGTTGACCAGGTCGTCATCGTCTCCGCCGATTCCGCCAAGCGCCTCGGCGCCAACCTTTACGCCCTCGTCGTCTATACGGACAGCTTCAAGTCCGCCATCGAAACGGCTGAAAAACTTGCCCGTATCCTTTCCTTCCCGATTCCCGCCACGCGTGAAAACGGCGTCTATCGCCATCTGCTCGGAACGGTTCTGAAAGCCTCCGGTGCCAAAGACCTCTTCTTCCCGATCGTCCTCGGCGGTCTGGTCATCTTCGGTACGATGCTTGGTTCCGTTGCTGACCGCCAGAAGGAAATCTACACATTCTCCGCTCTCGGTCTTGCCCCGAAGCACGTCGCCACCTTGTTCTTCGCCGAATCCATGGTTTACGCTCTGATCGGCGGTCTCGGCGGCTACCTCCTCGCGCAAGGCACGTTGAAGACTCTTGGCATCGCCGCCGAATACGGCCTCGTTCGCGTGCCAGAAATGAACATGTCCTCCACCAACACGATCGTGACCATCCTGATCGTCATGATCACGGTTCTGATTTCCTCCGTCTATCCTGCCATCAAGGCGTCCAAGTCCGCCAACCCGGGCTTGATGAGAATCTGGCGTCCGCCCAAGCCGCAAGGCGACGTGCTGGATCTGGTGTTCCCGTTCACCGTCTCCCAGTATGATATCACTGGCGTTCTCTCCTTCCTCCTCGAGCACTTCGCCAACCATACGGATACAGGTCTCGGACGTTTCATGACCTCCGAAGTCGAACTCGTCAGAGACAAAGACACGCAGGAACTCGGACTGGACGCGACGCTCGCCCTCGCCCCCTTCGACCTCGGTGTTTCGCAGAACTTCAAGCTCCGCTCGACAGCCTCCGAAATCGAAGGCATCGACGAAGTTCGCGTCATCCTCAAACGTATCTCCGGCCAGCCCAAAGACTGGCAGCGACTGAACAAAGTCTTCCTGGACGATCTCCGTCAGCAGTTCCTGATCTGGCGGTCCATCCCCAGAACGACCATGGAAATGTATCGTCAGCGGACGCTCACGACGTTGGGCGCGAATCCTCCGCAGGCAACCGGTGACGCCAAAAACAGCCAGACTCCTCCGGCTGAAGCAACGGCAACCACGGCGAACAACTAATCACAGCGGAGGTAACTAACATGTCACAAGCAATGCAAGCCCAGTCAAAGCCCGTGCACAAAATCGATTCTGAACTTGACGAGTTTAGAAAAATCATGGAAGTCCCCTCCACGTTCGAGGAGGGTTTCCGCTGGTCCGCCTTGTTCGGAGCCATATTCGTCGCCCTGTTGATGGTGCCTGGCGCCATCTACATGGGACTGTTGGCCGGCCAAGGCATCGGCGGCGCCGCCCAGTGGGTTACGGTCATCCTCTTCATCGAGGTTGCCAAACGCGCCCACCGCTATCTTAACAAATCCGAAATCTTCGTTCTGTTCTACATGGCTGGTGCTCTGATGGGTGCCGCCACGACGGGCGGTCTTCTCTGGCAGCAGTTCTTCATCCAGTCAGACGCCGCCGCCGCCAACGGCATCACGGATCTGCTCCCCCGCTGGTATGCGCCACCACTCACATCCGACTCCTACGCGAAACGCTCCTTCTTCAATGTTGACTGGCTGCCGCCAATCGCCATGATGTTTATCGGTTCCTTCGTTGGACAGCTCTCCCACTTGGTCCTCGGCTACGGCCTCTTCCGTATCGCGTCCGATATGGAAAAACTCCCCTTCCCGATGGCTCCTGTCGGTGCTCAGGGTATCATGGCCATGGCGGAAGACATTGAATCCAAGAACAATAAGAATGCTGAAGACTCCTGGCGCTGGCGCGTGTTCGCCATCGGCGGCGCTCTTGGTCTTGCATTCGGTCTCATCTATCTGTTCCTCCCCGTCATTTCCGGTGCCTTGACCGGAACGGCTATCCAGATCTTCCCCATCCCGTTCTCTGACTTCACGGACAAAACCGGACAATACCTGCCCGCCGTCGCCACCGGTATCAACTGGTCGTTCGGCAATCTCATCGGCGGTATGGTCATGCCATATTGGGGCATGGTCGGTTCCTTCGTCGGACTGATCATCACGTTCGTCGCCAACCCGATCCTCTACCACTACGGATTGCTCTCCGACTGGAAGACCGGCGATGACACCGTCGTCACCCTCTTCAAAAACAACATCGACTTCTACTTCTCCTTCCATATCGGTATCGCTCTGGCCATCGCGTTGGCTGGTTTCGCACAGGTCTTCAGCTCCATGGCGAAGGCCCGCAAAGCCCGCAAGAACAAGACTGTTGACGTCCCCATGGGCTCCTGGCATGACGTTCCGAAAGGCCGTGGCGACTTCCCCGCGTGGTTCATCATCCTGTGCTACTTCCTTGTCACGATGACCTATACCGGCCTCTCCATCGGCCTGCTCATCTGGCATCATGGCGGCTGGACGCGTGACATCCGCAACGTTCTCATCGTTCTCATCATCCTCGGCTTCGTCTATACGCCATTGATCTCCTACGTTACCGCTCGTCTGGAAGGTATGGTTGGTCAGGTCGTCGAAGTCCCGATGATCCGTGAAGCCGCACTAATCCTCTCCGGATACCACGGCATCGCCATTTGGTTCCTCCCGCTCCCGATCGCCAACTACGGTTCCATGACCGTCTTCTATCGGCAGTGCGAATTGACCGGTACGAAGTTCACGTCAATTTGGAAAACCAAACTGGTCCTCTTCCCGATCATCTTGCTGGCGACCATCTTCTTCATGAACTTCATCTGGGGCCTCGACCGAATCCCGTCCGTCGCCTACCCCTACGCCCAGAAGATGTGGGAACTGAACGCCGCCAACTCCTGCGTTATGTTCACCGCGACCATGGGTGAATACTCCATGTTCGAAAAAGCCTTCAACATGTGGATCATCGGAGCGGGCACGCTCTTCGGCGTCGTCCTCTTCAGCGGCATGAGCATGCTCGGCGCGCCGATCATGCTGACATACGGTGTTGTCCGCGGTCTCGGCCAGAGCACACCGCACACCATCCTGCCCTCCTTCATCGGCGCCCTCATCGGACAGTTCTACTTCAAGAAGAGACTGAAGCTGAAATGGAGGCAGTACATTCCTGTCGTCGCCGCCGGATTCTCCTGCGGCATGGGTCTGATCACCACGGTCGGTGTCGGTGTCACCTTCCTGTCCAAGGCTGTTATCAAACTCCCGTTCTAAGAGATACAAGTCAAACGCAATCATTGGGTTAAACTCCTTCTTAACAGGATATCTAATAATGCCAGAAACACTCATCAAAGTACGTGGGGTCAACAAGACCTTCAATCTCGGTAAAGTCATCGTCCACGCCCTGAAAGACATCAATGTCGATATCTTCCGCGGTGAATACCTCTCTATCATGGGTCCGTCTGGATCCGGCAAGAGTACGCTTTTCAATATGATCGGAGCACTCGACACGCCGACGTCCGGTTCCGTTGAAGTCGCGGGCATCAATCTGACGCAGCTATCCGCCCGTCAGTTGGCCCACTTCCGCGGCCATCATATCGGCTATGTCTTCCAGTCCTACAACCTTCTGTATGCGTATGACGCCATCGGCAACGTCTCGTTGCCGCTCCTCTTCGGCGGCATGGATCCGGATCAGGCGCGTGAACGCGCCATCGAAGTACTCAAGAAGGTCGGCCTCGGCCACCGTCTCACCCACCGACCGGACGAAATGTCCGGCGGTCAGCAGCAGCGTGTCGCCATCGCCCGCGCCTTGGCCAACGAACCCGCCATCATCCTCGCCGACGAACCGACCGCCAACTTGGACTTGCAGACCGGTGAAGACATCATCAAACTAATGTCCGACCTTTCCCGCGAACTTGGTGTGACGGTCATCACCGCCACCCACGACCATAAGATGCTCGCCACATCCGACCGCATCCTCTGGATCAAAGACGGCACCGTTGACAAACTCCAGAACCGTGCAGACCTCAAGATCAACACCGGTTCCGTCAAGTAAATCATTCAACGTGTCTTCCTTCACAAGGCTGTCGCAAAACCTTTCATGGGTTGCGACAGCCTTTTTTGTATTCATCTGAAAAGCCGTTTGCAATTTGATAATCTTCTATTATAATATACTGGTATATTATTTCTGTTTTCCCAAAGGATGCCAACCATGCTTCAGCCCATATCAACAGATTCAAGCGACTTTCCGAAGCTTCGTGACAAAGGCTGTGTCTATGTTGACAAGACTGCCTATTTCCATAAGCTAATATCGGGATCGAATGATTGTTTTTTCCTGTCGCGTCCGCGACGTTTTGGCAAATCGCTGATGATCAGCACGTTGAAGGCTATCTTTGAAGGGCGGCGCGAACTGTTTGACGGATTGGATATATCAAAAACGGATTGGCGGTGGGAAAAATATCCCGTGCTGTATTTCAACTTTGGATTCGCCGCAATGTCAACAGCCAATGACGTCATGAAAAGTTTTCCAAATGAAGTCCGAAGGGCTTTGGGGGAAGCTGGCGTGGAATATGACGAAAATCAATTGGCGGCGGACAATTTCGGCAAATCCATCGATACGCTTTCCGCCGCCAATGACGGCAAGGGGGTCGTCATTTTGATTGACGAATATGACGATCCCGTGGCGCAGCTGCTGGACAAGCCGGACGAAGCGGAGGCGGTGCGTGGCATGCTGGCGGCCTTCTACCGCCAGATGAAGGATCGCACGGGAAAAATCCGCTTCCTCATGATCACAGGCGTCTCGAAATTCACGAAGATGTCAGTCTTTTCCGCCCTGTCCAATTTGACGGATATTTCGATCAGCGATGAATTTGCGACAATGCTCGGCTATACGGAAGACGAATTGGACAAATATTTCGACGGGCATATGCGCGATCATGCGAAGGCGATGGAGATGGACTACGACGCCTACCGCGCGGAATTGAAGCGGTGGTTCAATGGCTATCGTTTTGGAAGACGCCTCACTGAAACAGTTTACAATCCTGTTTCCATCGGCGTGAATCTTTACTGGAAAGAACCGTGCCTGCAATCATGCTGGGCTTCGACCGGCAAGGCATCCATGCTGATGAATTTCATCAAACGCGGCGATTTTCTGGCAGTCGATATGGAGAAGGTCCGCAATGTCCGTGAACAAGATTTCGATGTGACGGCTATCCGTGAATTAAAGCCAATCCCAATGCTTTTCCAGACGGGATATCTGACCATCGCGGATTTCAATCCATATTTAAAAACATACGAATTGCGCGTGCCCGATGAAGAGGTCCGACAGGATCTGGCCACGCTTACCACTGCCGTTATTGCCAATCAAGATTACCTACTGGGTTTCGCAACTTGGGGGAAGACTGCTGAATGCTGAATGGGATGAGTTCTTCGATGGATTGAAGGCGTTGTACGCCGCCCTGCCGTATGGATCCAAGGAGGGCTATGTCCATGAATTCTCCTACGAGCGGTGTCTGTATATTTTGCTGAAGTCGCAGGCCATCCGCTGCACGACGGAGGATCGGCAGGCCAATGGACAGGCGGATATCGTCGCGGTATCGCCCGTCGGCGTGTTTATTTTCGAACTGAAAGTCAATGAATCGGCGGATGATGCGATTGACTGGGCAAGGAGCAGACATTATGATGCTCCCTACCATGGTCGTAACCTTCCCGTTTGGATCATTGGCCTCAATTTTGACGACAAGACACGCCATCTGGTTGAAGCAAAAGCCGTGCAGGCTTGAGATAAGGGACGCTCTCCAGAGCATCTGTTTGCGCGTTGCATAAACTTCCATTGCCACAAACTTCACACGCCCTCAAGCAAGGCACTTGACATGCGGTGGCAATTGTCGCCGCTGTCGCGCCGGAATGCGCCTCTTGAGACCGCAACCAAGTTATTTCCGCCTTCATGTTTGAAAATGCCTTCTAATGGCTTAAAGTATTATGCTTTAATGACGTTACGCTTCCGACGGGAGCGAAGGGCTGAATATAGATCAGCCGATTTCAGACAAAATATAATAAAAGTTATAAAAAGCATAATGAAGAGTGCTCAATAAACAAAAAGGGAGGCATAAAATGCCAAAAAATAACAGAAATATAGTCTCAGTGGGGTTGGCTGCTACAATGGCGCTTATCCCTCTTGCTACGCAGGCATCAGATGATGGGGAAAATTGGGATGATTGGGTTAACCAGAGATTGCAAAAAAATGTCGGAACATCAGTGCAAAAAACGCAACCGGTAAAGGTGCAACCTCAAAAGCGTGTTCCGATCCGGGAAGTGCAAACTCCACCAAAAAAGAAGGATCCTATATCACAGGGGGAAATAGATAAGGTTGTGGCGCCGCCTTTTCGTTATGTTGGTCGTCCTTTCACATTGGATAGAGATGCTTATGTGAAATACAGGCGTACTCGTTATTTAAAACATGAGGTGGAAGCCGTTGTTTCAGCCGTGTCAGATGAAGAAAACTGGGATAAAATAGCCAATTCTTTTGAAGTATTGAAACAAGCGTGGACGAACGGTCCGGATCGGTATCGTGCTTATGATGCCTTTGTTACCGCAGTTGGGGGGGGAACGTGGAATAAGTTGATGGCTGCACGGTTGATGATTCCTGTTCAGGTGATATTGGCAAATTCGCATTCACGTTATGATTTGTCGACACCATTGACACCAGAAAAAATGGAAAAAAATTTTAAGACGGCTATTGATTATATGCAAAAAATATCGTATGAATGTGCAACACAGAATTTTCTTCGGAATATTGATTATTTAAATAAAAATCCTGCCGATATTCCGGCTTGGAGAAAAAATGCGGGTGCATATGATGATGTGACCAGGGCAAGTGTGCCCTATCTTATGAGTTTAAGTAGACAAGTTGATGCTGATGAGAAACAGAAAAAGCAGAGGCAGCTTTCTTCTCAAAAGTCATCTGAACCAGAAGAAAAGGGCATATTGAAGAAGATATGTGATAAGATTATGGAATGGGCCAATGACAGAAAGGTTGTAAAGCCCCAAAATGGGACGGTTCAATCTGTGAACAGTAAAGGTAAGAAGCAGATGAAACATATGAGCGGAAGAGGTGCCAATAAGTAGCGGACAGAATTTTCCCCCTCAAATGTCGTAAAGTTGCTAATGGAACTTCATTTTACCTAAAAAAATGCTTTCCACCTGAACTTGCAATTATATTCCATCATCGTCCATGAAAGTCAGAGCTGATCAACTGCTTGTCAATGCGGGACTTGCGCCATCAAAGTCTGCCGCGCAGAAACTCATTGAAAGCGGGCAGGTGCTGCTTCCGGATGGCACACCTGTGCGAAAACCAGCCCAAGCAGTCGATGACTCATTGCATCTGAACGTCTTGCAAGAATTGAAATACGTTTCACGTGGCGCATACAAACTGCTTCCAGCCATTGAAAAATTTCGCCCTGCTCTCGAAGGGAAGACGGCTCTGGATTTAGGAGCGTCAACGGGCGGTTTCACGGATGTTCTTCTGCAACATGGCGTTGCAAAAGTCTATGCGGTCGATGTCGGGACAGATCAGTTGCATCCGAAACTTGTCGCAGATCCACGCGTCGTCAATCTGCAGAAAACAAACGCACGACAACTGTCACGTGAACTTATTCAAGATTCCATCGACATTCTCGTCGGCGACGTTTCGTTCATCTCCCTCACGAAAGTCCTGCCGCCCTGCCAGCCGCTTCTTGCGCCATCCGCATGGATCGCCGTGCTTATCAAGCCGCAATTCGAATCTGAACGCGAGAACATCGGCAAGCATGGCGTCGTAAAAGACGATAAAATTAGGCAACAATGTGTTGAAAAAATCTTGGTTTTTGCACAAAATGAATTACATTGGATAAATTTAGGTGTCATTCCGTCACCGATTCTCGGTCCGGAAGGAAACCAAGAGTTCATCGCCGTCTTCAAAAACAATCCGTAAACACCATCGCATCCGTTTAACCCATTACCTTAAAATATTATGACACCGCATATCCAAACGCTTCTCGACTACATCAACGCCCACAAACATCATTCCCTGCGCCATGATGCCGACTGGCATCTTGAAGACGATTTCTCCGCACGAAAACTCTCGCCGACAAAACGTTCAGCAGAAGCCTTGAAAGCGATGCTCGCGGCGGAAACGCCCGCGTTCATCTTGGATGAACGCATCGCCTTCACACGAACCGTCAAACAGATTCCCGAACAATTCACGGAACAGGAATGGAAGGACATGCGTTCCAAAGCCTATCTCCATGAAAAAGGCTTTGTTTTCAACATCAGTCCGGACTATGCCACGACCATCAAGGCGGGTCTTCGCGCACGCCGTCAAATCGCCGTTGACCGCTTGGCCGTCGCCCGCGAACAGCATGATGACATGGGCATCGAATTTCTTGAAGCGGCCATTTCAGGCATCGATGCCGTCATCGATTTGGCGAAACGCTATCGCGAAGCCGCCGAAAAGGAAGGCCGCACGGGAATCGCCGCCATTCTCGCCAAAGTTCCTGAAAATGGCGCCACGACATTCCATGAGGCTCTTCAATTCTTCCGAATCCTCCACTACACGCTGTGGTGCGAAGGCGAATACCACAACGGCGTCGGACGGTTTGACCAATACATGTTCCCCTATCTCAAGCATGATCTGGACAACGGCATTCTGACGCAAGACCAAGCGTTTGAACTACTTGAGGAATTTTTCCTCTCCTTCAACCGCGATTCCGACCTCTATGTCGGCGTGCAGCAAGGCGACAACGGCCAGAGTCTCGTGCTCGGCGGCGTGGATCGCAATGGCAACAACGCCTATAATCTTCTCACGGAAATGGCCCTCAAGGCCTCCTGTGAGCTTAAACTCATCGATCCGAAAATCAATCTGCGAATCGCCCATGACACGCCGATTGAAATCCTTGAGAAAGCGACGGAGCTCACCAAGCAAGGCCTCGGCTTCCCGCAATATTCCAATGACGACGTCGTGATTCCAGGCCTTGTGGCCCACGGCTACGAATTGGAAGACGCACGAGACTACGCCGTCGCGGCCTGCTGGGAATTTATCATTCCGGGCGTCGGCATGGATCTGGCCAACATCGGAGCCGTCTCGCTGCCCGCCGTCGTCGATAAAGTCATCCGCAAGAGCAACGCACGCAATTTCGACGAATTCATGGACGACATCGCCGCCCAGTTGTCATTGGAAGCGGACGAATTGGAAAAGAACTGGAAGAAGGTTGAAATCCTGCCCGGACCGTTTGTTTCCGTTTTGTGCGACGGACGAATTGAAAACGCCCGCGACGTCTGCCATGGAAACAAATACAACAATTTCGGCATCCATGGAACGGGCCTCGCGACCGCCGTCGATTCATTGGAAGCCATCAACAAACTTGTCTTCCAATCCCACGAACTGACGTTGAAACGCGTTGCGGAACTCATCGACAGCGATTTCGCAGGCCAGCCTGAACTGCTTGCGAAAGTCCGTTACGACTGCCCGAAGATGGGTAATGACATCGACGAAGTCGATGCCATCGCGACACGTCTTCTGGACGCCTATGCGGATTCATGGAAAGGCCGCAAAAACGCGCGCGGCGGTGTTTATCGCGCAGGAACAGGCTCTGCCATGTACTATCTGTGGCATGCGGCGGAGATTCCCGCGTCGGCGGACGGCCGTCTCAAACAGCAGCCCTTCCCCGCCAACTACGCGCCATCGTTGAATGTGAAGGTCAACGGACCATTGTCCGTCGTCAAGTCGTTCACGAAGCCGCATTTAGGGCGTGTCATCAACGGCGGACCGCTGACGTTGGAGCTTCATGATTCCACCTTCCGCGAACCAGACGGCATCTCCAAAGTCGCACGGCTCGTCCAGTATTTCGCTCAACGCGGCGGCCATCAGCTTCAGTTGAACGCCGTCAACCGCGACAAACTGCTTGCGGCGCAGGAACATCCGGAGAACTACCGCAATCTGATCGTCCGCGTCTGGGGCTGGAGCGGCTATTTCGTCGAACTGGACAAACCCTATCAGGATCATGTCATCAAACGCGTCGAAATGACGATGTAGCAAACACATGGACACCGTCCTTCAAGATTCGCCACAGGCCATTCGGCAAGCCATTCTCGCCCTACGGGGCGGCCATGTCATCGCCGCTCCGACGGAAACCGTCTATGGCTTGATGGCGTTGTGGCAATCTGATTCCGCACGGCAGGAAATCTACCGTCTGAAACATCGTCCGGCGGACAAACGGCTTCAGATGCTGGCTCCAGATGTCGAAACAGCCATTCGCGCAGGCCTGAAGTCAAATGACATGCTTCAGAAAATCGCTGACGCTTTCTGGCCTGGCCCGTTGACCGTCATCGTCGAAGCCGTTGACGGTGACACGATCGGCCTTCGGCTCCCCAACCATCCTTTTGTTCTCAAGCTTTTACGTAAACTCGGCGAGCCATTGGCCGCCACGTCCGCCAATCTGTCCGGAACGCCCGCCGCCGTCACGCCGTCGGACGCCGTCGCCCATCTGGACGGACGTCCTGCCCTGCTCGTTGACGGCGGCAAAGTCACCGTCACAGGCGGCGCGTCATCCACCGTCGTCTCCATCGTAGGCGGCGACATTAAGATTCTCCGTCAAGGTCCCATCACTCGCCAAGATATCCAAACCGTATTGGACGGCTGAACCGCCCTTTTCCACCAAATCATTCGGAGCATTCACATGGATTCATTGTATCAGAAAGACCAATCCGTCCCCTTCGAAAAGATTTTCTCCAATCCAAGCTCGCTTTACCGCGACACGCCGTTCTGGGCGTGGAACTGCAAGCTTGAGGAAGACCAGCTGCGTCGGCAAATCGCCGTCTTCCAGGAAATGGGCATGGGCGGATTCCACATGCACTCCCGCACGGGCATGGGAACTCCCTATCTGACAGAGGAATTCATGGAACGCGTTGACAACTGCGTCGATGAAGCGAAAAAGCGCAATATGCTCGCATGGCTTTATGACGAAGACCGCTGGCCGTCTGGAGCCGCCGGCGGCATCGTCACGAAGAATCCGAAATTCCGCGCGCGCCATTTGGAAATTCGCTTCAAACAGTTGGAGACGGAGCCTGATCCGCAAAACGACAATTCAGGCCGCCTTCTGGCCTGCTATCTTGTCAAGTTGGATTCCAACGGCTGTCTTGAGGAATACAGGAAAAGCGATGCGCAGAGCGACACGCCGCTCGGATTCCGCAAAATCTTCTGCTATCTGATGGTCTCCAACAAAGACTCGTGGTACAACGACCAGACCTACGTCGATACGCTCAACCCACGCGCCATACAGGAGTTTGTCAACGTCACGCATGAAGCCTACCGCAAGAGCATCGGAAAGGAATTCGACAAAACCGTCCCCGCCATTTTCACGGACGAACCGCAGTTCACCCGTAAAAGTTCCTTGACTTTCGCGCAGGAAGAGAAAATCGTGAATCTACCGTTCACAGATGACTTCCCTGAAACATACAAGGCGGCCTACGACGTCGATTTCTACGCCACGCTTCCCGAACTCATCTGGGAACTGCCTGACGGCAAGTATTCGTTGGCGCGTTATCGTTTCCATGACCATGTCGCCGAACGCTTTGCGTCCGCCTTTGCGGATACCATCGGAGATTGGTGCCAAAAACACAATCTGCGTAGCACGGGCCACATGATGGAAGAACCGACGCTGACGTCGCAAACCGCCGCTCTCGGTGAAGCGATGCGCAGCTATCGCGGCTTCCTCCTCCCAGGCATCGACACGCTATGCGACTGCCAGGAGCTCTCCACCGCGAAGCAGGCCCAATCCGCCTCACGGCAGTTCGGCCGCGGCGGCGTGCTCAGCGAACTCGACGGCGTGACCGACTGGGATTTCAATTTCATGGGACATAAAGGCCACGGTGACTGGCAGGCGGCATTGGGTGTGACCGTCCGTGTCCCGCATCTTTCGTGGGTTTCCATGGCGGGCGAAGCCAAACGCGACTATCCGGCCTCCATCCATTATCAATCATCATGGTACAAGAAGTATCCCGTTATCGCAGATCATTTCGCACGCGTGAACACGGCCATGACGCGCGGCAAGGCCGTCTCGCACATCGCCGTCGTCCATCCCGTCGAATCCTTCTGGCTCCTGTGGGGGCCGCTCGACCAGACGTCCGTCGCACGGCAGCAGGCGGAAGAAAACTTCGGCAATCTTTTCGAATGGCTGCTCAAAGGACTGCTTGATTTCGATCTTCTCTCCGAATCCCTCCTGCCCATCCAGAACGTCCATGTCGAAAACAAAGAGCTCTGCGTCGGCGACATGAAATACTCCACGATTCTCGTTCCGCCATGCATCACGCTCCGTTCCTCCACGTTGAAGATTCTGGAAGATTTCCGTTCCGCTGGCGGCGATGTCATTTTCGCGGGCGATGTTGCGCCGTTGTGCGATGCGGAGCCTTCCAAACGCGCCGCAAAACTCGCGGCGAACTGCCGCCAGACGGTCTTCACGAGAGCCGCCCTGCTCGCCGCATTGGACTCTCGCCGCGAACTGAAAGTCCTCAGCAAGGCGCGCGGTGCCGCCATGGGCGGTCTCCTATACCAGTTGCGCGAACAAAACGGTGTCCGCTATCTTTTCCTTACGAGAACAGACCGTTATGGCACCGTTGAAACGTCACGCGTCATGCTCAAAGGCTCATGGCAGTTGGAATATTTAGACACGTCAAACGGCTCCATCACACCGCTTCAGGCGGATATCGCCAACGGTTGGACGACCATCGAGACGGAAATCTATCCGCATGGCCATCTTCTCCTGCGGCTCACGCCATCCGACAAGAGCAACGGTCAGCCCATACCACGCTTCCCGATCAATCAAGGAATCATCGAAGCCAATATCGTGGCTCGTGTCAAAGGCGACTGCATTCCTGTCACGCTTGACGAACCGAACGTGCTTGTGCTCGATGAACCGACATGGAAGCTCAACAACGGCGAATGGCAGCCTGCGGAGGAAATCCTCCGTCTGGACAACCGCGTCCGCGCGTTGATCGGCCTCCGCCCGAAGACCGGCCATATCGTCCAGCCATGGGTCTATCCCGTCTCGCAAAAAGTCCACGGCACCCTGACATTGAAATTCAGCGTTCACTGCCAAGCCTACGTCGGCCAGCCGTTCCTCGCCCTCGAACAGCCGCAGCAATCCACGATCTTCCTCGACGGCAAGATGATCGACTTTGAAGACGCAGGTTACTGGACGGATGAATGCGTCCGCAAGACGCAATTGCCATCGCTCAAGCCGGGCGACCATGTCATCCAAATCATCCGCGACTATCGCGACGATACCGATATCGAACGGATGTACCTCTTGGGCGACTTCGGCGTCAAAGTCGAAGGCGACCGTTTGACGATCATTGAGCCAGTCCGCACGCTCCATTGGGGCGATGTCGCGACGCAAGGGCTTCCGTTCTATGGCGGCAACATCACCTACCATACGACGTTTGCGTTGAACGAAGAAAAGAACGCCGCGCTCCGTCTGCCGTCGCGTCAGGCCGATTTCAGCCCCGAACTCTGGGGACGTCAAGCCGCCCGCGAAATTGATTTTGCCTCCTTCCGCGGGACGCTCATTGGTGTCGCATTGGACGGCAAAGCCGTCGGCGACATCGCCTTCTCGCCGTTCCAACTGAATCTCGGCAAGCTCGCAGCAGGCGAACACAAGCTTGATCTCACGCTTTACGGCAACCGTGAAAACTCCTTCGGCGCCATCCATCTGGGAGGACGCATCCGCTGGATTGGCCCCAATGCATGGCGGACGCAGGGAGATATGTTCACCTACGATTATTTCCTCCTGCCATTAGGCATCATGAAATCTCCATTCATTCTCAATGCCTAAAAGAATGAAAAATGACGAAATCGGTTTATATTAATTAATTTTGCCAAAGATTTTCACCATCGTCAACCATTCACCCAACACACGGAGAAACAACATGAAAATCGTACTCGCATATTCCGGCGGTCTGGACACGTCCTGCATCCTCAAGTGGTTGCAAGAGACTTACAACGCCGAAGTCATCACCTACTGCGCGAATGTCGGGCAGGAAGAGGAACTGGACGGACTCCATGAAAAAGCATACGCCACCGGCGCCGTCAAATCCTACATCGAAGACTTGACGGAAGAATTCGCGAAAGACTACATCTTCCCGATGTTCCAGGCCAACGCCATTTACGAAAACATGTACCTTCTCGGCACGTCCATCGCCCGCCCGCTCATCGCGAAGCATCTCGTCGATGTCGCGAAGGCCGAAGGCGCCGAATACATCTGCCACGGCGCGACGGGAAAAGGCAATGACCAGATCCGTTTCGAACTGTCCGCCTACGCCTTGAATCCGGACATCAAAGTCATCGCCTGCTGGCGTACGCCCGAATGGAAGTTCCGTTCCCGCACGGATTTGATCAACTACGCCCATGAGCACAAGATTCCGATCACGGTTTCCGCCGCCAAGCCCTACTCCATGGACCGCAACCTTCTCCATATCTCCTTCGAAGGTGGCGTGTTGGAAGATCCGTGGCAGGAAGCCCCGGAGACCTGCCATGTTTTGACGACGCCCGTCGAAAAGGCTCCCAACCAGCCCGAATACGTCACCATCGAATTCGTCAAAGGCATTCCTGTCAAAGTCAACGGCAAAGAACTCAGCCCCGCCAATCTCATGCGCGAACTCAACCGCCTCGGCGGAAAGCATGGCGTCGGCCGCATTGACATCGTCGAAACGCGTTACACGGGCATGAAGGACCGCGGCGTCTATGAGACCCCCGGCGGAACCATTCTCTTCCACGCCCACCGCGCGTTGGAATCCATCTGCATGGACCGCGAAGTCATGAGCATGCGCGATCAGCTCATCCCGCAGTACGCGAACATGGTCTATAACGGCTTCTGGTTCTCGCCTGAACGCGAATTCCTCCAAGCCGCCATCACGGAAAGCCAGAAGAACGTCACGGGCGAAGTCCGCGTCAAGCTCTACAAAGGCAACTGCTTCATCAGCGGCCGCCGTTCACCGTACACGCTCTATGATTCGGAAGTCGTCACGTTCGAGAAGGACAACGTCTATAACCAGGCGGACGCCACGGGCTTCATCGCCCTCAACGCCCTCCGCCTGCGCATCGGCGCTAAAGCCCAGAAACCCAACGACTAAGACATATCAATATAAAAGCACAGACATCTCCGTCTGCGTACATCATTGATGCATTCAGACAGCCTCTTCCCGCTATGGGAAGAGGCTGTCTTCGTTTTTGAATATGCTTGGTTAAAGCCATTCCAATCATCATGACTTTAAAAGATTTCTTATGATTCTTGCAACCTCATCCTTGAAGTCCGATTCTTTTTCATTCCTTTAGTTCATCAGTGAATCCTTTAGCAATCTTGAAAGGAACAGAAAGATAGTTTCATTTCGCCATCTTTCACGCAGTAATGAATATCTTCCACCTCTGCCTTTACTCGCCATCTTTCTATAGTATTAAAGACAATAAATTCCCTATTTTCTTCAACGGTTGAACAAAAAAAGAGTAAAAAAAGCATTTTTTTTGCATTTTTTCAAAAGAAAATGCTCTTTTTTTCATAAAAATGTCTTGCAGTCTTGCTTTTTGTGTGTATTTTATAGTACGGCTTATAGTGTATAAGTCAGTATCAGGATAAAATTATTTTTCTTCATAACAATCAACAAGCAAAAAGGAAACAAAATGTCTGACAAAAAAGAGATTTTCGCAGACGGCATCGGGCAGATTCATTTCACGGGCGGCATGGTCCGCTTTGATTTCATGACGCTCCAGCCGGATGAGGAAGGAAAGAAGCCTGCCCCCCAGAGCAACATCCGCATCATCATGCCGCCTCAGGGATTTCTGACAGCTTTCAATTCCATGCAGCAACTCATTGACAAACTTGTTGAAGCTAAAGTTCTCAAGAAAAACCAGAAACCCCAAAAGTAAGTAAAAGAAGACGTCCACCCAATCAACAGTTAACGGAACAAACAAGAAAAACAATTTTTGGCACAGCGTATAAAGGACCAACACATGAAAAAGTCTTTGATGAATCTTTTGGTGGTTTTCATCGCCATCGCCCTCTTTGGATGCAAGTCGTATGAAGACTACAAGAACGAACGGGTTGAAAGCGCCATCAAGCATTTCGAACGCGCCCAGTACACTGATCTTCCGACGGACAAAGTCCTCTCCCTGAAGGACTGCATCGAACTCGCCATTGAAAACAACGTCGATCTCAAGGTTTACAGCCTTGAGGAAAAAGTCTCCCATGAGATGCGCACCAGCGAAATGCTCGGCATGCTGCCGGATCTGACCGTCAGTGACAGCTATGTCCATCGTGACAACGTCGCCGCCTCCAGCAGCAAACAGGTTCATGGCACCCAGGGCCCTGGTAACTACACCTACTCCACCAGCCAGGACAAGACCATCAACTACTTCAACGTCGATCTCGCCCTCAGCGTTCTGGACTTCGGTCTTGCGTTCGTGAACGGCCTGCAGGAAAACGACCGCATGCTTCTCCGCAACCAGCGCTTCCGCCGCGCCGCTCAGAACCTTGTGTTGGACACCGTCCGCGTTTACTTCCAAGTCGCTTCCGCACAGCGCGCCATCGACATCACGGAAAAACTTCTTGCTGAATGCAAAGAAACCTATCAGCAGATTGACAAGATGGGCGAAGATGGAAAAATCTCCCCCTACCGCGCGTTTGACGAAGTTTCCAAGTTCATCGACATGGAAAAGAGACTGACCAACTACGTCCGTTCCTTCGAGAATTCCTGCGTCGAACTCCGCGCCCTCCTCGGCATCTACCCCAACGCCAATATCAAAGTTGACGACTCCGTTCTGGACAAAGTTCCCGAATTCACCCTCCCCGACATCCAGCTCATGGAGCAGATCGCCCTCATGAAGCGCCCGGAACTCTTTGAGATGGACATGCAGCGCCATGTGAACGTGCTCGAAGCCCGCAAGACCATCATCACCATGTTCCCGAACGTCAAGATCTTCTATGACTACAACGAAGTTGACAACAGCTACCTCTACCACAACAGCTGGCGCGAAATGGGTATCCGTTCCGCCTACAACCTCCTCAAGCTCCCGCAGAAGATCAGCCGCTACCGCGCTCTGAACAAACAGATCGAAGCTGAAGAATACCGCACCTACGCGCAGGCCATCGCCATCATGGCGCAGGTCCGCATCGCCCACGCCAACCTCCTCGCCACCAAGGAACGCTACGATATCAACAACCGCATCAACAGCGCCTATACCAAGAATCTCCAGAAGGTCGAAGGCGGCAATGACGTTTCCGGCGAAGTCTCCCAGATCAACGTCTCCCACATGAAGCTCTCCACGGCTGAAACGGAAATCGAAAAGCTCCTCGCCCTCGGCAACTACTACGTCGCCTACTTCCGCATCCTCAACACGTTGGGTATGGAAAACCTTGACACCGCGACCGTCGATGAAATCAAAGCCCAGCTCGCCGAAGCCCGCATCAACGCCGACGCCGAACTCCAGAAGGCCCGTGAGGAATACGAAGA
Organism: Victivallales bacterium; assembly: GCA_017548425.1. GTDB lineage: Bacteria > Verrucomicrobiota > Lentisphaeria > Oligosphaerales > Oligosphaeraceae > UBA1407. The sequence continues at coordinate 31,720 of JAFZAB010000183.1, forward strand.
ATCCAGAGCCAAGAAAGAGGAAGAGGACGCCAACAAGCCTGTTGACTGGAAGTGGAGTGATGAAATCATCAACTGACGAGCAACGGTCGATTTTCCTTTACCTTATATATAATATATATAAAGGGAAATCGCCGAAAGCCGTCTGTCGTAGTCCGCGCTTCCAATTAACGTAGGTCTGTGATGAATAATCACGTTACAAGTCAGGGGGATAACTGACAATATGGATATTAAAGATAATGAACTCTTCCGTCTCGAAGACCGCATGCTCTTTGAGGCCGCAGCAGCCGCGCAAATCGTAGCTGCCGCAGATGCCACGCAAAATGCGAGCGATGACGGAAATAATGATGAGGAAAAACATAACAACGACATGAATGTCGCCCTGTTTGTCGCTCCTGAAGCCCAGAACGACAATGACGCGGCAAACAATGTGGCGGATGTTGACGCCCAGGCCAAAGCGCTTGTCGAAGGCGACCTGCCCGCCATGGACGATTCCATCAGCATCATTCCGGCCGTGGACGCCAATGCCAACACAGATGTGGATACCGATGCGCAACTCGATGCGCATCAGGACTTTGTCGAAGGCACGCTCCATGCTGACAACGCCGACACGTTCACCGTTGACGCCGATGCCGATGCCGACCATGACATTCTCGGCAACTGGCTGGCGAATGACGATATCGACGACAACGCCGACACGCTTTCCGTTGACGGCGCCGTCGCCGCCATCGCGGCCGAACACACGGTTATCGACATCGATGCGGATGCTGACACTGATGCGGATTCGGACGATTTCGATGCCGATACACGCGCGGGAAATCATGAACTGAGCCTCGACTTCAGCGCCCACAAAACCTATGATGGAACGACTGACGTTGAAGACGGCGAACTCCAGCTGGACGCCTCTTTTGACGGTATTGAACTGTCCGTTTTCGGCACCTATCAAAGTCAAGAAGGCTCATGGATTTTCACTTTCAACGATACCGCCAACCAAAGCTACATCGTCACGACTAAGAATGTCGTTTTTGATGGTAGCTCCGTCACGACCGACTCCATCACCATCGGTTCCTTCTACATCACCGGTGAAAACGTAGACAACATCGACCTTTTCGTCAATGGCGAAGAGCTTCCCAACACGCGTGCGGGTGAACTCCGCGCCGATGGTACCATTGATCAACGTGATATCACCCTCAGTGTTCGCGATGCCCGCATGACGTATGGTGATGATGAAAACAGCCTGAAATTTCAATACGAAATCTCCGAAGGTTCACTCATTGAGGGTGACAGTGTTTTTGCCAGATACGCTTTATCGTCAGATCTGGACGCCTATAGAACGGACAGTGGCCATATCCAGTACAATCCAGATCCATACGCTGACGCCATTAAATTCGATGAAGTAAAAACCCAAATCTACGATTTTGATGGAAACAAAGTTACAGAAAACTATAATATCAACTTTGATAATGGTTCTCTGACCGTCGCGCAGCGCGTTCTCTCTGTAACGATCAAACCTTATACAGTTGATTACGGCGAAGATCTTGGCACGACTCCCGCATATGACGATGAAGGCTATACCTTTGACGGTAACGCTCTCGCCCTCGGCGATACGCTTATAGTCAACGTCGGCTACAATATCACCGATCAAGATGTCTCCAGCGCTGGTTTTGTCAAAGCCGGCCTCCATCCCGGTATGCTTGTTGAAGCATCCCATGAACTCACGAATGCTTCAAACTATATCTACGGAGTCAATCCTGGCAACCTTACCGTCAATGCCAAAGGAATCACGGTTGATTACGTTGCAGCTAACAAAATCTATGATGGCAACACAGATGCATTGCGTGATACGGAAGCGGGCTTCATTTTCAGCGAAGCATTATTCGATGGCGATGTCGTAAGGATTTTTGACAATGCTGTCGATTATACGTTTGCATCGTCTGACGTCGGAACAGGCATTGAAGTTACGGCCTCGGACGATTTCGTCATCGTCGGGCCGGATGCCGATTCATATGACATCCATATCAATCTCGTCTCGCAAGCTGACATTACGCCGAAAGACGTCACCATTACGTTCACGGCCGAAGACAGAGCCTATGACGGTGATACGGACGCAACGCTTGCAAATGTCCAGATCGAGGGCGTCATCAAAGATGGCGATGTCACGATTGACGCGGCTCAGATGACCTTCGCCTTCTCCGACAAGAATGTCGGCGACGACAAGACCGTCACGGCGGAAGGTTATTCGGAAGAACTGCTCGGCGGTGCCAAACTCCAAAATTACAATGTGACGTTTGTTGACACGACAGAAGCGGACATCACGCCGTTGCTCATCGAAATCGGCTTCTCCGCCAATGATAAAGTCTATGATGGCAACACTGAAGCGACGCGTGACCAGCTCGACATGAGCAATGTCCTCCCAGGCGACGATGTCTCCTTCGATGATTCGTCTCTCGTTTACAACTTCTCCGATAAGAACGTCGGCGAAGAGAAGACCGTAACCGCAGAAGGTTACGACGATAGCCTCCTCTCCGGCAATGACGTCGCCAACTACGATTTCATTTTCGTTGATACGGCTCTGGCGGACATCACGCCGCTCGAAATCACCATCGGCTTCACCGCCAATGACAAGGTCTATGACGGTAACACCGAAGCGACGCGTGACGAGCTTGATATGAGCGCCGTCATCGAAGGCGACGATGTTTCGTTCGATGATTCGTCTCTCGTTTATACCTTCGATACCAAAAACGTCGGCGAAGACAAGACCGTCACGGCGGAAGGTTACAACGATGGCCTTCTCTCCGGTAAAGACCTCGCCAACTACAATATCACCTTCGCCAATACGGCTCTGGCGGACATCACGCCGCTGGCTATCGAAATCGGCTTCACCGCCAACGACAAGATCTACGACGGCAACACTGAAGCGACGCGCGACCAGCTCGACATGAGCGCCGTGCTTGAAGGCGACGATGTCTCCTTCGACGACTCCACGCTCGTTTACAACTTCTCCGACAAGAACGTCGGCGAAGACAAGACCGTCACGGCGGAAGGCTACTCCGAAGAACTCCTCTCCGGCAATGACCTCGCCAACTACGATGTTACGTTCGTTGACACGACGACTGCGGCCATCACGCCGCTGGCAATCTCCATCGGCTTCACCGCCAATGACAAGGTCTATGACGGCAACACCACCGCTACGCGTGACCAGCTCGTCATGGACGAAGTTCTCGAAGGCGACGACGTCTCGTTTGATGACTCCGGCATCGAATACAACTTCGACACGAAGGAGCCAGGCGAAGACAAGACTGTCACGGCCACTGGCTTCACGACCGACATGCTCTCCGGCAAAGATCTCGCCAACTACGATATCACGTTCATCGATACGACGACCGCCGACATCACCTACCTCACCATAACGATCATCGCCGATGACAAATCCATGACCTATGGTGACTCGGAACCGGCCCTTACCTATTCTTATGAAGGCAATCTTGCCGAAGGTCATTCGCTCTCCGTGGACTTGCAATTGGATATCGATGACGCGGATATCACCAACACCGACCACATCAAGGCTGGTGAATATGCGGATTCCATCACCGCCGTCGCGACCATCTACGACGCAGATGGCAAAGTCATCACGAGCGATTACACGATTACCTACGACTTCGGTAACTTGACCGTTGATCTGCGCAACATCACCGTCACCGCCAAGGGACAGTCCATGATCTATGGTGACGAGATGCCCGCCCTCGACGGCGAAGACGCGTATAGCTTCGACGCAAACGCTCTCGCCTCCGGCGACACGCTCGATGTCACGCTGACCTATGACATCACCGACCAAGACCTGTCCACAAGCGGCAACGTGATCGCCGGCCTCCATTCCGGCATGATCGTTGAAGACTCCCACGACCTCTCCAACGCAGAGAACTACAACTACACGTTCAACAACGCATCCCTGACGGTCGAAGCCAGAGACGTCACCATCATCTTCAACGCGAAGGACAAAGTCTATGACGGCAACGCCGACGCCGAACGCGACGGCGACTTCATCCTCGACGGCTTCGTGGACGGCGACAAAGTCAGCGTCTTCGACAACGACATAACCTACTCATTCTCCGACAAGAACGTCGGCGAAGACAAGACTGTCACGGCGGACGGCGAACTCGTCACCGTTGGCGCGGATGTTGACAATTACAACTTCACGTTCGACAACACGGCGGAAGCGGACATCACGCCGCTCGCCATCGAAATCGGCTTCACCGCCAACGACAAAGTCTATGACGGCAACACGACCGCCGAGCGCGTCGATCTCATCATGGATCAGGTTCTCGAAGGCGACGATGTTTCGTTCGATGACTCATCGCTCGAATACAACTTCGACACCAAGAACGTCGGCGAAGACAAGACCGTCACCGCCACGGGCTACAGCGAAGAGCTCCTCTCCGGCGATGATCTCCAGAACTACGAGATCACGTTTGTCGATACAACGACTGCCGATATCACGAAGCTCGCCATCGAAATCGGTTTCACCGCCAA
>JAFZAB010000184.1 GCA_017548425.1 Victivallales bacterium
TATTTGCTTTAGGCTTTGGGCTTTGGGCTTTAAGCTGAACAAAAAGTCTCGCTAGTGAATCCGTTTGGATTTCATCAGCGGGATTTTTTTGTTTTTGCTACTGGAATGAAATAAAATGATAATCATCATTAAATTGATGATTATCATGAGTTTGAAATTATGAATTGTTAATTGTTAATTGTTAATTGTAAGATCGTGGGTAGGAATAGACTTCGCCGCATTCGAAATAACGGACAGTAAGGTCGGGTTGGATTTCGGGGAGTTTCTGAGCGAGAAGCTTCATTCCGTCGCGTTCGGAACCGATATGGCTCATGATGATCAATGCTTTGCAGAAACCAAGCTGTGCGGCGTCGCGGGCGTATTCGCCAAGCATCCATTCGCAGGCTTCGCCTGTGAGGACGATGTCAATGTCGTCACGACGGAGCTCTTCGAAAACGCCGCCTGGCGTGCCGAAGCAGAGCGAAATGCGCGAACAAAACTGATCCATTGTGCCGCAGATTTTCGGTTGCGCGATGTTGAGTCGCTCCTGCATGATGCGGCCAAGCTGTCGCGGCGTGATCGGTTCGTCCAATTCAATCGTGTTGACGGCCCAATGGGCATTCGTAAAGTTATGATACGGAAGGCCTAACGCTTTGAGCTCGCCTTCGCAGATCATGTCGAACGCCTTGCGGTGCGGATGATCGTGGAAACGGTAGAGGACGAGGCCCGCGTCTTTCAGAAGCTGTTCTTTGGCCTGCGTGACGGGATCGTTCTCCAGTCTGACGTCCATATGGCTGTAGAACGATGGTTCATGGACGATGAGCATGTCCGCCTGCCAGCGGGCGGCCTGTCGAATGACGTCAGGCGTGGCGAACATGGAGACGGCGACGCGGGCGACGGGCTTGGCTGGATCGCCGCATTTGACGGTGTCACAGGTTTTGGAATAGTCGCCTGTCGTGTCGGACCAGGCTTCAAGTTTTTTGATGAGTTCTGTTGCGGTAATCATGAGTATTGTTTTGTATATGGGAATATAGGAAAATTCTAGCTAGAAGTTCTAGAAGTTCTAGAGTACTAGGATGTTAGGGTAGCACATTGCCGTCGCGGTCGATCATGGAGACGGGCACTAGGAAGACGTTGTTGCCATCCTTATCGACTTCGCTCGCCTCGATCTTTTCACCCTTCACGATCTTGTAGGCGATTTCCGTGCCCATGGCGCCGATACGGTGGGAATCCTGCGCGACGGTTCCGCCAAGCTTCTTCTCCTTGATGGCGGCTTTCGCATCATCGTTGCCATCGAAGCCGTAGATGAGAAGCTTGCCCGTGAGGCCTGCTTCGTCAACGGCGGCGATGGCACCCATGGCCATTTCGTCGTTTTCGCAGAAGACGGCGGCTAAGTCGTTTTTATATTTATTGATATAGACACGCATGATCTTGTAGGCTTCGTTTTTGTTCGAGTTGCCGTGTTGCTCTTCCACGACCGTGTAGCCAGCGGGCACGACGGCGGATTTGAAGCCTTCACCACGCGTGATAGCGTAAGTAGCTGAAGTTTCACATTTAATGATGGCGACTTTCTTGCTGGTGATGTCCGGATAAAGGCCCTGCTTCATGACATCCAGGAAGTACTGGCCGGCCTTCGCGCCGCCGCCGTACATGTCGGAACGGAGGAAGGCGTTGATTTTCGCGCCACCCGTACCGATGTCGAGAACGACAACGGGAATGTTCGCTTTGGCGGCTTTCGCCGTGATGGCGCTCATGGATTCGGGGCTGCATGGCGAAACGAGCAGGGCATCGATGCCCTGTGCGATGAGAGCGGACACGCCAGTGACCATTTCGGTGGCGTCGCCTTTCTGGTCATGCGTCGGAAGCAGTTTGACGCCAAGGGCTTCGCACTGTTCGCGGACAGCGGCGTCCATCGGGATGAAGAACGGGTTGGACATGTCATAGACGGACCAGCCGAAGACGAGTTTGCCGTCGTCGGCAGATTTCGCACCACGGCTGTGGATGCCGAGGCCGACCGCCGCGATGACAAGAATAGCGACGATGGCGGTTGTCGCGTATTGCAACCGTTTGGCGTTTGCGGGCTTGCGGGCCGCGAAGAGGCGGATCGTATAGAGGGAGAACGCGAAGACGAGGATGCATCCGCGGAAGATGCCATAGACGTTGTTGCCGACGCCATAGGCATTTAGAGCTGTGGAAATCGTCGCCAGGAAGATGGCCGCGACGACTGTGTTGAAGATGCTTCCTGCACCGCCAGCGAGGGCTGTACCGCCGAGCACGACGGCGGAGATAACGGTGAATTCTGTACCAGTCGGGACGCCATAATTGGAGGAACCGAGATTGGCCGTCATCATGATGGCGGCGATGGCGGTGAACAGGCCGTTCCAGACATAGACGGCGGTCAGCGTGTTCGGGATGCTGACACCCGCGAGACGTGCCGCGTCACGCGAATTGCCGATAGCCAACGTGTTGCGTCCCAAACGAGTACGCCGCAGGACAACAGTGCCGATGATGGCCAGAATGACCATGATGTAGAAGAAGAGCGGCAGGCCGAAGATTTCAGCCGTCGCGAAACCATGATGGCCTTCCGTTCCAGACGAGAAGACAAGATATTTTTCGCCGATGGACTGGATGGTGACAGGCGAGTCGCTGACAAGCTGTGCAAGGCCACGGAAAACGTTCATCGTAGCGAGCGTCGCGATGAATGGCGGGATGCGTAACCGCGCAATCATCAAGCCGTTGGCAAGTCCCATGAGACAACCGAGAATCAGAATGATGATGCAGCTGGTGATGATGCCGCAGGCTGGACAGCCGGGCATGATGTTGCCGACGATTTTCGTGAAGATGACGGACGACAGCGCGATCTGGGAAGCGATGGACAAATCCATGCCACCCGAGATGATGGCGAACGTCATGCCGATGCCGCAGACGGCGAACATGGCGCCTTCTTTCAGGATATCGGAATAGACGGACAGATTGCCGAACGCGGGATTGCTGACCATGAGAATCAGCCAGAAGAACACGAGCGCGGGCAGGATCAGATGGTCTTTCAGGTATGTGGAGGCGTTGTTTTTCATAAGGTTATCCTGTTTCATTTTCCGCCCTCCTTACGCTGCGCGTATGATGTGAGGCTGCTGAACGAAAGCGCCAATACCAAAACAAGACCCGTCACGATGACACGGACGGCTTCGGAGACGCTCAGGAAGCTCAAACATTGGTTGACGAAGACGACAAGCAGGGCGCCCACGAGCGTTCCTGTAAGTCGTCCTTTTCCGCCGGAAAGCGCGGAGCCGCCGAGCACGACGGCGGTGATGCAGTCCAGATCGAAGCCGTTACCGGCCTTCGGGGAGGAGGAACCCATGGTCGCGACGTTGAGGATGGCGGCCAATGCGGCCGTCAAAGCCGTCATGACATACACGGCGATGAGCGTGCGATCGACTTTGATGCCCGTGGCGCGGGCGGCCGTTTCGTTGGAGCCGATGGCGCGAATTTTCACGCCGAAGGCAGATTTATGATAGACGAACAGCAAGATGGCATACACGAGAATGACGACGTAGATTTTGTTCGGTACGCCGAACGTGAAGCCATGGCCGAGAACCTTCAGGCAGGCGTACTGTTCGGCGGCGAGCGTCGTGCCGTTGTTGCCCGTATAGACCTGCGTGATGCCATGGAAGCAGAGGCAGGTGGCGAGCGTCGTGATGAACGGCGGAATCTTCAGTTTCGTGATGAGAACGCCGTTGAGGATGCCGCAGCAGGCGGCGATGATGGCCATGACGATGATAGCCGCTCCCGTCGATAACCCATTGTCCATGATGAGTTTGGCGAGGAGACTGCAGCAAAGAGCCATGATGCCCGGAACGGAGAGATCCATGCCGGCGGAGCAGATGGCGAATGTCATGCCCGCGGCGCCGACGGCCACCCATGATGCGCTCAACAGCACACTGAACAATTGGTCCGGATGTACCATTTTCGTATTGATGCAGGCGAATACGATGGCGGCGATGATGAAGATGATGAAAATGCCGTATTTTTCGGCGACGGCCCAAATGTTGGTGGATGATTTATTCATGGTCGTTGCCTCCCATGCCAAACGTTTTGTTGCCTGTGGCGCATTGCATGATCAACTCCTGGTCGAAGTCCTTCTGCTGTAGGAGCCCCGTCTGGCGGCCTTGGAAGATGACCGCGAGGCGGTGGCAGTTGGCGATGAGCTCGGCGAGTTCGGAGGAGACCATGAGGATGGCCATCCCGTTCTGCGCCAGTTCTTTCAGCAAATCGTAGATTTCCGATTTCGCACCGACGTCGATACCGCGCGTCGGTTCGAGCAGAATCAGCACATGGCAGTCAGTCGCGAGTGCGCGGGAGAGGACGAATTTCTGTTGGTTGCCGCCTGAGAGGCCGGAGATCGGCTGCGCGGGCGTGGCGTATTTCATGTTCATGGATTTCGTGTATTTATCCAGCAAGGCCTGCTCTTTCTCCGCACTGATGATGCCGAGGCTGGACAGCGTCTTCAGGATGCTGGCTGTGAGATTTTCACGGACGCTCATGGAAGCGAAAATGCCTGCGTTCTTGCGGTCTTCCGTGACGTAGCCGATGCCGTGGCCGATGGCGGCGGAAGGCGACGCGATGTCGTTGACACCGTTGGCGACGTCCAAAATGGTTTTGCCATCCAAAATGGCTTTGCCTGCATCTGGTTGGATGAGACCGTAGAGCGATTTGGCGATTTCTTCCTTGCCGCAACCCATAAGTCCCGCGAAACCAAGGATTTCACCTTTCTTCAACGTGAAGGAAATGTCTTGGAAGAGGCCATTTTTCGTGAGATTGGAAACATCGAGAACGGTGTCGCCGACGGATGACGTGTCCGCCTTGCGCGACTGGTCGATCGTGCGGCCGACCATCAAGGCGACGAGTCCGTCCTGCGTGATGTCCTTTGTGTTGACGGTCTGGATAAAATGGCCGTCACGCAGGACACTGATGCGATCCGACAAATCGAATATCTCCTTGAGGCGGTGGGAGATGTAGATGACGGTCTTGCCCTGCGACTTCAGATTACGGACGATGTCGTAGAGCGTATCGACCTCCTGGATATTGAGGGCGGCGGTCGGTTCGTCTAAAATGATTGTGTCGCCGTCCATGGAGAGGGCGTTGGCGATTTCGACCATTTGCTGCTGGGAGACAGTGAGTTGCGAGGCGGGCGTCGTGGCTTGGATGGCGACGTGCATTTTGTCCAGAAGCTCCTGCGCCTTGGTGTTCATTGTCGCTTTATCGACGAGGCCGCATTTTCCGGGCAGTTGATGGAGGAAAATGTTTTCGGCGACGGTCAGATCCGGCATGAGATTAAGCTCCTGATAGACGATATTGATGCCGAGTTTCTGCGCATCTGCGACGCTGTTGATTTCTTGTTTAACGCCATTTACGGTGATTTCGCCGTCGTCTGCGGGATAGAGTCCGCCGAGAATTTTCATGACGGTTGATTTGCCGGCGCCGTTTTCGCCGATGACCGCATGGATTTCGCCCGGACTGAAGGAGAGGGAGACGTCTTCGAGAGCCTTGACCCCTCCGAATGTCTTGGTGATGTGTTGTAACGTGATTTCAGCCATGTTGCATCCTTTTTGACAAGAATTATCGACCGATTTGAAAAACCATTCAATTTACCTCTTATAATAGAAAAGGCAAATGATGAACTTCCCGAAGAGGCTTGCGTCATTGAACGACTTTTTTCAAAATAAAATATTTGTTTAAAGGCAGGATGGTTTATATTATTCCTTATTAGGGTTGAAAGGATATGTGCCATAGCGATGGAAAATAACAAAAAACAATTGATCCACGATTTCACGAAGGGGCCGTTGCTGCGGCATCTTGTGCTGTTCGCGTTGCCGTTTATGGCGTCGAACGCGTTGCAGGTGATGTATTCGATTGTTGACATGATGGTCGTGGGTCACTATGTCGGAAAGACAGGTCTGGCGGCGGTGTCTGTGGCCAGCCATACGTTCAATCTGATGATCATGCTTTGCGCGGGCACGAGCCAAGGCGGGCAGATCATGCTGTCGCAGATGATCGGCAATGGGCAGCGGCAACGGCTGGGCGAGGCGATCGGAACGCTGTTCACGCTGTTGTTGAGCGCGGGAATTGTCGTGACGGCGATCGGCGTCGTGTTTGCGCGGCCGATTTTGCATCTCCTGCATACGCCGTCGGATGCCTTTGATGATGCGTTGTCATACACGCTCGTCTGCAGTTGGGGGGTGGTGTTTGCCTATGGCTACAACATCGTGTCGGCCATCATGCGCGGACTGGGCGATTCGCGTCATCCGTTTATTTTCATCTTTATCGCTTCCGTCATCAACATCCTGCTCGATTTGTTGTTCGTGGCGTGTCTCGGTTGGGGCGTGTTTGGCGCAGGGCTGGCGACAATTCTCGGGCAGGCGTTCTCCTTCCTTTACGCCGTGTGGTTCCTGTACCAACATCGTGAAGAGACGGGATTCGACTTCATGCCGAGCAGCTTCCACATCAACAAACAATGCTTGAAGAGTCTGTTGACGCTTGGTCTGCCGTTGGCGTGTCGTTTCAGCATCGTGAATTTCTCCATGCTGTTCGTCATCGCGATGGTCGGTTCAGCTGGTTCGGCGGCGTTGGGAACGTTTGGCGCGGGAACGAAACTGGACGATGTTGCGAACAAGATGTCGCTAGGCGTGATGATGGCGTTGACGGGTATTGTGGCACAGAATTACGGTGCGCGTAATTTTGGGCGAATCCGCAAAGCTGTGGGCTACACGTTGTTGCTGAGCAGTGGTTTCTATGCCGTGTTCGCGGCGGTGATGTGGTTTTTCCCAGAGCAATTGTTCAGTATTTTTACAAGCGACCGTGATGTTTTGGATTTGAGTCATGTCTTTTCACGTGCGATTATGTGGACCTTCCCCGGTCTGTTGCTGCTGAAAGGCTCGAATGGTTTTCTGCATGGAATCGGCCATTCATGGCTGGGGATGGTTTTAGGCATCTTCGACGGTTTTGTCCTGCGGATTGGTTGTAGCTGGTATTTCGGAACAGTGATCGGCTGGGGATTTTACGGATATGTGTTGGGTTATGGAATTGCGCCGTGGGGCTCCGCGTTTCCAGGCCTGTTGTATTTCCTGTTCGCTCCGTGGGAGAAGCGAAAATTGGCGTTTGAATAGAATCTGGAGGTTCGGGAGTTGTTTTTTGTTTTCAGCGAATCCAGAATATCCAGTGAATCCAGTCTTTTCATAAGCGCTTGATTTCCAGAGATGGCGTGCTATTTTTTCAAAAATATTTGAATATGCAATGAAATAGGTGTCATAATGAACAAATTCATTTCAACAAGTGTTGTTTTCATGGTTGGCGCGGCATTTTCAGTGGCATTTGGGCAGACGCAGAAAACAATCGTGGAAAGCGCACGGGAAATTCCTGTGGCAGGAAAGGCGGATGTGGTCGTCGTTGGCGGAACAACGGCGGGCGTGGCGGCCGCTGTTGCGGCGAAGGAGGCGGGAGCCTCCGTCTGGCTGCTGTCGGAACGCCCGTATCTTGGCGACGACATGGCGGGAACATTGCAACTTGTTCTTCCTGATGAAGTTGAGCCGCAAGGGCCGCTGGCGGAAGCTTTGTGGACAGACCGTTCCGCGTCACTCAAAATTATCTCCTATCAGACAGATGCGGAGACATTTACGCCACATAAAGACAGTAATCCGCCTAGTATGTTGACGGATGGGTTGGCGTCTGATCCTGTCAAGCAGTCTGTCCAGTATAACGATGAGAAAGTGAAAATCACGGCATTGCTTGACGGCAAGCAGTTCGTGGCGACGGCATCGGCTGTTACATTCCTGCGTCAGAACGAATTCGATGTGGCGGATGTGCATGTCTCCGTGAGCGAAGACGGCAAAACATGGTCAGAGCAGATTCCGCTAACACGACTGCCAGGCGAGACGACGGAAATCATCCGCTGGGAGGCCAAAATCGGTCGCGATGTGTCTGCAATCGCTTTTGTCTTCAAGCGGAAAACTGGTTGCAAACGCATGCTGGTTGGTGAAATCGCCTGCGAAGGCAAGGCGGGCGTACGGCGTGTAACGCCGACGCCGCTGAAGGTGAAGCAGACATTCGACAAAGCGCTGTTGGATGCTGGTGTGAAGTATCTGACTGGTGCTTTTGTAACAGACGTGCTTTCAGATGCAAAAGGCGATTTTGCGGGCGTGGTCATTGCAGATCGCGGCGGTCGTCAGGCGATTATCGCCAAATCGTTGATTGATGCGACGCCACGTGGTTTGGCGGCGCGTCTTGCGGGAAGCGTCTATCCACCGTTCAAGTCTGGAAAGAAGGATTTTACGCGTTTTGTTATTTCCGGTGAACGTCCAACGGCGGAAGGCATGGATGTAACGGAACTTCCGGGCCATTACCAGACGGCTGTGCAATGGCGGAAAGTCGATGGCAAGGATTTAGTCATCGACGGCAAAATGTGGCGCTGCACGTTCCAATGTGATTTGAAAGATGACTCTTATGCAGCTTACGCCGCTGTCGAACAGTATGCGAGGAATCTTACGTTTACGAAGCAGCAACTGGATGCAGGTGAGACACTTGTGTTTGAACACGAACAGCCGTTGAAGGATGCGCCGCATGTGTTTGCATGTTTCCGTCATCAGCCGTGGAAGGCGTTCATGGCTGGTGCCGAGGCTGGCAACCGTGCGGGAACGGATGCGAAAAGCCGCAATGACATTGAACAGCCTGTAGCCGTACGAGAGGCTGGCAAGGTGTCTTTCTCGTTGGCGGATCGACCCATTCCTGTTGTCTGCGAACAATTGACGGGGCTGAAAGCATATGAAAAGGCGACAGATAGCGTCACGTCGCCGAAGCATGATTTGCCGATTTTGGGAGAATACGATGTAGTCGTGGCGGGCGGTGGCACAGGCGGGGCGCCAGCGGCAATCGGCGCGGCTCGCGGTGGTGCCAAGACATTGGTGGTAGAGTACTTACATGGTCTTGGCGGCATTGGCACGCTTGGCATGATCGGTAAATATTGGTATGGGAAAAAGATTGGTTTTACGGCGGAGCATGACAAAGGCGTGGCGGAGCAGGGGGCGGCCGTGCATGTCGTCGGCAAACGCGAATGGTGGCGGAAGGAATTGCTCAAAGCAGGCGGTGAAATTTGGTTTGGGACGATGGCATGCGGCGTTGTGAAAATAAAAAACGATGTGGTGGGCGTTGTCGTTGCAACACCTTATGGTCGTGGCGTCGTTTTGGCGAAAAACGTCATCGACGGAACAGGCAATGCGGATTTGGCGGCCGTGGCGGGAGCGGAAACGGAATTTCTCGGTGCGGGTGAAATCGCGTTGCAAGGTGCAGGATTGTCGATTCGTCCTCTGGGCAAGAGTTATGTCAATTCCGATTGGGGATATGTAAATGACTGCGATCCAGTCGATAGCTGGCTATTCGGCGTGCGCGGGCGACTTGGCGCGGGGAAGGCGTGGGACGTTTCGCAGATCATCGAAACGCGTGAACGCCGCCGTGTGAAAGGCGCGATCACGGTGTCGCCGTTGGACGTTGTGATGGAGCGGACGTTCCCCGACACGATTGCGCAGGGCGCAAGCGATTTCGACAGTCATGGACCATCCGTCGCGGACATCTGCTATGTCAGCGAAGCCACAGGCAAGAAGATATTCCAAATCAATATACCGTATCGTGCGATTCTGCCGGAAAAACTGGACGGATTGGCGGTCATCGGCATTGCGGCGAGTGCGCATCGCGATGCGTTGCCGATCATGCGCATGCAGTCGGATGTGCAGAACACAGGCTATGCGGCGGGACGAGCCGCCGCGATGTCCGCGAAAAGCGGCAAGTCGTTGCGCGACATTGATGTAAAGGAATTGCAGCGCCATCTGGCGGCCATTGGCAGCATTCCGCAGGAGGCGTTGGAATGGAAAGACGGCTTCACGGTTGATGCGGAGCGTTGGAATCTGGCCGTGCGCAATGCGGGCGACGGATATAAGGATGTACCGCTACTGTTGTCCGAGCCGGAACGGGCCATTCCGCCGCTGCAAGCCGCCTACAAGGCGGAAACGAATCCGACACGCAAGCTCTGCTATGCGCATATCCTTGGTATCATGGGAGATGCGACTGGCGCGGAGACGTTGGCACGGCAGATTGACGGACGTGACGAGCCTGTTAAAATCAACGTTTTGGAGCAGACGGCGTATGGCCGCCGCATGGGTGAACGTGATGCGTTGATAGTCGGGCTTGGCCGTACGAAAAGTCCGTTGGCGGTGGAGCCGTTGCTTCGCAAATTAGAGAAAGTCAACGGAACAAGTTCGCCATCCCATGTACGGGCGGTGTCGTTGGCCTGCGAAGCCATTGGCGATCCACGACTGGCTCCCGCGTTGGCGAAGGCGCTGACATCGCCGAAAATGGGCGGTCATGTCCGCAAAGGGGACAGCGCCATCGTGCCAATGGGCGGTTTTGGCGGCAATCCGGAGTTCGCCCGTTGTTTGCGGGAGCTGAATGTCGCACGAGCCTTGGTGGCCTGTGGCGATTATGAAGGGCTTGGGCGGAAGACGTTTGAAGACTACGCGGAGGATGGTCGTGGCGTGCTTGCTCTCCATGCACGGGCCGTGTTGGAAAAATTCTTTGGGCAGAAATGATATGTATGACCTTGTGAATAATAAATATATTTGAACATAATCCTATCTGTCAAAAAAAGTGAATTTAACGATTCATTGAGAATAAAATAATGTATTGATTGACTTGTATTTTTCGATGAATAGATAAAATTATTGTCAATCATACAAGAGGGGAGGCTTTGTGCCATTTTCATGACGATGAATTGGCATTGGAGGGTCGGAAGTCTGTTCGGTTGTTTTTCCTTACATTTTATAAATAAATATCAGGCAAGGATTTGGGAATTGCGCATGGCTTTGTTCCCATCGTCATCATCAACGGCATTCGAAGATATATCGCGGAAGATTTATCTTCTACGGTTGCCTTTGATTTTTCTGATTGTCTTTATCCATGCGCGATATATGGAGATTGATGATTATCCGGACAGATGGATGAGGTTGCTGTCGGAAAGCGTGCTGTTGGGTAAGGTGCCACATTGCGCGGTGATTTTCTTTTTTGTGATTTCAGGCTATTTGTTCACATGGTCGGAGAAAAGCGGCTACCTGAATCTGATACAACGAAAAGGCTACACGCTGTTGATTCCTTATGTGATATGGAATACGATGCTCATGGTCGTTCATCTGCTGTGCGGGCTGTTGCCGTATAAGAAACTGCTGCCAGCGTTTAAATATGCGGGGATGACGCCTTGGCAGGTTGTTGTCAGAAGCTATGGATTGGATATGGGCATGCCGATAGATGTGCCATTGTGGTATGTCCGCAACTTGCTGTTGCTTTTTCTAGTGGCACCTTTGTTGATATGGCTTGTCCGCCGTCTGCCGTTATGGTTTACTCCATTGCTTTTGCTGGCGGCGTCATTTTTTATGGAAGACTGTTCGGTACTTTTCTTCACGTTCGGACTGTTTTGCCGATATTGGGACATCGACTTGCGGCCGCTGTCGAAATGGTGGCCTTTATTCATCGGAGCACCGCTTTGTTATTTCATAACAGCCGAATTCACAGGAGTTAACTGGCCATTGATGCTATGGATATCCGTCCCGTTTTATACAGGTATCGCCATGCTTCTGCAACGTTTGCCAAACCATATGCAGAAGCACATGATTCATTTGGGTGAATATAGTTTTTGGATTTACTGCTCCCATGCGCCTGTGGCGACAACGTTGACACGGATTGGGCGTAGCCTGAATTATCTTGGCATGCCGCCTGTGTTTTGGGTTGGCGTGAATTGCGTGGTCACAGTGGCCATCATCGTGTCATGTTTGTGGGTTATGCGGCGTATCATGCCTGGTTGTGTCGCCTTGTTGTGCGGTAGTCGTTTTCCACTACGTTCTCGCAAGAAGTCTTCTGCCGACGATGAGGGAAAACATGATCCAAATGGCACCCAAGCGGCATGAAAAAGGCGAAGACGCCAGATGACGTCTTCGCCTTTGTAACTGAAATGGCTGTGGTTGTTATTCACAAATAGGTCTGATTTCCGTCATGCCACCGGAGAAGCCTTCCTTCAACGTGACTTCAATTCGGAACATCTTGGCTTTGACTGGCTTGGGGAATTTCGCCGTGCAGAATTTGTCCAATGCAACGGGATAGTCGCAGTCGATGGCCTGCCATACTGCGTCGTCGCCCATGGCGAAGACGCGCCATGAAGCAGGCAGACGGCAGCCGCCGCGCGGATCGTCGTCAAACCAATAGACTTCGATTCCCGTGAAGCTTTCGGCAGCGGGAATGGCGAGTTCGACCCATTCCTGCGTCCCCTTGTGAGGCCAGAAGGTCAGTCGTGGAAGTCCTTCATCGGCGGAGGATTTGGCGATCAGGCCATCGCAGACGGCTTCGACTCTGTCGGCGTAATGGCAATGGGAAGCGGACGCCTTGATTGGGCTGACGGCGTATTCGCCCTTTTCCTCCGCAGGAAACCAGACCTGCATTTGGCCAGCGCCACGATGGCACCATGCGAAATACGGGATAAGCTTAAGCGTGCAGGGCGTCTTGGACGTGATGTCGCCCTTGAAATTGCGCGTCAGCGTGACGGCATCGGTGGTCAGCGCGGGGAATGTGTAGTCGAGAACAGATACGGTGTCGTCTTTGAAGACGGCATCCGGCTTGACAATCTTATTGAGTACGTCGCCGTCGTTGTCCACGCCTTCTGCGCAATAGACGATTGGCCCGCGTTCCACGGCGAGGCGTCCGATGTCGTCTTTCACGTTGTCGTTGGCTTTGATACGGCGGACAGGCATGGCCATGCGGATTTCGACAGCGTCGCCGGCCTTCCATGCGCGGTTGATGCGGCAGTAGCCTTTTTCGGGCGTGATGGCGATCTTCTCGCCGTTGACGAGAACAACGACGTCATCCAGTTTGCCTGGAACGACTTGCGTATAAAGATCGCTTGGAACGGGCTGGCCGACGGCCCAGCCGGGGATGCGAATGGCTAGATCGAACTGCTGGCCATCCTGCGCAGGCGTGACAGTGATCATGGAGAGGCCTTTCCATGGATATTCCGTCTGTTGGGCCAGTTTGATTTCGCCGTTGTCCAACTTCAACTTGGCGTCACTCGCGACGAAGAGGTTGACATATGCCGTGTTTTCACGCAACGCGTAGGTGAATTGCGCAATTTGCGGGATGAAACGCACGATGTTGACGGGGCAGCATGAGCAGCCGAACCATTTCGAACGAGCATAACCACCTTTGGAGGCCAATGGGTTGGGATAGAAGAATTCGTCGCCTGTCAGGGAGATGCCGGAGAGGAAGCCGTTGTAGATGATGCGTTCAAGCACGTCGATGTATTTGGCGTCGCCGTGCATGAGGAACATGCGCTGATTCCACAATGCGTTGCCAATGGCAGCGCAGGTTTCCAGATAGGCGCGTTCGTTCGGCAGTTCATAGTTGTCGCCGAAGGCTTCGCCGCCGCGCCGTGCACCGACGCCGCCCGTCAGATGGAGCTTCTTTTCGACGACATTCGCCCAAATGGCGTCAACGGCATCGATGAAGGCTTGGTCGCCAGCCAATGCCGCTACGTCCGCCATGCCGCAGTAAAGATAGGTTGCGCGGACGGCATGGCCGACGGCTTCGCGCTGTTCGACGACAGGAATATGGGCCTGCTGGCCTGCGCCGACCTTCGTTCCGTCGCCACGTTGTTTCAGAAAATGTTTGGCCAAATTCAAATAGCGGACATCGCCTGTCGTGCGATAGAGTTTGCAGAGGGCGAGTTCGATTTCCTCATGGCCGGGAACAGCCTTAAGTTGCGTCGGGCCAGGGCCGAACGTGCGTTCGACCAAATCCGCGCTACGGATGGCGACGTCCAAAAGCGTCCGTTTCCCTGTTACGTTGTAATAGGCGACGGCGGCTTCATACATATGGCCGACATTGTACAGTTCATGGCTGGATGGGCAGTTGCTCCAACGGGTGGGCCCCATCATGCCGTAATTCGTTACACCGTCCTTTGTTCCATAGTCAAAACCAATCGTACGGGCGGTGTAGAGATAGCCATCTGGCTCCTGCGCTGCGGCGATGTTGGCGATCAAATCGTCGAGATATTTTTCGAGTTCGGGATCCGGATGCGTCGCGAGCGTGTAGGCGGCGCCTTCGATGATCTTATAGACATCCGAATCATCGAATGGGATGCCCTTGAACATTCCTTTCAAACGTTTTCCGGCGTTGATGAAATTTGAGATACGGCCCGTCTCCTCGCTCTTGTGAAAATCCGCCCAAACGGTCACCTTGCGGTTAGTCTCGAAACGTGGCAGCCAGAAGCCTTCTTTGATGGAGACATCCGTCATGTCGGCGGGGCGGTAGGGATAATCGCCTGCGACGGCGATTGTCGCGGCTAGCAGAGAAGTAGCCAGCAAGCCTGAAAAGAGAGATTGTTTCATGGTTTCACCTATTTTTTTCAAAACTTGACGGAGGAGCCTTCGGACGGTTGATAGACGTTCGCATGGCCTGGGCCGACGCCGTATTTTGCGTAATACTTGTTATTTAGGACATCAATAATATCGGCGGCTTTTTCTTTTTTCACAAGAGCGACGATGCAGCCGCCAAGCCCTGCACCGACGAGTTCGGAACCGAGCACGCCGGGCGTGGAGTCCAACAGGTCGCACAGTTCGTCGATTTGCGGGACGGAACATGCGTAGGCGCCACATTGGAAGGCGAGATCCGCGTCATCAGCAGAGAGGCGTTTCAGCTGATCATCGGAAATCGTCGGATCGCCGATACGGTCGCCATTATGGCTGATTTTCATCATCTTGCCGACAAGATCATAGGCGCCTTTTTTCAATGTCTCCATAAACCGTTCGGAGCGTTCCATTTCGGACAAACCATACAAGATGACGCCGCGCAAATTGTAGGCGCCTGGATCCGCATGGGAGGCGAACAGTCGGGCCAATTTATGCAAATCATCCGGAAGCGCTTCTTCAAGTTGCTTGCGTGAAGCGGATAACGGAAGCGAACGGAGCATGTCGTACAGTTTGGAATACGGGCGGACGGCGGCGAGGCTCCGCATATCCGTGATATGTTCGTTGGGATAGGTCTGATTAAGCAGCATCAACGAGAGATCGTATGCGGCAACTTGTGCGTTGAAACGGTCTTTGCTACCTTCGGATTTGCGCGCCTTGAGGGTGCTGTCCGCGATGATGACGGCGTAATCGTCTGGAAGAGAGGCAGATTCGCCAACGGTGAACGGATGGAATCCTAAATGGACAAACTTGCCAGGGCGGCCATATTTCATGGCCGCATGGTCGCCGAAACCGCCTCTGGAGCCGACAAACCATTCGCCTTCGCCGCACAGTTCGATGAACTGCTGATCGGAGAGATGGAGGCTGTTCAAGGCGACGATGGCTTCCGCCGTCGCGACGACGATGGCGGATGAGGAAGACAGGCCAGCGGCGGCGGGCAGGTCGCTGACGACAGCCATGTCCATGCCGCAGAGCAGGTTGGATGATTCCTTTTGGAAGCGGAAAATGGCAGATTTGATGTAGTTGGTCCATTTGCCGCGCGATGCGGCGAGTTCTTGCACGACAGGTTCCGAATCCAGATAATCGAGCCATTTTTCATGTGTGATGGGCGTGATGGCGAATTCGTCATCTGGATATTGCGGATTGAGATTGGTAACGCGGACGATATTGTCCGTGCGCGGTGAGACGACCATGGTGAGCCGTCGGTCAAGTGCCATGACGTTGATGCCGCCGCCATGATGGTCTATGTGACGTCCCATCAAGTTGATACGACCTGGTGAACCGGCGACGATGACCTTTTTGTCACCAAATTTGGCGATGAAATGTTGCAAAACTGGCGTTAGTTTTGGATTATCTTCCTTTAACCATTCTGAGGCGTTTCGCATGAAACGGACGGTGAGTTGAATGAGCTCTGGTTTTGTGCTGTAAGTCAGCATATCGTCTGGATTTACGACTTCGTAAAGCGTGACGCATTTCTGTCGGGCGAAGATTTCAAGCGTGTCCGTGAGATAGATTTCGCCCTGCGCGTTGTCGGAACCGCAGGCGTTGATGGCGGTGACGGCGGCGTCCAAATCAAAGCAGTAAAGGCCTGCATTAGCATATGGCGTGCTAAGGATGTCATTGGCGGAGAATGTCTTGTCAACCAATGTCCGAACGCCTTGAGGCTTGTGTTCCTGTGCGATTTTCAACACTTTGGCGGCTTTTTTGGCGTTGAGGCCAAGCTCCGCAAGTTTCTTTTCGTAATTGGCTGGTGGAACATCTGCCAACGCCATCAATGCGGCATCTGCAAATTCCACGACACCATAGGGTTGACCATCTTTGACAACGACGCGGCCGCCGTTCGGATTGTCATTGATCGGTTGAACACCCCAAACGACTTTCGCTTCAGACGTCTTGTCCAACAAACCGCTGATGACATGTGACGCGACGATTTTGTCTCCCATGGAAACGATGACCGGACCATTGTAACCTGCTGATTTCAAGGCGTTCATGCCGCAGAGGACAGCATGGCCTGTGCCTTTTTGCTCCTTTTGGTAGGCGTAGATGACGCCGGGCTCGCCATCAAGGCAGTCCATGACATCCTGCGCCTTATGACCAACAACGATGACGAACAGCGAGACGCCTCCTGCGCGCATTTCGTCCAAAATGCGTCTGATGACAGGTATTCCCGCGCAGTTGAAGCAGACTTTGTTGGTGGAATTGTCATTCATCCGCGAGCCTTTTCCGGCGGCGAGAATGACGGCGGCGATATTGTTTTTCATGATTTATTAAATAATTATGGTATAAATGAATTGAAGATGTTCGATAAATTAGTGCCGTGTCTGAAGTTTTCTAGTTTTTTCGTGAAAACGAGATGATTTCGGTCATGGCGTTCTGGATTTTGGCGATATCCGCGTTATCGTACGAAACGTTAAATCGTTCGCAGAGTTCGACATAGAGCCGCGTGGCAGTTTCGGGGGCCGCGCCGCCCTCCAAATCTGCCGCCGTGCGTTCCCGTTTCACTTCGATGTCCATGATGCGGCAGACATGGTCTGGATTTTCCTTTCCTTTTTGCAGTGCGAGCATGGCGTTTTCGGAGTTCGGAATGCGGAGTGCGATATTGAGCAGTTTGTCGGCTTGGTTGAGATTGGAATAGCACTGCCCGATGAGCGCCAATGTCATAACGGTGGCTTGGCGGAGGCTCTTGGCCAGGATAATGCGCTTTTCCATAGTTACATTTGGAATGGGAGCGGCAATGTAGAAGAATCCATTGCGGTAGAATTCCCAGAAGACGATGGTCGTACCATTCTGTGTCTGGACGCCGCAGATGGAATCGTTGGTGGCGAAGATTTCTGTTTTCAACGTCGGAACTCTGTACAGAAAGTCTTGAATAGTAGGACGTTCGAGTGTATCGATGGCCTTTCGAACATCCGTTAGACTGATTTCGTCAAAAAGTGGCGACGGTGTGCAAAGTACTTCAAAATAAGGAGTTGAATGGATGATTTTCTTTCCAAGCTTGGTGGTGGCCTGCTGGCGTGAGCGGTCGATCAGCGGTGGGATGACGGCGAGTTCGCGGGCTTCAGGCATCTGCTTGTTGTCTTCGTAAAGGATGCCGCGAAGCATGCGGCCGAGCATCTGTCGTTGGTTGCGGAGTGCACGGCGGATCAGTTGGTGAAGTTCTGATGACTGATTGGCGACTTTACTGCGGGCGTCTGGCGTGCGGACATAGAAAGCGCCGCGTTGCAGTTCGCGTTCGCAGTTTTCCGAGCAGACGTGCGGCATATCCGTGAATGGATACACGACCATCACGACATATCGTTTACCATCGACAACAGGGCGGACGATGTCCAATGAAACAGGTGGGTCTGCAAAGTTGTTAATGGTTTGACCGACGGTACTTGGGTCGAAAGAGGCGGCTTCCTCCTCCGTCATGCCAACATAATCCGTCGGATTGCCGTTCTGGTCTTCGCTGACGCCGACGACGACATAGCCGCCGAGCGTGTTGCCCAAGGCCATGGCGTGGCGGGCGAATTTGGCGCGTCCGACGCGTCCAATCGTCTCCCAATTCTGATGTGATTTGAAATCAATCTGCTGGTTTTCGAGCCCGCAACAGACGATTTCCCGCCAGTCTTCCGGAGATGCAGTGATGTTCATAGTCGTGTCCGTTGGTTATGGTAACCTGTGAAACAAGAGGAATCATATAATATAGGGTAAAAAGCAAAACTCACAATGTGAAATTGAAGTTTGCCATGAAAACTCTTGTAAAATCATGTCCAATCATTGTACCGAAATAACTATTTTTCCTAGATTTTCCAAATTATCTGGATAAATTATCAACTGCCGTGTTTTAACAACGAATCATTCATTTCAAAGGAGCAAGCCAAGATGTCGGATAAAACCTACAAAGTCGGAATCGCGAGCCTCGTCCATGACCACATCTGGAGCCTCTGCCGGAATTTTGCGGAACATCCGCAATGCCAAGTGGTTGCGGTCGGCGAAGAGGACGAAGGGTTGCGTACGCGCATGCGCGGCGTGATTCCGGGCATCCGCGAATACACGGATTGGCATGAGATGTTCGACAAGGAGCCGCTGGACATCGTCGTCATCACAAGCGAGAACAGTCGCACGGCGGACATCGCGGAAGTTGCGGCGGCACATAAGGTTAATATCTGCATTGAGAAGCCGATTTCCGCAACGCTAGCACAAGCGGATCGCATCTTGAAGGCGGCGAAAGACAACGGCGTGAAACTGTTTGTCAATTGGGCGACCAATTGGTCGGCGGCGGCGCAGACGGCTTTCCGTCTTGTACGCGAAGGGGCTATTGGACAGCTGTATGATGCACGAATCCACATGGCTCATCGCGGCCCGAAGGAGATTGGCTGTGAAGAGCATTTCTGGAAATGGCTTTACACGCCTGAACTGAACGGCGCAGGAGCGTATATGGATTATTGTTGCTATGGGGCGGACATCATCCGTCTGTTGCTCGGTATGCCGAAATCGGTCATGGGCTGGCGGCAGACACTTGTAAAGGATTATCTGCCAGCGAATAGCGACGACAACGGCATGGTCGTCTGCTTCTACGACAATGCGGTGGCGCGGGCGGAAGCCAGTTGGTGTGAGATCCCGGGCTACCACGACGCGGTTTTCCATGGTTCGAAGGGAAAAGTCATCACGGATTCGGGCAAGGTGCTGATGTCGGTAGATCCGTCAAAACCACTGACGGAAGTGCCTCTGGACACGTTACCTCCGCAATACAAGAATGCGGCGTGGAATTTTGTCTATTGCTTGGAGAACGGCGTGGAGCCAGACGGCATGTGCAACGCGCAAGTCTCCCGCGACGCGCAGGAGATTCTGGAGGCGGGGCTGATTTCGGATCGCGAAGGCCGCCGCGTTACGTTGCCGCTGGCGTGAACGGTGATTATCTGAAAAAGTACATCGTCTCACGTCATGTTGTCTCGCGTTTTTTGCTCACGTCTCGCGTCTCACGTCTCGCGTCAATCACGTAATGCCAACGCTATTACGTCTCTGAAGGAAGGAGGAGGGAAAAGCAATCAAAATTGCTTTTGAGGAGGGTGGCATGAGACGCGAGACATGAGACGCGAATGGAGACCAAAGACGAAAAGACGTTGGACAGATGACATTAGACAACGAGACAGGAAAAAAGAAAAACTTTACAACGAACAAATAGTTGAACAAAGGAACACAAGCCATGAAAAAAGCCCTGTTGATTCTGCTGATGGCGATGGGATTGGTTTATGGACAGACGGTCGGAAAGCGCCCGTATGAAATGGATTGGGCGGGACGGACGGAGGACGACCATCCTGTATTGGTGGATTTTGAACGAAGCGATGTCTGGACTGTGGAAGCGGAAAACGGCGAAGGAACCGTGGAACGTTCCCGCGAGCAGCAGATGTTCGGCGACTATGTGCTGAAATTCAGTTATAAAGGAGCCAAAGGCGGTGCGTCGTTCACATTGCGTCCACCGCAACCGCTTCCTATACCAGCCGATTTCGATGCCATTACATTGTGGACGTATGGCAACAAATTTGCGATTCGACAGGATGGCAGGACGGTCGGCAATGCGGTTCTATCCGCTTTGTTCAAAACGCCGGATGGTGAGGAACAGACGATTCAAATCGTTCGCATTCATTGGGATGAGTGGTTTCTGTGTCATATACGGTTGACGGATGATCAGCAGAAGTTGCTGCATCAGCCCGGAACGGTTTTCAGTGGTCTGAAGGTCACAAATTGCCGTACGGACAGTGAACGGACGTTGTATTTCGACAGTCTCTGCTTGTACAAGGAGGCGTTTGCGCCGTTGAGTTTCGCACCGCGCGCCAAACGTGGCATCGACCTCTTCCCCGGGCAGGACGCAGGCATTAATACAGGCGAAGGGCGGTTGCCGTTTCCGACGCGGCAGGACACAATTCTGCCTGACAGCGCGGCTGAAGAATCATCCAATTCCATGTCGCGCAAAGGGCAGGGGGCCATCTTCCGCTATGACGGGAAGGATGGCAAGTTGACTATTCGCTATGAACCGAAGACAGGCACGTGGAGCGACTTGACGGCGCAATGGAACGGTGGGCCATCGTTCCAGCCGTTGGCCGAAGGTGGTGCGCGTTTCGCGGGTGGCGGCGAAGGAATCAGGCCGGACAAGACGGAATTTCTTGGAAGCCATTTTTCCAAGACGGAGCCGAAAAGTATTTCGGCCGCATGGAAATTGTTCCATGGTAACGACAGCTTCGAAGTGCTCTACACGTTCACGTTGCGCGGCAAGACATTGGTTGTCGATACGATGGCGAAAAACGATAGCAATCTGGTAGGCGTCGTCGCGTATGGCGCTGTCAAAGGATTGTCGTTCACGGAAAAGATTGAAATTCCATATTATGATTATGCGAGCGGCCGCCCCGCCGTCGTGCTTGCTCAGAGCGGTGCTACACCGTTGTTTTTAAGTGGTCATACGGATTGGTATCTGTCCAACGGCAGCCGTCCACGCGGTGCGGGAGATCCACGCAAGACTGTGCAATTCAACGGTTTGGTGGAATACATTCCCAAGACAGACGGCAAGCGGAACGATGTCTATGAACGTTTCTTCGTCACGATTTCTCCCATGTTTGAAGAGACGTTGCCGAATATTCCAAATCCGAAATCGCCGTGGAAACATGTGACAGGCACGGGCGTGTGGCGCGCCCATGGTGCAGGCAACCGCGAATCGGACAAGAAATATTGGTACAACATCTGGCGTTACGGCATGCGCCATTGCATCATCACCGACCATGAGACAGGCTGGCGTGATGGCGAAGAGAGCTTCACATTCCGCACGCGTCCTGCGCCTGGAAAAGGCGGTGACGAAGGGCAGCGCGACTATGCACGATACATGCAGGACACGCTCGGTTTCGTCTATGGCCCGTACAACAATTTCACGGATTTCGCTCCTGTGAACGAATATTGGAGCACGGATATGGTGGCGCGCAATTCCAATAATCAGTTGATGCACGCATGGCGGCGTTGCTACGCACCAAAGCCGTTGCGGGCTGTGGAATATGCAGAAAAGCTACCACCGATCATTCAGGAAAAGTTCCATTTCAGCACGGCGTACTGTGATGTCCATACATCTGTAACACCATGGTCTCGTTGTGATTACGATTATCGCGTGCCCGGCGCGGGTACGTTCGCGCAAGTCTTCTACGCTTTTGGCGAAATCATGCTGATGCAGAAAAAGGCGTGGAATGGGCCCGTCTATTCCGAAGGGCCGCACTTCTGTTTCTACAGTGGTTTGACGGATGGAAATTACGCGCAGGACCGTACTTATCGCTTGCCCGACCGCCCATGGCTCGTTGATTTTGATTTGAACAAAATCCATGATCAGGAGTGCAATTTCGGTATCGGCAGCCCCGCGATGTTCTATGAAGAAGGCAAGCCGTTCGGCCGTACGCCAGAAGAACTTGAGACATGCATCGACCGTTTCTTGGCGGCGACAGTTGCTTTTGGTCATCCAGGCTTTTTGGTCGGCGAAGGTGGAACACGAACGACGATGCGAAGCTACTATCTCGTCCAGCAGTTGGCCGCCCGCTACACGCAGGCCTCCGTGGCAAGCATCCGTTATGCGGATTCGCGCGGGCGGTTGTGGAAGACGTCCGAAGCTCTTGTAAATCAGTGCTATAAGCGGTCGCAACTGGTGATCGACTACAGTGACGGCACGCATGTCGTCGCAAACGGCAGCAAGACGGAAGACATGCATGTCCAACATCTTGGACGTGATATCATCCTGCCGCCCAATGGTTTCGAAGGTTGGACGGATGACGGCAAGATTCATGTTTTCTGTGGTGCGGGGCGCGGACAACGCGTCGATTATGCGGAAACGCCAGATTACATTTACATTGACGGTCGTGACAGGATTGCGCAGCGTTTCGCGAAGGCGTCCGGAGCGGGAGCCGCCGTGTGCCGTGTGGACGACGCGGATCATTGGGAAATCATCCCGTGGCAGACATCTTGCTGTGGTTTCGCCATCGAAGGCGGTGCCGCCAAGGCATTTGCGCATGACGGCACAGAGCTTGGCGACGCGAAGACGGTCCGTTGCCGTGGGCTTCTGTATGTTCTTCCTGTTGAAGGCGCTGTCAGCTACAAGCTTGACAAGCATGTGATGACACGTGAAAGCAAACTGACGTCTTCTCAATACGAAGTCGTGTCCGGCAGCGATGTGGTCGTTCACACGCCGGACGGCGATGTCACGATCAACGTGACGGGCAAGCCCGGCGAATGCGTGTGGTATCATCAAGGCGATGAATCCATCTGTTTCATGATACGCGAGATGGCGCAAATGTCCGTCGCCTTGTCGAAGGATGAACGTGTCTTGGGATGCACGATTCTCAATAATGCAAGCGAGCCATTGGCAATGGATTGCGCATTGAACGGCGCTGCTGTGACGATTCAGTTGCCGGGAGACGGTAAAGTCGTTGTACCGTTCCAATTGCCTACGCCGCAATCGGAGGGAATTCTTCCGTTACGATTGGAGCTGACAAGCGGTAAATGCCGCCAATCGTGGAAAGGCGGTCTGGTCTATACGAGCGGCCCCGACATTTTGCGGGATGATTTCTTCCAAACCTTCCAGTTTGGCTTCACGGTCGATGGTCATCCGGAAATGACGGATGCAGGAGCCGTCCATGCTCGTGCGGAAATCATGGACTGCGCATGCGGCGGCGTCACGAAACCGTCCATTTTCATGCATCCGCCATGGTGGGGCGGCGTCCATGGAAACACGTTCACGACGCATGACATCACGTTGCCGAAGGAGCCTGTCTTCTTCCGCGCAATGGTCGGCAAGAAGGACGGTTCGGATTTGGGCGACGGCATCCGTTTCCAAGTCGCGATTATCTATAACGGTCAGGAGATGTTGCTTGCGCAACATCCTCTCATCAAGCATACGTGGGAACCGATTGAGGCGGATTTGACACCATGGGCGGGACAGAAAGTCACGTTGAAACTGATTTCCGATATCGGCGAGGCTCGCGACACGGGCGGCGACTGGGCCTGTTGGGCGGATATCCATCTGGAACGTCCGCAACCGCGAATTGTCGCGAAGCTTGATGCATTGTCGGAACGATATGATTTCGAGCCTCTTCCGAACTATGTCTCTGGATTGACGGAAGAAGATTTGCGCGGTGCTACCAAAGCCGTATTGAAATATCGTGGACAGGGCTTGGACAGCAATGGCTCGTATGTTTCCTATGCATGGATCAACGGCAAGAAGGTCGGCCAGATGATGCCTGCGGGCGGCAATGAGCGCGACAATGTCTGGTCGGAATTGGTTTCCGTTGAGTTACCAGCGGAGGTCATCGCCACGTTGAAGCTCACGAATCGTTTTGAATTGGATAATCCGGGCGAGGATTACTTCAAAGTAAGGGACTTCCATCTTGAACTGACGCTCGCCGACGGACGGACAGTGACGAGTCTCATGGCGAGAGGCGTCTATTCGCAACCAGCAGGCTGGGCGTATTCGGAAGGTGTCAAAGTGCCTTTTGAAGAGCGTATCGCCGTGCTGCTTTGTTTTTGAAAAACGTAACTAACCACTAACCACTAACCACTAACCACTAACCACTAACCACTAACCACTAACCACTAATCACTCATGGAAAAACTGATCCCGTTTTCATCATGGATTCATAATTGGACATTCATTCAAGGCACTCCGAAAGACGGCTGGCAGAACACCCGCCAGGAAGGGCGTAACTTCCATCTGGACGCCTGCATCAATTTGGACGCGCTATGCAGCGAACCGCCGATTCCGAACGAGTCGGAAGGCGTTTTGTACTGCGACTTTGCGACGGCGACTGAAGGCACGGTCATGATTGGCATGGGCTGCGACTGGCGGATGAAAGTCTATTGCGATGGCGATGTGATTCTCGATACATGGGAGTCCGGCAACGGCTATTCCTACATCTTCCCGAGCAACCATCGCGTCTTCTTTAAAGTGAAGGAGGGCAACCACTTGTTGGCATTCCATGTGAAGCGTGGAAAAGACAGTTGGTATTTCACATGCGGCGGCGTGTCCCAGGAGCCGCCGCCGGAGCCTGAATTGACGCATGGGCCGTGGTTGTCGAATCCGGATGCCGGCACGATGACGGTCGCTTTCACGTGCGCGAATCCGCTTGGTGCGGCCATCCAGTATCGCAAGATCGGCACGGATGTGTGGAAGACGACGTGGCATCAGCGTCAAGGCCAATGCCTGCGGCGGACATACCATGCGATTCCGCTTACCGGCCTGGAGCCTGGCGCGAAATACGAATATCGCATCATCGTCATTCATCCGGACCATTACACGGAGATGCAGCTTGGCGATACACATTCCTTTGTGGTTCCGGATGTTGTGAAATCCAAATATTCCTTCTTCTTCACGGCGGATCTGCAGTTCAATTTGGAAAAGCAGCATCAGATTTTCGGCAAGATGCTGGAGGCCGCTGATGCGAAGTCGTGCGATTTCTTCGTGCTGGCGGGCGATGTGAACAGCGGTTTTCTGCCGGAAAATGTCATCGGCGGGCCGTTCGCGCAGTTGTGCGAATATGGCGCGGCGGAGAAACCGATTCTCTACGTGCGCGGAAACCACGAAATGCGTGGTATTTATGGCGATCAATTCTTGGATTATTTCGCCTGTGGCAACGGCACCAGTTACGATGTCGTCCGTCTTGGCGACACGGCTTTCCTGCTGTTGGATTCATGGGAAGACAAGCCAGCAAAGACGCCCGGCCATACGTACTGCCAGTGGAACATGGATGAACTGTTCTGGCAGCAGGAGACGGAATGGCTGGCCACCGCGATGGCGGATGAAAAATGGACAGGCGCGAAGCGCCGAATCGTCATCTGCCATGGCGCGGCGTATTCGCATTACGACGGCTGCATGACCATCCCGTTCGTGCTGCAGAAGATGACGGATCCGTATTTCGAAGGGGCGAATCCAGTCTCGAAGCTGAACATGTGGCTGACAGGCCATATCCATCGCTATGTGCGTTCCATTCCAGGCACGGACGACTATGCGGCGGAATCCATGCCCATCAGGCCGTTCAAAGGCGGCAAGACCTACACATATCCTGTACTGACGGTCGGTGGGCCGAGTGCGCGGAAGATTCAGGCAAGCTGCTTCCGTGTCGATGCAGATGCGGACGGTTTCGATGTCAAATCGTGGGATCAGGACGGCAATCTGCTGGAGGACATCCGCTACGACAACGACGGCACTTGCACGGAACGCAAGGCGTTCGAGCATTATACGGTGGAACCAATTAATCCATAACAAATTGACATAGAGGAGCTTTCATATCATGGTTCTTTCAGCGGAAGCACAAAAATTCGCACGGCAGTTTTTGATTGAGAATGAAGGCGTCATTCGTGCCGTAAAGGACGCTTCGGGCGCTATCAAGACGCTTCTTGGCCCATGCAAGCCCGGCGAACAGGCGTTGTTTCCCGTCTATGACGACGCGGATACGAAAAACGTCTGGCTGCCTGGTTGCAGAAGCTATGACGATTGGGCGAAGACGCTGAAAGGCAAGCCGACGCTCGGCTACGGCATGCGCTACGATTTGATGCCGCAACAGCTTAAGGATGAATATGTTCGGGCTGGCGGAAACGTCGGGCTGGAATGGATTCTGAAAGGGCTGGATTCGCATATCGACGCGATTATGGAAACGGTTATGAAACGCCATCCGAACATCGCGTCCATGACGCCTGCGCAACAGGGCGCTCTCGCGTCGTTCTTTTATAATCTTGGTCCGTCTCCCGCCAACAAGGAGACGCTTGAAAAGGCCTTGCAGGCCAACGACATGACGGCGATCTACAACGCTCTGGCGCTCTATTGCAAAGTCGGCGGAAAAGTGCTGCCAGGCTTGGTCGCGCGGCGCGACCGCGAACGCGCGCCGTTTAGCGGCAATGCTCCTGCCGCGCAGATGGTCGCTTCTGCTGCGGCTCCCGCCGCTGCCACAGGAACATACGAAATCCGTCAAGGCGACACGCTTTGGGGCTTGTGGAAAAAAAGCGCGAATCAAGGCGAGACGTGGGATGCTTTTTCCAAACGCATCTGCGAAGCCAATCCGGGACTTGATATTAACAAGCCAATCGCCGTTGGAACGTGTTTGAATGGCATTAACTTGGCGTAAAAGAAACCGATTGTTTTTAACATAGAGGTACGGAGACACAGAGGCGCAAAGGATGTAGAAGCTATATTATCATTATCAATGTACAGTTCCTTTCTTATAAATGTCCATTTCGCTTAATATTCTATCAGAAATGTAAAGCAAAATATATCTAATATCAAGTTTGCAACAGGGGGTGATTTGTATTTGGTAAGAATGACGGTTTTCTATTTCTTGTGAAATTGTTGCTAGAACGTTTGAATCCTGCATTATCGCTTTTTCCTTTCCATTTTTCTTTACGATTGTCTTTGGGGAATGAGAATCGTAATAAACAGGATGGGAAAGGAAATCTATTTCGGAAATCATTGTTTCTGAATTTGTCAAATCAACAATTTCCGTGCGGGCTGATTCAGTACAAGAATTGAATGCAATGGAATAATTTCTTTCTCCTTTATCAAAAAGGTTCACGTGCGCATGTAATAAGTAATTTGGCTTAAGAAAGCGTTCCCACCCAAGATATGTGATGGTGCATTCGGTGCTTGCGCCAGTGCCCGTTGCGCAAAAATTGTCTTTTCTTTTCTGAATAATAACATCACGATTCATTTGGAATGATATCGGTTCCTCAAGATAAACCAAGGCCGCTTCTGGCGAATTCAGCTGGTCGGGAATGTTCTGGCGAACCCAAAGAAGTCTGGACGTATCATATCCGCGGCGTTTCGCTTCGGTGAGCAAAGTTTCCTTTGTCTTTTTGTCAAGCTGTGGCTTTCGGGAAAGAATCCAAAGATAATCCGCGCTTCCGCTTCCGACGAGTGCGGCTGAATATTTTTCGTCTATCATCAAGACGCGGTAGTCGGAGTAGAACGGACCGAAAAACGACACACGCAGAAGGCCCGATGTATCTGTTGTCTTTCCCATGCCTTTTGCCGTCTGAGGCTCACCGTCTTTCATGCCACTGTTAAGGACTTGGATTTTGCCGTCATCACGTAGAGAATATGAAGCTTTTGATTCTACGACACCGCGTTCGAACCAGTGGTCGAATCTGGCGATTTCATACCAGTCACCGATATAGCGCTCCAAATCAAACGACTGGACGACAGAATTGTCCACTTTGGGCGCTTTTTTGAAAAGTGACAGTATTGCAGACCAAATTCCCATTTTGTTTCCTCCTTGAAAGAAGCAGAAAGCACCTTTCCTTTATCAACTTTTTAAATCAAACATAGATTATTTTGAGTAAATATATATATTGATATTCTCTTTGTCAAATGTCACCAAACGTTCAGAAATAGTAAAATACATACCATTTATTAATACAAGAGATAGTCTTTGAGGACATGCTTTGCCGTCATTTGCAGTGTATGCAAATTTTGCATATACTGAATCCCTTCCAATTTACCTTCCTTGAAAATTTTGTTGATATACTGTGTGATTACGGATTGGTCTCTTATTTCAGATATTCCGCCAATTGTGATGCATCCACGTCGCGAAGTTGGCAATTATGCGAGACCGCCCATGCCGCAGCGGCACCGGCTCCTGCGCCGATGGCCATGCCGATGCACATGACGCGCAATGACGCATGCGCCTCATGGCTCGCGCTGATGCAACGGCCTGCCATCAGCAGGCCATCCACATGTTTCGGTAGCAGACAGCCGTACGGAATCTGATACGGGCGGCAATGCTCCGCTTCGCCTTGCTTGGTCGTGTCATGGCCGACGGCCTGGCCGCTGCCGGCGGGGTTGTGGATGTCGATGCAGAATTGTGCGTCAAATACCACGGCGTCAGGGAATTGCGAACCTTTGATGCAGTCCTCTTTCTCCAGTCTTGCACAGCCTTCGAAACGACGTGTCTCGCGGACGCCGATGCTGCTTGGCATCAATTCCGCATAGACGTTTTCAAAGCCCGGCAGTTTGCGGCGGAGAAATTCGACGATTTGGAAGGCCTGACGGCGGCCGTCGATTTCCGCATGCGTCAAATCCGACGGCTCCACGCCATCCACGCCGTTGATCTGCGTCGCGTTCACAATGGCGCGACTCGGCAACGAGCCTGCATATAGTCGCACGACGCCTACCGTCGGCGGCAGTTCGCCATTATGTTGGGCTTCCGTTACGATGTCCTCCCATGTCTGCCCGCCAACAGTCTTTTTGCGCGCCTCTTCCTCCGAACCGCAGAGGAAACGGCGTTCGGGATCGATGCCGTTGATGATGTACATGATGCTCATGGGCTGGAGCAGATGGTCGCCTTCACGGCCGCTTTCATAGGGAACGCCGGCCATGTAAGCCACGTCGCCGTTGCCAGTTGCGTCGATGACCGCTTGCGCCGTGAACGTCTGTTTTCGACCAGCCGCGTGGACGACCACGCCTTTGACCTGCTGTTCTTCTTTGATAATATCAACGACGGGAGCATGAAGCAGAATCGTCACGCCAGCCGATGAGAGCAAGTCGTACAACTGCACATCCAATTGTGCAAAATCGACGGTTCGTCCGCCGATGGCTTTCAGCACTTTTTGAACCACGGAGGAGCGGATTCCGCCGAGAAACGGTCCCACAAGAGCATGCACGGCCATGCCGCCAAGCCGTCCCGTGCCTTCCAGCAGAAGGACGCGTGCGCCGTTTTCAGCCGCCGCCAACGCGGCTCCCGTTCCGGCAGGACCGCCGCCGACCACAATCACATCGTATGTTGTTTCCATGATATTCCTTTTGGGACTGATTATTCAACATAAAGAGGTATATTGTATAAAGAAATAAAATGTAATGATATTAATTCTATTTGACAAGCCCCTCAATTTTTGTTTCTTGTCATTGCCAGCCTTGGGTGGGAAGCCAGCGGGAAAATGTCTTATCAGAAGGCAAGAGGACAGGTATCAAAAATTGTGCAATGCGTGATATGACGAGCGCAAAGTCCGCTGGGGCTCTCACTGATGAAGATTTACGGAGAAAAGCTTTCCACTGTATTTGCTTCATTGAATCGGAAGCAAAGTCGGATGTCAGGGCTATTGGTATCTCTTCTGGTATGGCGGTATGGCGGCGTTCAAATGTCTTGTTTATTGCCAATACAAGTGTTGGATAATCATGTTCAAACAGTTCTGACAAGAGCCAAATATCATAGAAATCTTTCATGCGGCTGTTAATCAAGCCTCTTGACACCATTGCTTCTGTTTTTTCAGCGATAGCTGTCGCCATTGGATATGCTTTGAGAACAGGGGCAGGTCCACCAAGAAGCGTAGGATATTCCACGATTTCAGGAGCTGGAGTGATGGCATCGCCAATCCCGATGTCAAATTGCAGTGTAACCCGTGCTCTACCAAGATATGACGTGAGTATAATTCGTGTGCCGCCGTATTCCGTATCCTCTCTAATAGGTGATATTTCAATCGTGCTGGAATCAAATACCATGCCGTCTTCTGGAACTCCTGTTCTATTACAAGCTTGAGAGAATACATCTTGAAGATGTTCTGATGTGGCATCACCATAGCAGAGCAAATCTGAATCAACTGTCGGGCGGTAGTCACATCCCTTTTGCCAAATGATAAAAAGATTGCCACCTTTGAGTACGAATTGCTTGCCATTGGGCGAAACGCTGAGCCGATATAGAAAACGTTCCGTAGCATAACGTATCAAAATGAAACGATAGTCAATGTGCCTTGCAGCAACGATATTTTTCAGCTTGGCCTCTACAGAATGGGCAAGATTTGTTGGATTGCGGTTACTCATTAGAGGAGCATCTCCATATATGGACGCATGATTTTCGAGACACGACAGACGGTGGTAGCCGCGATGAGTTCATCAACAGTGAAAAGCTTCTTTCTCCATCCTTCCGTCAGGGCTTCAATAGCGATGTCTTGCCCGATTTTATTGCGGAATTTGAAACAATCGGCAACCGTTTTGGCAGGAGAATAGACTTTCACCTTGATGCCTTCTATCCAATGCTCTTCAATTCCGTATTGAAAAGCCTCTTTTCCTATCGTAAAGAATCTTATCGTCGTTCCTGCATTTCGACGGGGAATCCAGGCATGGGCTTGAATCGCCAGATGAAGTTCTTGCGGCAGTTGTGTCGTGAAATTGTGGAAACGAAGCGCGGAGAGAAGACAGACAACAGTTGAAGGCATCGCCAGAGCAGCCATCAGGAGAGACAGATTTTCTGTCACATTGGCATGAGAGGGCAGATAGATGCCGCGTCCAATATGCTCAATTACTCCTTTGGCAGTAAGTTCAACAAGAATCTGAGACGGAACTCCTGTTTTACATACCTCTGAAGCGCTGAAGGGACGGTTGCCTTCAAGCCATTGTTTCATTTTTTCATGATAGGTGACCATATGAATCCTTTGTAAAACCTAGTTAAATATAAATAAATAACTAGTATTTACAAGAAATATTTTGGTGAAAATAATCAAGTGTGTTGATTATTGCTTCAAATATAAGGCATTTGAAGCAATAATCAACATAAAATCATAAAAATATATATGTAAAGATTAATTATTCAATAAGAGAAAGTATTTTATAAAGAAAATATCATTACTTTTGAAGATGATTCAAATGATTTCATTTCAGATACTTGACGGGATTGCTTATGTCATTTGTCATGCAACCAATAGGTTCTGTCGTCCTCTTGCTTGAAGGTATTGGATAAACCGCCATCATCCTGACCATTCAAACCGACAGTCCAGATTCTGATGCCGTGGATTGTCTGTTGCGGCGGTTCGTCTTCGTAAGACGGATTGCGGTACACATGGACGTTGGCATGGTATTCCACTTCGCCGCATTGGTATTTCAGCGGCTGGCCGTCGTTGAACGGATCTTCCAACAGCGTAAGTTCTTGAGGGAAAGAGCCATGCTGACGTCTGTACAGTTCCGCGGCAATCAAGCCACGCACAATTCGGTATTCGGCTGTGATTGACTTGTATTTCTTATTGCCAATTTCCATGGACGGTTGCAACATGCCGGCGAACAGCCCCTGCGCACGGCTTTGCTCATAACCATGTTCGATGCCTGTTCGATGCAATTTCGCCAATCCTTTGGTCTCCATGACGATAAAGAACAACGTCTGCGGAACCAGCCAGTTCAGCAAACTGTAATTGGTTGGCTTGAACATAACACCACCATTACTGATGGCTTTTCCCTTCCACGTCATCTGGAAGAGATTGACGCCGCAGACGGCTTCTCCGTAATTTCCGTTCCATTGCACCATCCCGACGACCTTTTCACGTGATTCGAGCCATTTATCCAATTGGCGCAGCCATTCGTCGCTTGGCTGCGCAGAGTCAATGATATGGGCCAAGGCATCCAGTTGAAAGGCTTCACAGGCAACCCAGACCAAACCGCCAATCATAAAGATGTCATGCTCGTAATAATCGCTGGCGTTCCGCATGCGCGACAATGCCGCTTCGACTTCATGGAAATCCTTAGAGTCCAAGGCTATGCGGATGCGTGATCTTTCATATCGGCATAGCATACGACCAAATTTCAGGTCCGTTATCGTGATGTTGACCACGGGTTTTGCATCTGAAAACTCGCGGGCGGCTGGAGGCAACGGCTGCTCGAACAACGCCTCCCATGCCTTGGTTTCAGGCCTGTCCAGAAAATCCGTCTTCCATCGGTCGATGATTTCCTGTGAAATGGATTCATCGAAGGGATGGTTGGCCATGGTACTATAGACTGTATTCCAAGATATTTCTTTTTTGGCTTCCGCGTCATCCGATGGTTCCGTTTCAGAGTCGTCGTCATCCATGGTTTGATCCGTGTCATCTTGATTCAAAATGTCGCCAGGCTCGGTTTCCTCAATCTTCTTCCAGAAATCCGCATCTGGTTGCTGTCCATGGAAATAGATCTCTCCAAGTGCTTCAGGCGTGACGGGACGGCCAAGCGTCTTCTCCAATTCCGCCACCGCCTTGCGGCTAGAATAAACAGCATACAAGCCCATGCTCCACGAGAGAAGATAAATGCCGATGAAAAGCACCCACTGTGCTTTCACGCCTTTTGTCCATAGTTGGGAATAAGGCACTTGTCCGATGCCCGCGATTGTCTTGCCCAGACTGATGTAACCGGCCGCCAGCAAAACGACAACCAACACAATGGCAATGATAATGTTGTTGCCGGAGACCAGTGCGTTGAGGAGGCGGTTGTCCGACGATACCGTGAGAAGTTGCAATCCGTCCATGGCGGAGCCGGAATATGCCAGTAAGACAGATGTCGATTTGAATACAAGCCATTTGTACAAATAGATTCCTGCCGCAAGCAGCACCACGCCTTGGATCAGCATGCCCCACGGGAGCCTTTTGAGAAGTCCATGCTGGTTGACGATAAGGACGCGGAGCAAAAGGACGACGCCGTAAGTTAGTATCAGCAAAGCAAATAGGCTAATCAATGCTAGCAGAGACAAGGCGGCATCCTTGTGCCGCGTGATGAAAAACATCGGATAGATCAGCAGATACATCAATGTCAGCCAAATCCACGGCACGAGAAAGAACAACGTCAGGCCGAAATGCGCGCCTTGGGCGGATTCATCCCAGAAGAACATCCTGCGGAGCAATTGTTTCATAGTGGCCTCCTGTTGTCGTTATTAAAAAAGTAATTAGGGGGGCGGTTCTTGCCAGTTGGTGGCATGATTGGTCAAACAATTGTTACAATAATACGCCGAAGAAATCTGTCAAATCTATAACGTGTTTTTTTTCAGTATGTTGTGAAGATTGCGACGGCGGGGCACCGCCGTTACACCATTTCCGCGATCACGGAGTTTGTCACATCACGTGTGCACATCTGGAAGCCTGTGATGCCCTGCGCGATATGGGCGGCGCATTCTGGCGCTTTGGAGACGCCCCATGTCCAGATGCGGATGCCTTTCGAGGCGGCATATTGATGCTTTTCTGGCGTGACGGTTTCCAACTGATGATTGTTGAGACAGATGATCTTATAGCCGTCGGCGGCGGATGAGTCGATGAGTTCCGTCGTCAGTTGGACATCGGGATATTTTGTGTTGCAATAGACCAGGCCGGGCAGGAGCGACGAGACGCAGTCCACCGCCTCTTTGACACCTGTGTAGAGGTTGATGATGGTCCGATGCTCCATCTTGTGGGCGCGGATGAGTTCGACCATCTTCCGGGCGACTTCCGTACGCCATGGCTCGGCGCGGAGCGTCAGATAGGCGGCGACATCGTATTGTTCGCAGAGGGCGAGCATGGTGTCGAGCGTGCATGGATGAAGATATTGGCCTTCGAACGGATGCTCGAATTCCAAGTCGCGGATTTTGCTGAAAGGCATCTCATGGATGGGCGTGAAATTGTCTTTGTTGAAGGTGGCGATTCTGCCGTCTTGCGTGAACGTGTAGCCCGCGTCGTGGCAGAGGACGATGACACCGTCGCTGCTGAGCCGCATGTCCGCCTTGAATCCGTCGAAGCCTTCTTCGATGCCTTTGCGGAAATGCATTTCCGTATTGCCCGCAAGGAAGCCCTGTCCGTGGAAGTTGCTGAGCACGGAGTATTCGATGTTCATGATTTTGCGTTCGAACGGGTTGTCGAAATAGTATTTAAAGGCTTTGTCAGCTGGAGAAAATATTGATGATTCGTTCATAATTGTTTCCTTGTTGTTATAAGTCTTTCAACTGTCTCCCATCATTTTTTGTAAAATATCATGGTTCGGCGGGCTTCAGCAGAATGTAGTCCAAACCGACGAAGTAGTTGGAAGACAAGGCGTTCTTGCCGATGATTTCAAATTTGACGACATGGGTACCTGGTTCGAGATGGAAAACGCCTTGCGGCAACGGGCCGCTGGCGATGACGTTTGGCGAATAGGCGTCGATTTCCTGTCCGATACGCTGTCCGTCCAGCCAGATTTGGAGATTGGCGTAGTCGCGTGCTTTTGTGATTTGGATTTCCAGACTGTAGTCTTCTGCCTTCTGGACGGGAACGGCGAGTTCGAGGAAGTCGCCTGGCTTGGCTTCCCGCCAGAAGAGCTGTGCGAGACCGCTCCAGAAATAGTTTGGCTTTCTTCCGTCGGCAGGCATGAATCCGCCCATTTCCTGCCGAGAATGGCGTCCGCCTGTGCAGGAGAGAACATGGAGATTTTCGCATTCGAGGGCGTCTTTGACCCATACGTCTGGCAGAGGATAGTCCGGCAGGGCTGTGATGGGAGCATAAGCATCTGTCCCGTCCGTACTTAGATACCAGTAGGCGATGGCCCAGTAACGGGTGGGACGGTTGTTCGGAAAGTACTTTTCGATGTCGGTTTCAATGGCGGATTGGAAGGGAATTTGGTCGGAAATATGGAAGCGATTGACGCTTACATGGCCGGCGTTGTTTTCGGAAATGCTTTGGGCGTGATAAGGCTTCGTGAAAAGAGTCGGATTGCACCATGCATAGCCGAAATAATCCTCTGAACCTGTGCCGAATGTGGAGGGAAACTTTTCGCCGTCGATGTAGATTTTTTCATCGCCTTCGCCCCACCATGAGCCAAGCGGATTCCAGACGTGAAGCATCATGCCGCACCAACGGCCGCGGCCGCTGGTGTGGAGGACACGCCAGTCGATGGCTTGCCGTTCGGGCTCGGGAAGCGGTTCGGGATCGTCGCCGTGCCATTTGGCATGAAAACGACCATAATTTTCAAGAGGTTGCGACAACGTGGCGGTCTGGAAGGCAGATGTGAATTCGACGGTTTCATTGCCGCGATTGAGCAACGTGATGCGGGCGGATTTGAACGGCATGAACCAACGACACCAGAATATTCCATCTTCCTGTACGCCAGTTGGATAGGTGGTAAATGGATTGACGCCCGGCTGTGTGCCGAAGAAGGCGTCCAGCGGTGTCCAGACGGCCGGTTTGTCACTGCCGTCCCAATTCATCTGGACGACAAGATTCATGAGAAGACTGCGGCGGGCTTCCACGTCATCGGGCAGTTTCAGCTTCAGCGTCCATCCTGTGATGGCGGCTGGTGAATCCTGTTCGAAAAGCGTAACGGATTGTGTTGGAGCAATTTTGAAAGACGTTTGACTGGCTGGCGGTGTCCATTTCGCTCCGAGTTTGTCATTGGCGGCCTTCAGTAAAGCGATGTCTTCCGAAGACATTGGCAGCGTGAAGGATGGGACGGATGTGCCTTGCGGATAGGTGGCGTAGTTGAAATGGAAGTAGCTCCCCCAGCCTGGTTCGGCAGTGATTTTACACGATTTCTGATACGGCATCGGTACGTAGGAGTTCCATCCACGCGAGGCGACATAAGTCAGATTCGGAAAATTGAATCCGTTTACGGTTCCGTTGAAGAGGTTCTGGAAACGGTCATGGAAGATTTCACGACCGTCGATGATGATGCGGATTCTGCCTTGTCCTGTGGGAGCGGCGGACCAAACTCGCCAGATGCAGCCCGGACCTTCCATTTCCGCGAAGACCTCTTCGCCGTTCTCCATGCGGATGTAGCCTTTGCCGTCGTCGTTGGCGTCCCATTGGAGGTATTTTCCGCTCTTTTCGTCATATTTGCTACGACGGTCATAGCTTGAGAATTGAGCCATCGTCTCGCCTTTCGCGGGAAGCGTGGCGAGATATTCCATGTCCGTCAGCCGTTTGACCAAATCGCCGTAAGAGAGAGTTTCCGCATGGGCCTGGACGGCGAGAAACGCAAGCGAACTTAAGCCACATCTGAGAAGTTTCTTGAACATAAGCAGCAATATTTTTTAGTTTGTTAATCGTGGGAGGCAGTGAAAAAAGAGTGTGCATTCTGGATGTTCTGGAGAAACTGGATATTCTGGAAATTGTTATAAATCCAGAACTTCCAGTAAATCCAGAATATCCAGTTCGGTCGCTCTGGAGAGCGACCTTCTGAATTACCATTCCGCCACGACGCCGTCTTCCGTGCGCCACACGGGATTCTTCCACGAATGGCCGACTTTCGCGGCTTCGCGCAATTTCTCTTCATTGACGGTCACGCCGAGGCCGGGCAGGCGGCTGCGGAAAACACTGCCGTCCTTGTAGTTAAAGACGGTTTTGTCTTCAAGGTAATCAAGCATGTCCGCGCCTTGGTTGTAGTGGATGCCGAGACTCTGCTCCTGGATGACGGCGTTCGGCGTGCAGTAGTCGAGCTGGAGGCAGGCCGCGAGAGCCAC
This sequence comes from Victivallales bacterium, assembly GCA_017548425.1. Taxonomy (GTDB): domain Bacteria; phylum Verrucomicrobiota; class Lentisphaeria; order Oligosphaerales; family Oligosphaeraceae; genus UBA1407. The sequence continues at coordinate 36,701 of JAFZAB010000184.1, forward strand.
GGGGCCGAGCGGACAGTGCGGCGCGACGGCGATGTCGAAGCATTCCGCCATGGCGGCGATTTTGCGGACTTCCGCAATGCCGCCCGCATGGCAGAGGTCGGGCTGGATGATATCGGCTATCCCTTTGACTATCATGTCTTTGAAGCCCCAGCGGGTGAAGTTTCGCTCGCCAGTGGCGATGGGTGTCGTCGTGTGGCGGCGAAGCTCCGCAAATGCTTCGATGTTTTCGATGAGAACAGGCTCTTCGATGAACATAAGATGATATGGCTCAAGCTCTTTCATGAGAATGCGGGCCATCGCCTGATGGACGCGACCATGGAAATCGACGGCGATGCCGAAATCAGGCCCGAGTGCGTCACGGATGGCGGCGACGCGATTGACGGCGGCAGTGACTTTGCTCCAGTTGTCGATGTAGTCGAGCTCAGCGGTGCCGTTCATTTTGATGGCCTTATAGCCTTGCTTCGACTTTTCGACAGCCGCCGCGGCAGTATCGGCGGGGCGGTCGCCACCGATCCAGCAATAGACTTGAATCTTTTCGCGGACGGAGCCGCCAAGCAAGTCGTAAATCGGCAGTCCGAGGAGCTTTCCGCGAATATCCCACAGGGAGATTTCGATGCCGGAAATGGCGCTCATGAGGACTGGGCCGCCGCGGTAGAAGCCGCCGCGGTAAAGTGTTTGGAAGATGTCTTCGATCTGCGCAGGATCGCGTCCAATGACGTATGGTTCAAGTTCTTTCACACAGGCGGCGACGGTGTCTGCACGGCCTTCGATGAGCGGTTCGCCCCAACCGCAAATGCCTTCGTCCGTTGATGTTTTGAGGAAGAGCCAGCGAGGCGCGACTTTGAAGAGTTCCAGAGATGTGATTTTCATGGTGTTATTCCTTTTATTAAGAACCACTAATGGACACGAATGGACACGAAAAAATGCCTCGCAGACGTCGGCCATGATACTGATGATTTTGAGCAGACATGATATTATGGATTGCTAAATATCTGGCTGGCCTCCGTCTGCTCGGCGGTTTTCATCCGCTTCGCGGGGTATTCATGTTGTTATTTTTCCTTTTTTGTGTTGAGGCAACGGATGGCCATATTGCGGAAAATGGCGCGGGAATCGGTGGAGAAATCCTGTAGGCGTCTGGTTCCAAGTTCACCGCCGCAGCGGTGGAGGGCGTCCGCCAGCATGATTTCAAGATAGGTCATTTGGAAGTACGGATTTTCGCCCCATGGCTCATGCATGATGTTGCCGCCGACATACTTCTGCTGTAGCAGACGTTCCAGGGCGGGGATGGCGCGAGGCGTGGGGCGATTGCGGAAGAAGACCGCCAACGCCCAGAGGCGTTCGTGGAAATATGTGACGGCGGAGTCGCGGCGGGCGATGGCGTACGGCGTCGTGCCCAAACGCAGTGTGTCGGAGCCAGCCCATGCCCGTTCCAGCAGCGGCAGAACGAGTTCCAACGTTTCCGGCGTGTCGATGTGCGACAGTGTGACAATCATGCGGTTGAGAACGCCGTATGCGCGGCCGGGCAGGAATTTCCCGAATTGCGGGAAGCCGTAGTTCGTCCGTTCATTTCCTTCATACGTCTTTCCGTTTACGTCGGTTACGATAAAGCCATCAGGGCCTTTGTCTTCGAATTTCGCCATGTCCTGTTTCGCGTGGATGTTGAATTTGCGGATGAGGCGGGCCTGTCCGTCCGTGCAGCCGAACCATGCGAGAAGCATGGCGGTCTGGTCTGGTTCGGGAGCGCCGTCCGCTAGACGTTTTTTCAGAACTGGAATGATTTGTTCGGGTGGCATGAAAAGGGCAGGCAGATGGCCGCCAGGCGAATCAAGCCGTTTGGCGGCGAAATCGACGGTCCATTCAGGCTCGGGTGGCGTGAAGGCCCAGTCTGGCAGAACACCGATCTCCTTCATTTCCATGCGGATACGATCCAAATCAATGTCAACGGTTTTCGCAAGATTCCGTTCTATGAACTGCGATGCGGCGGTGCCGACAGCATAGCCTGCGTTCGTGATGTCCGGATTCATGCGGCAGAGCGATGTGGCGTCCCGTTCGCCGGAAATGGCCTTCGCGGCGACGAGCAGATTGGCCATTCCTTTGGGTACGAACGTTCCAAACGGCAGCAGGACGTGGATCTCCTTATCCGCATGATAGGCATCTGCGGTTAGATAGCGTTTGATGAGTTCGCTGGTGAGACGGCCATGGCTGTCAAACAGGCAGGAGGCGACGGCGATGGCATCCGTGCGGAACTTTCGCGTCAGGATGTTGTTGAGCGTCAGATAGTAATTGCCGATGATTCGGCGTGATTCACGTTGTGTGTAGATTGGCGCGAGATGGTAGTCGCCGTTGCGGCGATGGGCGAGCATGAGGCCGCGAATCGTGTCGGCGTAATCGGTAGGATCGACAACGTCAAAGTCGTTGCCATAGTGGTTTTGCTGGAAGTTGCTGCCTGTGCTCCAATCATCGATGCCCCAGCAGCTTGAGCTTTGAATCCAGCCATTTTCGTCTCCGAATTCCGTTTTGACACCAGCGTGCGCACAGAGATCGGCGTCGCCTGTCGCGTCGATGGTAAGCTTTGCGCTGACGCTGCGGAAACCATTTGCGGAATAGACGAGAACGGACGTGATTTTGTGGTCCTGTTGCGTCGCGCCACAGACGACGGCTTGCCCAAGAAACTGCTGCTTCGTCTCTTGCGACAACAGCATCTTGTCCCACAAGCGGACGCTTGCGCAAAAGCGCGACAGATGCTCGTCGCGTCCAAGCTGGTCGCGATTTTTGCAGTAGGTGGCGTATGCGCCTTGCTGGTAGCCGTGCCATGCTCCTGAAACGCCGCCGCCTGTAGTGGTTCCGCCAAGGAACGGCAGGATATCGACGGTGAGAGCGGGCGTCTTGTGTTGTGCGAGCGCCGTCATGACGGCGGAACCGCCTGTTCCGCCGCCCGCCACAAGAACATCAATATCAGTTGATTCCGTTGGTGTTACGGCGATTGGTTGAAGCAGTTTGGACGTGTCGGAGGAAGTCGATGGCGAGAAAGCGAGTTCTTTGCCAAGAGAAAGCAACTTCGGTTGGTTTTCAGCCGCGGCAGGCTTCCATTGTTTGCAAAAATCGTCTGCGAGTTTGGCAGCGGCGGCTTCCAGTTTGCGCAAATCCTGCGTAGTGGCTTCCAATGGAAGTTGTGAAGGAATGCGCAGAAGTCCTTCCATGGCAGGAAGTTCGCGTTCCTGTGTAATGATGCGCAGTTCGCCGAAACGGTTGAGCTGGACATCCTGCATATTGATGACATGCTTTCTGATCTGGGCCGTCAGTTGGACGGCCCATTGGCGCATTTCGATTTCAAGACGGGAGGCGGCCAACCAGTCTGACGCATTGCATTCCATGGACTTATGGGCAGAGATGCAGAGAACGCCGTCTTTGATGGTACGGTGGGCGGTGACGACGCCGTCCGGCAGGTCGAGTTTGTTTGACGTGAAGCCATGCGCTTTGTTCAGTTCGAAATTGATTTCGGCGGTCTGTGTCCATTTCGGCGGCAGGCCGAGCAGATGTTTGGCGGCGATTTGCTCTTCGGACGCATCGATGACAGCCTCCGCCTGCAAGATGAACGTGCCGAATTTACTGGCGATGGCGACGCCTTGGATGCGGTTGCCCATGACGAGCAGTCCTGCGCAATGTGACAACAGCAATGGATAGGCACCTGCATCCATGACGCGGGCGAACAGTTCCTTTTTGATGGTTCCTTCCGGTCGTGGAACGGATTCACCCGTAGAGCCGTTGAGGAGCCATGTATGGTTGGAGGCGGCCATCATGCCCGCGATATGGTTGCGCGGATCGACGATAATCGTCTGCCAGCCATTGGTTTGCGCCGTTTCGGCGGCGGCGACAGCGGCCGCGCCGCCGCCAATAATCACCACGCGTTTGGAATCAACGGGGCAGGGGAAATCCGTGAAAGTCTGGGCTTGGACGGAAATCGCGGTGGCAAGGCAGATGAGCATGGATGTCTTCATGGTTGTTCCTATAGGACAAGTGTCTTGACGATATTGAGATGCGACAAATAGTGGTTGATGTTCCATTCCGTCAACCACCAGCCGTTTTGGTCCGGCAGATAGAGGATGCTGCTGACGGAGGCGTTCGTCGGCATGGGGATGCGGTTGTTGGGCGAGACCAGCCCTGCGGCCATGCGGAAAATCCGCCCCATCGTGCCGCCATGGGTGATGACAAGAAACGTTTTGCCTGGATTTTCGCGGGCGGTTGTGTAAAAGAAATTGTCTATGCGCTTTTGGAAGACTTCACGCGTCTCGCCATTCTTCATGTTGGGAACGATATATTCGTCCGCAAATGTCTGGATGACTTCAGGATGCTCCTTTTTGATTTCCGTCTGGCGATGGCCTTCGAAGACGCCGCAATTCCATTCACGGAGATCGTGGACATGGTGGATAGGCGCGTCCGGATGGTACTTTGCGGCGATTTCCGCCGTCTGGACGGCGCGTTGGAGGTCGCTGCAGTAGATGGCGTCGATATGCCTGTCTTTCAGATATTCGGCGGCGCATTCGACCTGCTTAATGCCGTTTTCGTCCAGCGGACTTTCATACCAGCCTTGGAGGATTCCGGCCTTGTTGGCCTCCGTTTCTCCATGGCGAAGAAGGATGAAACATGTGGGTTCCATATTGATTCAGTTTTTTATCATTAGGTAAAAAGGTGGAAAAACAACAGAATAACCTATCATATGGAAAAAAAAGCGCAATGTTTTGCGGTGTTTATTTTGCCGTTTGGATACATGGGATAGATTAATGGTATTGTGTTTTTGATTTTGATGAATAAAGGAACGGAAATGGACAATATTTTGAAGACAGTCTGTTTGTCATGCCTTTGCCTGGCGGTCGCCCATGGTGAAGTCATGCTGTTTTCGACAGATCACGTGGAGCTTCGAAAACGGATTGAAGTGCCGCTGCCGGAAGGAGCTGTGCGCAAAAAAGACTACGCCAATGGAAAGCTAATTGTGTCCATGACCGTCGATGCGCCATGGACGATGGAGGGGCGGGATGAAAACGCCATTCGTCTAAAAGGTGCGTCAGGCGAATATCTTACAACGACAAAAGCTCCGTGGCACGACTACGGCGAGCTACGCGCGAACACGGTCTTCCAGTTGGAATTTCCTCTGCCTGAAAAGCCTGAACCATTGACGTTCATCATTCCGGCTGGCATTACGCAGTGGAGCAAGACGCGGCCGGAAGTCGTGGCCATCTGGACGGGGCCGAAACTGGAAGGCCATGCATTTGTCGATAACATGAACCGCAACTGCATCGTGGCATTGGCGGATTTGGGCGAAGAGGCTGAATCATATGAATTTACATTCCCCGGACGGACAGTGAAAGGAAAATCCTCCACGGCGCGATTCCGTCTGAAAGGACGGAAGGAGCCGTTCCAAGTCGTCTGCAAGGTGTTTCTGACGGATGGTATGATTTTGGAGCGGATATTTGAAGTCGTTCCGCACGAGACGATTATGGCGCCGCCATTGAAAGAGGACGAACTGCTGGTCGGTCTGTGCGTCTATCGGGCGAGCAGTCATAAGGAGAAGCGTGTAAAGGAGAATCCAGACGGATGGAAACGGTATTTGCGGTCGCAGGAGGAGGAAATCAGCGGCCTGATTGAAGAGGGCGGTGTCAATCTGATCGTGCCGTGGTTCAATCCGCCCGTCGAAAGCGTGGCAGCCGCCGCGGAGAAAGGCATCTATACGATGACCATCTACCAGTATCTGGACGCGGAGAAATGCGGCGCCTACCGCGCGGCGGGAAAGGATCGCTATTGGCTGAACAACAACATCGGCGAATACGCCAGCTACTTGTATCAGAACGAACAATGCCTTCCGAAAGGCGTGAATCAGCACGGTGATTTGGAATTCTGCCGCGAATTTTTCATCAACAACTACATCCGCAGTGGCGTGGAACACTACCATCGCGGCTATCCATATATTTTCTCAACGTCGGGCTCGACTGTTTCCAATTACGAAATGGCTGGCGGCGTCGAATTCATGTTGTGTGAACTGTACGCTTTGGGCGCGATGAATCTGGCGTGGGCCTCCGCTGAAATGCGCGGCGCTTCGCGGAAATGGTTGCCTGAATTTTGGGGCGGCTGGTTGGCGGCGGAATGGCAAAGTCAAAGCATTCCGTATCTGACACCACAAAAATATGGAATGTTGCGCGTCGGTCTTTATCAGCAGTATTTGATGGGTAGTCATATCATTATTTTGGAATCTGGTTCGCAATCGACACAGGCCGGTGAATACACAGTTCCATTGAGAAAAGATGATGAATTCCCGCATCGCGATTACAACAGCAATGAAGCCCCTGTGCAAAATTACAAAAAGGAAATGGTTGATTTCCATAAATTTGTGAAGGCGAATCCACGCTCGAAAGGAACGCCTGAAACGACGATGGCCTCTGTCTTGGGCAATTGTGGCTCATATTGCGGGCTGTATATCGACTGGTTCGCCGCGTTCAGCCAGCATGCGCAGGCGAAGACGAATCCAAATTGGCTGTATGGCGATCCTGAACGGACAGATGTGGCCGTCCAGCAGACGATTTTCCCTGTGCCGCAGGACGCTCTTGCGCCATATACGAATTATTGGATAGGCGGTTCGCCATATGGTCAGTGCGATGTGGTCAATATCGACGACGAAACAGATTTGGATGACTTAAGCCGTTATAAATTCCTGTTCTACGGTGGTTGGAACACGATGACGGACACGATTATGCAAACGCTTCGAGCGTATGTGGAAAATGGCGGTTCGCTATTCATCAGCCTGCCGCATTTCTCAACGCGGAAAGACCGTGAATTTCGTGCATTTTCCGTGGATGATTTGATTAACAAAGGCGATTTGACAGCGTTGTGCAATATCCGTGTCAAAGGCCGTCGCATCGTGTCCGGGCAGTTTATCACGAAACGTGAGCTTGATGATCGGGAGAAAATCGATTTTGATCTGCATGGAGGCGTGAAAGACGAACCATTGGCGGATGTTGTGTTGGGCGCGGATGTGGAAGAAATCGCGACGATTGGCGACCGTCCATTGCTGGTTCGGGAGAAAATCGGAAAAGGCGAAATTACCATCATGCTGAGTTGGGAATATCCTGGAAAAGAAAGTCTTGTGGCGACCTACAAGACGATACTCGGCTGGCTGGCGGACAAGCATGGAGGATCCGTTCGCATATATGGTGCGAATGCGCAGGACAAGACGCCGCAGTATATTTCGTATGCCGTCTGGCCGGAGGCGATTTATCTGCTGAATACGGACTGCATGAGAAGCCATACGTTTGAACTGGAGCGGAAAGGCCTTCGTAAGAAGATGACATTGCAACCAATGGAATTTAAGATAGTAAAGTAAATTCTGGAAGCTCTGGAAGTTCTGGAGGTTCTGGAGAAGCCAAAAAAGGAAAACACATCATGGAATGGAAATCATTGAAAGAATGCTATCGCGCTTGTCTGCCATTGAATCTACCTGCTGAGGCAGGTCTCATCTATCGTAGCAGCAACAACATGTGTCCGCAATTTCCAGGCTCGGCGTTTTTCTCGACGAGCGGTTTCGATTGCGACTATTCAAGCCATGACGTGGTTGTGGTCGGCGACGGCCGCAGCAAGCAGTACGTTCTGGCTGGCGCGTTGACGGCGAATCGGTCGTTGAGCTATTTCACCGTTCGCCGCCGTAGCGGCCGTCTGGAATCGATTCTCGTGGGACAGCCTGAAATCAAGCCCGGCGAGAAACCAGAGGAAATCATGGTGGCGACGGGTAGCGACTGGCGGCAGTTGCTGAAGGAATACGCCGTCGCTTCCGCGGCGGCCATGGGCGTCAAGCCAATCCAGCCAAAGGAAAATCTGATTGGCTATTGCACATGGTACTACTATTACGCGGACGTCAGCGAAGGAAACTTCCTGGAGAATGTGAACGCCTTGGCGGCGCATCCCGAACTTCCTTACAGCCATGCGGTTGCGCAGATTGACGATGGATATCAGACATTCCAGGGCGACTGGCTGGATCAGCATGAATCATGGCCGACGCCGCTGAAGACCATCGCGAAAGAGACGACGGACAAAGGGTTGATTCCCGGCATTTGGCTCATGCCCATGTTGGCTTCCACCGCAAGCCGTGTTTTCCGCGAACATCCGGATTGGTTTGTGAAAAATGAACAGGGCGAACCATTCGCATTCGCTGGCTGGTCGCCCGCTCCGGACAACTATTGGGCGTGTCTGGATGCGACGCTTCCCGCCGTTCAGGCTCATCTGACGCATGTCTTCAAGACGTTCTGGGACTGGGGCTTCCGTTATTTCAAGATGGATGGCCTCGGTTACGGTCTGCCTGAAGGAAAGCGCCATGATCCGAACGCGACGGCTGTTAGCGCGTTCCGCCTTGCCTTGAAGACGATCCGCGAAGCCGTTCCCGAAGCGCACATTCTGGGCTGCTGCCCGCCGTTCATGGCCTGCATGGGCTATGTTGACAGCGCACGCGTCAGTTGCGACACGGCGGCCACGTGGACGGGCCCGCATCCCGGAAAAGACGAAATGTCAAAGCCTTATCATGGGCCGGATCGTGACAATTGCGACCACAATCCGGGCGCGTGCTGCATCAAGGATGCATGGCATGACACAATCGCCAACTGGTGGATGTACGACCGTTGGTTCCGCGCGGATCCGGATGTGCTTGTGGCACGGCAGGATAGGGCGCGTCATTCGCTCGGCGAAGCGCGTATTTCCGTATTGTCGGGCATCATGACAGGCGTCACAATCACTAGTGACAATCTTGGAACGATCGCCCCCGATCGTTTGAAGCTGCTGGAACTGGCTGCAAAGACGCGGCTTAAGGATGCTACGCCGCGCATTTGGTATCCATATCACTGGGCGCAAGTTTGGGAAGGCACGATTGACGGCAAGCATGCCGTCGCGTTCGTCAACGACACGGAAGTGGCGCAGACGTTCAGCCTCCCGAACGATGCGGGCATGGCCGACGGCGGCGTGGAAATCCTGCAAGGCGCAGGCAAGCTGCAGGGCGATGTGACCGTGGAGCCGCATGACGCCATGTTGATTGTGGAAGGCTAGGCTACTAGAATTCTGGATGCCTAGCGGCCTAGAATTTTTTGATTTTATTTGAATAGCATTTATACTAAAAATAATTTCTTACAGGAGGTCGCGGAGGCTTCGCCCTCCGCCCGACGGCGTGGACGCCGCCGGCACACCATAACAAAAACTAAAAAAGGCAGACTATGTCAAAGATTTTTATCAGTGCAGACATTGAAGGTACCACTGGCATCAACGTATGGCCGGAAACCGAGCCCCCAAACGATTATTTCCGCAAGCAAATGACGCGGGAAGTCTCCGCCGCCGCCAACGCGGCGTTCCTCAACGGCGCGACGGATATCGTCATCAAAGACGCTCATGACAGCGCCCGCAATTTGATTCCCGACGAATTGCCGCGCAAGATCCGCCTCGTCCGCGGCTGGATGAGCGATCCCGACTGCATGATGCAAGGCCTCGACAAGAGCTTCGACGCGTGCATCTTCACGGGGTATCATTCCCCCGCTGGCAACAACGGCAACCCGCTGTCGCACACGATGACGACGAGTGTCTTTCTCGTTACGATCAACGGCAAGCCAGCCGCCGAATTCCACATCAACGCCATGATCGCGGCCCGCTTGGGCATTCCCGTGATCTGCGTGACGGGCGACGCCGCCCTGTGCGAACTCGTCCATGAGTTCAATCCGAACATCCAGACGGTCGCCGTCAATCGCGGCAACGGTAACGGCGTGGAGTCCATGCATCCATTGGATGCTTGCGAGGCCATCAAGGAAGCCGTCGCGAAGGCGATGAAGGGCGACATCAAGAAATGCCTGCCGAAGATGCCGAAGAAGTTCGAAATCGCCATCACGTATCGCGAACATCACGCCGCCCGCCGCCATAGCTTCTATCCGGGCGCGGAGCAGGTTGATTCCCGCACAATCCTTTACAAGACAGCGGATTACTACGAAGCCATGCGCTTCATGCATTTCTGCCTGTAATAGACGTAAGGGACATTCACTGCGCAATGGCGTTGCCATTGCGCAGTTTGACGCGAGACGTGAGACGCGAGACGTGAGCTGAAGACGGAAGACGATAAGACGCGAGACGCATACAAAGCGTAAAATTTTTCTTGTCTTATTGTCTCACGTCTCTTCTTCTCTCTTCTCTCGTCTCATGCCTCACGTCTCGCGTCTCTATCCCTGACATGGAGAAAAATTGTAAAACGGCGCCATTTCCATGGTGTTTTTTACAATTTTTAGTCATGTCAGCAGTGGGGATTTTACAAAAAATGTAAATAAATGAGCCAAATTTTGCCATGTTCAAGCATGAGTCAAAATTTGGCATGTTTTTTGCTTGCAATTTACAATATTTGTTCAACCACCCTATAAAAAGAAACAACCAACAAAAGGACAATCGACAAATGAGCAAATACATTGACCGTGTATTGAAAGACGTGCAGCAGAAGAACGCGAACGAGCCTGAATTCCTGCAGGCCGTGGAAGAGGTTCTTTCCACGCTCGCCCCCGTGGTGGACGCGCATCCCGAATACGAAGCGGAAGCCATTCTGGAAAGGATCGTTGAGCCTGAACGTACCATCATCTTCCGCGTTCCGTGGGTTGACGACAAAGGCGTCGTCCGTGTCAATCGCGGCTACCGCGTCCAGTTCAATTCGGCCATCGGCCCGTACAAAGGCGGTCTCCGTTTCGATCCGACGGTCAACCTCTCCGTTTTGAAATTCCTCGGTTTCGAGCAGATTTTCAAAAACTCGTTGACGACGCTCCCGATGGGCGGCGGCAAAGGCGGTTCGGACTTCAATCCGAAACAGAGCCCCCACACGCCCGGCCAGCGCTGCAGCGACCGTGAAGTCATGCGTTTCTGCCAGAGCTTCATGACGGAACTGTTCCGCCATATCGGCCCGAACACAGACGTTCCGGCTGGCGACATGAACGTCGGCGGCCGTGAAATCGGTTATTTGTTCGGCCAGTACAAGCGTCTGCGCAATGAATGGAGCGGCGTTCTGACGGGCAAGGCCCTGTCCTACGGTGGTTCGCTGATCCGTCCGGAAGCGACTGGTTATGGCGCGGTTTACTTCGCGGAAAACATGCTCGCGACGAAGAAAGACAATTTCAAAGGCAAACTCTGCGCGGTGTCCGGTTCTGGCAACGTCGCGTCCTTCGCGGCGCAGAAACTGATCGCGCTGGGCGCGAAAGTTATCACGCTGTCCGACCGCTCTGGTTCAATCTATGTTGAGAAAGGATTGTCGCAGAAGGATTTGGAAGCGGTCATGCAGTTGAAAAACGTCGCTCGTGGCGAACTTTCCGAAATCGCCGCCAAGATCAAAGGCGCGAAGTTCTTCGCGAAGGCGCGTCCGTGGCAGTTGGCTGACAAGCTGGACTGCGCGTTCCCGTGCGCCTGCCAGAACGAACTCGACGGCAAGGATGCCGCCTACCTGCTGAAGCATGGTTGCAAAGTTGTGACGGAAGGCGCAAACATGCCTTCGACGCCGGATGCGGTTGCCGCATTCGTCAAGGCGAAGATTCTGTACGCTCCGGGCAAAGCGTCGAACGCCGGTGGTGTCGCGACGTCCGGTCTCGAAATGTCGCAGAACTCTGAGCATCTCTCCTGGACGGCGGAAGATGTTGACAGCAAGCTGCGTGGCATCATGAAAGCCATCCATGACAACGCCGCCGCGGCGGCCGCGAAGTACGGCCATGCCGGCAACTACGTGATGGGCGCGAATATCGCCGGTTTCACGAAGGTTGCTGACGCCATGCTGGCTCAGGGCGTTTGCTAATTCGCCAAAGCATGACGGGAATCCGTTGATGGGAGCGGATTTATGCCGCTCCCGCGCTGTCCACGCACGTTTCCTCCCGTGCGTGGATTTTTCGGCAATAGGGTGTGACGTCGGCGTCTCCGCCGTTGTTATCTCTCCCGTCATTTGACAATCGGCCTTTACCCTTTACATTAAACTAGTTTACGTTTTCACGCATTTTGCCGAACGTCAGGGCTCCTGTCATCATGTGTCCACCCCCTGGCGTTCGTTGTTTTATAGTTTCAAAGCAGGAAGCCATGAACAAAATCATCCATAAACGACAACTGTCTGACAGTGTATTCCGTCTGGACGTCGAAGCTCCGATCATCGCGCGTGAGCGCAAGGCGGGGCAGTTCATCATCCTAATGGTTGATGACAAGCTCGGCGAGCGGATACCGTTGACCATCGGCGACGCGGATCCCGAGGCCGGAACAATCACCTTGATTTTCCAGACCGTGGGAGCCACTACCATGAAGTTGTCGAAACTGAACGAAGGCGACTACATCGCGGCGATTCTCGGACCGCTTGGCAGCCCCACTTCCATTCGTGGCGAAAACGGCGAGCCTGCGGGCCATGTCGTCTGCGTCGGCGGCGGCGTGGGTGTGGCGCCTATGCATCCTATCGCGAAGGCCCTTAAGGCGGCGGGCAACAAAGTGACCATCATCATGGGCGCCCGCAACAAGTCGCTGTTCGTCATGGAAGATGAAATGCGCGCCATTGCTGGCGAGAATCTGATTCTCATCACGGATGACGGAAGTTCAGGGCTGAAAGGTCTTGTAACCGACCCGCTGAAAGAACTTTGCGCATCTGGCACAGTCGATGAAGTCATTGCCATCGGACCACCCATCATGATGAAATTCTGTTCGTTGACCACCTTGCCGTTCCATGTCAAAACGACCGTTTCGCTGAATCCCATCATGATCGACGGCACGGGCATGTGCGGCGGTTGCCGTATATCCGTCGGCGGCAAGACGAAATTCGTCTGCGTCGATGGTCCGGAATTCGACGGCCATCAGGTTGACTGGGATTTGATGATCCACCGTATGGGCGCTTTCAAGCCGATTGAGGCCGTGGCCCGTGAGCATACCTGCAATCTTTTCAAGGGGATTTGAGATATGACAGCGAAAGAGAAAATGGCGATTCCGCCGCAGATCATGCCCGAGCAGGATCCGAAAGTGCGCGCGCACAACATGAACGAAGTGGCGTTGGGCTTTCCGAAGGAAGCGGCGATGCTTGAGGCGTCGCGTTGCCTGAATTGCGCGAACAAGCCCTGCATGCAAGGCTGCCCTGTGGCGATTGACATACCGGGTTTCCTCGCAAAAGCCGCCGAAGGCGATTTTGCTGCGGCGTTGTCGATCATCAAAGAAACATCGTTGCTGCCGGCTGTTTGCGGCCGTGTCTGCCCGCAGGAAAAGCAATGCCAGAAATTCTGCACGATGGGCAAGCTGTTGAAAGACGCCGACAAGGCGGTCGCCATCGGTCGTGTCGAACGTTTCTGCGCGGATTATGCGCGAGAGAACGGGACGGAGGAAGCGGTTGAACGCAAGCCTGCGACTGGCAAGCGTGTCGCCGTCATCGGTTCGGGCCCGGCCTCCATCACCTGCGCGGCGGATTGCGCGAAGGCTGGCCATGACGTCACGATGTTCGAAGCTTTCCACAAGTGCGGCGGCGTGCTCGTTTACGGTATTCCGGAATTCCGTCTGCCGAAAGCGATCGTCCAGCATGAAATCGACGGACTGAAGGCTCTTGGTGTCAAGATTGAGAACAACTTCTGCATCGGCCGTACGCGCAAGTTGGCGGCTCTTGTGAAAGAAGACGGCTTTGATGCCGTTTTCGTCGGAACAGGCGCTGGCCTGCCGAAATTCATGGATATCGAAGGCGAAAATCTCAATGGCGTTTTTAGCGCGAACGAATATCTGACGCGTGCGAATCTGATGCGCGCCTATATGGAAAACAAGGCGGACACGCCTTTCTGGCACGGCAAACGCGTCGCCGTTTTGGGCGGCGGCAACGTGGCCATGGATGCCAGCCGCATGGCGTTGCGTCTTGGCGCGGAGAAGTCATATTTGATTTATCGTCGTAGCGAAGCGGAGATTCCCGCTCGTGGAGAGGAAATCAACAATGCGCAGGAAGAAGGTGTCGAATTCCTTTTGTTACAAAATGCCAAACGGATTATCGGTGACGATCAAGGAAAGGTCTGCGGCATTGAATGTCTCAAATACGAACTTGGCGAACCAGACGCGTCCGGCCGTCGTTCACCCGTGGAAATTCCGGGCAGCGAATTCACGCTTGACGTCGATACCGTCGTCGTAGCGATTGGCAATGAATCGAATCCGTTGATTCCAGCCACGACGGAAGGGCTGGAAGTCGATAAACGCGGCCATATCATCGTCAATCCAGAGACGAATATGACGTCGATTCCAGGCGTGTTCGCCGGCGGCGACATCGTGCTTGGTGCCGCAACGGTTATTCTCGCCATGGGTGAAGGCCGCCGCGCCGCGGCAGGCATTAATGCGTGGCTTAATGCTTAATGCTTAATGCTTAATGCTTAATGCTCAATGCTTAAGAACACATAGATTTTAACCACGAAATACACGAAAAAACACGAAAATTCAGTCCACAGAAAACACAGAACAAACAGAATGCCTCGCAGACGTCGGCCGATAGCCGCCGAGGCGGCGCTTATGGCTAATGGCCAATGGCTTATAGATTTATCAGTTAACCCTTTAGCCATAATCAATAAGCCATAAGCGAGCGAAGCTTTCGCAGCTGCCGGAGCTGGCCTCTTCCGACTAACCACTAACCACTAATCACTAATCACTAATCATTATAGGAAGCTTTTGCAGAAGTCGGATTCGGTTGTGTCCGCTTCGGCCAAGGCGAGGAATTCGTCGCCGCGCTGGTTGCCCCAACTGTAGGAGCAGATAAGCTTGCCGTTGTAATCGCAGAAATCAAGATCTGATGCGTTGATATCGATGGCGTTACGGATGTAATCAAGCTCCGTTTGGTTGAATTGCGCAGCGGGATGGATGATTTTGTCGCTTTCATCAAATGTCATCACGGGATTCTTGTCGCTGATGGTCCAGTTCTTAAGATCCTTTGAATAGGCGACATACATCTCATAGCCGTTGTTATAGTTGCCGTTGAGATAGAAGAAATAGAACATGCCGTCATGGAAACGGATGACCGGAGCACCTGTGTAGAAATTTCGTCCGAAACAGGCGTCGGGAATCAGTTTCCAGTTGCGAAGATCGCGTGATTCGGCAAAAAACATCGTGAACGGCACATTGACCATTTCCTTTGGCGCACCAAGCTCGAAGACGAGAATATAGCGGTCTCCCGCTTTGCAGACGGATGTGTTGTAGCCCTGCCAGCCATCGCCCGACAGAATGACGCGCGGTTCCGTCCAATGAATCATGTCATTGGATTCCAACTGATAGAATTTGGATTTGCCCCAGTTTTCAACGGCTGTCACAATGATGCGGTCGCCTTCGACAAAGGCGTTGCCCATGTGCAGGCCGATACCGAATGGCGGTGTGGTCGTCTTCATGTCTGTCATGTCGAGAAAACGGAAGTAGGACGTGCCCAACGTGTTACCGCGGTAGTGTTTCTTTTCACCCATGTAGCGGATGTACTGCATGAGCCATGGGCGGCCTTTGTAAACGATTGGATTTGCTTCGACGATGAAGATATCAATGGTTCCGAGTTTTTTCATAGTGGTTAGTGGACAATTATCTGGATATTCTGGATATTCTGGATATTCTGGATTTGCATCGTTTCCAGAACTTCCAGAACTTCCAGAACTTCCAGAACACGAAGCCTTGAATCGTGAATTAATCCAGAATGAGCGGCAGGAATGTGCTGTATTCATGCATTTCCGTGCCAGGGAAGCCGTAGAGGAGCAGCGGCCACGGTTCGCTCTTTGTGTAGCGTCGGAAGACGGCGGCCTTCAACGGCTTCGTCATTGGCT
Organism: Victivallales bacterium; assembly: GCA_017548425.1. Lineage (GTDB taxonomy): Bacteria > Verrucomicrobiota > Lentisphaeria > Oligosphaerales > Oligosphaeraceae > UBA1407. The sequence goes on from JAFZAB010000184.1 coordinate 52,519, forward strand.
CCAGCGGGACAGTCAGCATGATCGTCCATGCATCGTCTTCCAAAATTTCCTGATGCTTCCATGGCAGTTTGATCGGCTTGTTTTCCGACAATGAATGATACGTTCCGCCAACGGGATCCACAAGGAAATGGACGGAATCCGGCTTCCCCGTGGTCGGATTGGCGATTTCAAAGAAGAGATTGAAAGCTTCTTGCTGGACGTACTTTATGTCAGAGCGGAACTTTTTCTTGACGTCTTTTCCTTCGCCACGCATCGCGGCGTAGAGGTTGACGCCGTCGTGAAGCAGTTTGACGGTCGTTTTTGGCGCATTCGGGAATGGTGGCACGACGGGAGCCGTCGCCCACGGGCCATTTTCCAGCGTCGCGTCAAACGGCGGCGGCTCCGCGACTTTTCCCGCATGGAGGATGACATCGCATGTGACGTTGTGCTCCTGCCATGATTTGCGGAGGCGTTCGAGCATGATTTTGCCGTTTGGTTTGTCGGCTTTGTCGATAGCGGAATCGAGCAGGGCGGCCATCTTGTCGAAGCGTGGTCGATCACGGCGGAGCTGGCTCCAGAGACCGTTCGGCCGGTCGTTCCAAACAGATTTCTTACGTGTTGCGTACCAATGCTCTTCGAGCAAATTGTAGAACGCTGTCATGTCGTCTGCGGCTTTGCCGAAGCAGCGATCGCAGAATTCGCGACGAAGAGCGTGGCAGTCCTGTTCGGGATTCCAGACGGCGTTCGTCAGATTCCAAAGGAATGGCGCGCCAAGATCCCACACTTCATCGCCTGGCCAGCGGTTGAAATTGCCAAAATCGCAGACCATTTCGCTGTAGGTGCGTTTGACGCCTTGTGAGCGGAGATAGCGGTAGTCGCGGAAGGCCACGGCGTCGATGGGACGCGGGTAGGGGACGTTGAGGCCGTAATATTCACGCCATGTGACGTTTGGCGTGCGGGCCAGCCATTTGGAAAGGCGGTCGAATGTCGTCTTGTTGCGTTCGTCCAACACGTCGGCGCGGGAGTCTTTGAAGATGGGGCAGAAGGAGATGTCGATGTTGTCTTCGATGGGAATCAGCGGAGCGGGTTCCGTGAAGAAATAGGCGAAAGAGAGGAGCCGCTTGCCTGGATGATGCTCCTTCATGTATTTGGCTAACTCATTGTACCAGAGGAAGAACTGCGTGTTGCGATGGGCGAGCCATTCGTCTGAACGCTTCGGTGCGTCGCCTTTCAGGACACGTCCGTCCGGCAGTGTGATGTCTTTCAAACATTCTGGACATTCGCACATATCAAAGTTGTCTTCGATCATGACGCGATAGACGACGAAGTCCGGATTGGCCTGCACGCGCGCTTCGAGTTCTTCCTTAAACGTCTGGAGCAGAAGAGGATTCGTGAAGCAGAGCTGTGTTCGGGCGGATTTTGTTCGCGGATCGGTCAGCTTGCCGCCGAGCTGCGAATAGAATTCGGGATGCGTCTCCCAATATTTCTGCGGCTGGATGTAGAGGCCGATGAGATTGTGGCCGCCGCCATATTCGAGAATGAAGCCGAAGCGCTTTTTGGTCTGGAAAGTCGATGTGGACCAATTGGAGCAATTGCGCATCTGCCAGTCGTCGCATGCGGCAAACGCCTCTTTCGCGCCTTCCTTGTTGCCCGTCTCGATTTGCCAGCCACGTTGGATAAATGCGGGAATATCAATATAATCGAACTGCGTGAAGGAGAGATTCGGATTCTTCGTGAAGACGGTTCCAAAGTCGCGATTGGGCCGCGCCCAGATGATATCCGTGTTGCGATAGAGCAGACGGTGGACGCCGCGTAGCAGGCCGCCTGGAACGTTGGCGAAAAGCATCAGGCCGTTGGTGGTCGGACGAACGGCATAGCCGTCCGTTTCGCCGATGGCCTGCGTATCCTGCGGGAAATCCGATGGCTTTACGGCTAGTTTCAGCGTGATGGGAAATTTGCCTGTTTCCGTTTCGACGATTGGCAGTTCCGCTCCGCTGATTTCGCGAATCCACAACTGGAGTTCCTGTGCGGCCAACAACGCAGGTTGTTCATTTTGAAGCGATTGCGGCAAGACGATTTCCGCATTTGGCTTGCCGTCGATGGTTATCACCAATGGCGCGGCGACAGCTGTCAAAGATGCGCAGAGCATGCTTAGCAAGAATGTTTTTTTCATGATTTTCCTTGAAAAATAGACCCATTGCAAGACATTACATTTATTATAGTAACACAACAATTTGATTTTTACAGGAGGACACATGAATAAAAGCATCATTGGTATCGACCATCCCGCTGTGGCCGCAGTGGATCCGACCAAACTGGCCAATTGGTATGAAGAAGTTCTAGGCTATGAGAAATTCCACCATACGGAAAAGAATGTGTGGATCATGCGCGCGAAGGATGGCACGCTCTTGGAAATCATGCCGAAAGACGAGACAAAACGCCCCAATCGCACATGTTGGACGCCTGGCTGGTCACATCTGGCCTTGCGTGTGAATGATTTGGAGACGGCGACGGCGGAACTTCGCAAACATGGCGTCCAACTGGAGGACGCCGTTCCTGCCATCGGTGGCGGCATGCTGCGGTCGTTCTACGATCCCGAAGGGAATATGCTGCAGATTGTGCAGAGATAAAGAGCTAAAAGCCAAAAGCTTAAAGCTTAAAGCGAATGCAGGCCGCCTATAGAACCACGTAGTGGTGATGGGATCCCAGCCGTGGGCTTCTTTCAATGCATAATGCATAATGCTTAATGCTTAATTATTACAAGGCATCCACTTAGAACCGCGTAGCGGTGGCAGGAACATAACCGTGGGCTTCTTTCAATGCATAATGCATAATGCTTAATGCTTAATTATTACAAGGCAGGAACTTAGCGCTTCGCTTACTGTGATTTGGACGTGAGACGTGGGACATGAGACGCGAACATTGCCTTTGGCATGGCGCTTATGGCTTATGGATAAATGCACAATGCATAATGCTTAATGCTTAATTATTGCAAGGCAGCCACTTAGAACCGCGTAGCGGTGATGGGATCCCAGCCGTGGGCTTCTTTCAATGCATAATGCTTAATGCTTAATGCTTAATTATTACAAGGCATCCACTTAGAACCGCGTAGCGGTGGTAGGAACATAGCCGTGGGTGATAACCCACGGAAGGCTGAAAGCAAAGACCATAATCCACAAACCATCGTTCCCGCAGGAGCGGGACCCTTCCATACTGTCTGGAGGCGGTCATTCATGACTTTCGATGACTTTTTTATAAAAAACATCAAAATAGGTTTGCAAGGCTCTATTTCCCTATTAAATTAAAGTAAAGGGTGGTGTATAAAAAGCACCGCCGATACCGTCGGAAAAACAATCAAAAATGATGGGATTTCGAAGCCGAAAAAAGTTTGAAACTTTTGAAGCAAAAATCACATCACTCAGAAATAAAATGACTTACAAGACACAAAAAGTTAATGCTCAGCTCAGCTCAGCTCA
>JAFZAB010000185.1 GCA_017548425.1 Victivallales bacterium
CAGCAGACCAGCATCGGAGATTCGCGCGCCCTGACGGAAGCTGGCAGCGAACTGATGCAGTTGAACGGCAAAGTGCGTGAGGCCCTTTTGGATCAGTATGCCAACAATTCCGCTGCGCAGGCTGTCCGTCAGATTTATGAAATGACGGGTAGTGGCGGTGGTTTCGGTGGCGGTCCTGGCGGTGGTTTCGGCGGCTTTGGCGGTCGTGGCCCTGGTGGCGGACGCCCTAGCCGTGGCGGCAACAATGGCGGCCCTGGCGGCGGCCCCGGAGGATTCTAAAAAATACCATAAGTAATTTAGTATAAACAGACACTCGCCCCGCTGATGATATCATCGGCGGGGCGATTTTGTGTTGTGGGCAAATGACCTTTCTACTCGGCAGTAGCTTGTTGCCGATTAGAAACAACTTGTGCTTTCTTATGCGAAACAAGTTGTTTTGCATAAGGCCAAAAATCAAAATAAACGTCGCATTTGTCGCATTTGTCGCGTTTGTCCCAGTTAAGACAAAAATATTAACGAAATGCCGCACACACTCACGACAGCGGGACGCCGTCGTTATTTCCCCAAGCCGATGGCGAGGATGCCGAGCAAGCAAATGATGATGCCGAGAATCGTCACGGGGCGGTAGCGTTCGCGGAAGCGGACGGAGGAATATAATAGGAAGAAAAGCAGGGCGGACGTGCTGCTGATGCAGGTCGTGAAGGAACCCGCATGCACTTTCGCCATCGCGTCCATCGCGACAAAGAAAATGAGATTCGTCGCCGTGCCGACGACGGCCCAGATGGCGGCCCATGGCAGGATGGCTTTGATGCCTTTCAGTGGATTCGCCCTTACGACTGCGCAAGCCAAAAGATTGCCGACGCCTGAAAGCACCATAAGCAGGGCGGCGCGGAACATGCCGGAGACATTGTCGAATCCCATCCAAGAGGAAAGGCTTTGCAAAATGGCGCCGCAGCCGTTGAGCAAAATGCATAACATGGTCATAGCGAACCATTTCATGTAGTTCGACTGCTGTTCGGTCTCCACTTCTTTCTGCTTGCCTGTCAGAACACAGATGACCATGCCCGCGACAAGACAAAGGGCACCAACATAGCCAAGCAGTTGTGGCCGTTCGCCCATCGCGATGACGCCGAAAAGGAACGGTATAATAATGGCGGACGTCGTACAAGCGGACGTCAGCCCTTTTCGTCCAAGCGTAAAGCATTGGATCTGAATGAAAAGGGCGACGACGTAGGTGAAACCGCACGCCCCCAGAATCAACGTCAGAAGCGGAAGTCGTTCAGGGATTTCCACATGGCAGAATGGGACGATGCACCATGCGAGGATACCGCCGAGAAAGTTCGAGAGCGCATAGAAAACGAACGGCTGCACTTTGCGGGCGCTGATTTCGCTCATATAGACGGAAATCAACGCGCCGCAGAAGCCATGCCCAATGCAGGCCGCCAAGGCCAGAATAAGCGGATTCATGTCCTATGTGCCTTAGATTTCGGTCTTTTCGTAACCAAGATAACGCTGGAAGGCTTCGTTGATGGCGAAGTCCCAATGACCGGATGTGACGCTGACATGATGGCGATAGCCTGCGTAACCGATGCGGTTGATCTTCCGCTGGAGGTCGGTGATATGCGCGACGCCGCCGCAGCCGAAGAAGCCTTCGCCGAGCGGTTCGCCTGTGAAATCGCCTTCGCCCGAATAGTAACGAAGCGTGCCGTTTTCGGTCATCGTGGAGAGGAAGGAGAAATCCATCTTGCGGATGAAGCCTGTGTTGCAACCGAAGGAGAAGCCCGGGCCGAGCGCCTTTTTGAACATGGCGTGATCGACGACGAGTCCCTTCGCGTCCATCAGTTTCTGCGGGATGGAGCCGCAATGGAAGAGGATGCACTTGTCGGGATCGTCTTCGTAGTTGTTGTTCCAGTCGAGGCATGTGGCGGGCTCCTGCGAGGCGAGATGGAGGGCGAGCATTCCGACGGCATTGCAGACATCGAGTTCGCAGCCGGCGGGAATGCCGCGGTCGTTGAGTTCGCTCAGCAGCACGCAGGGGGAGATTTTGGCGGTGAGCTGGAGGTCGTTCCAGCAGCGGAGGCCGATGGCGTCCAGAGAGTATTCTTTGATAAACTGGTCGATGGCGACGGATGCCTTCGCCAATGAAATCATGGCGTCTTTCGGCACTTCGGAGAAGTTCGAATAATTGTTGAAGAAATCGATCTTGGCGAGAATTTCAGGGCTGTTCGCATCCAGTTTGTCCATCTTGACGAGGAGGTCGGAATTGTCGAACGTCTCGGTGGTGACGCCGTACTTCTGGAGCGTCGCTTCGTCGAAACGGATGGTCTTGAACGCTGTCGGACGCGCGCCGATGGCGCCGACGCGGATGCGCTTCATTCCCTTGACGATACGGCATACGGCGGCGAACTGACGCATGTGTTCAAGGAAGACAGGCGACAGCGGACTGAGCGTGTGCGGCGTCCATGCCGTGTAGGGGATGCGATACTGATGGAAGACGTCCATGACGGAGAGCTTGCCGCAGAATGCGTCGCGCCGTGAGTTGAAGTCCATCTTGTCCAATTCGTCAGGGAAGGCGAGAATGTAAATCGGTACGCCGCAGTCGCGAAGGGCTTCGGCGGCTCCTGTTTCGTCACCGAAATTCGGAAGGCAGAGGACGACGCCGTCGAACTCGCCTTTGTGCTTTTCAAGGAACTGGTTGAAGACAACGCCTTCGGCATAGCCTTCGACGGCGCCGTAGTGGGTGAGGCCTTCGGGCAGGCAGAGCGTGTCGATGCCAAGTTTGGTCAATTGTTCAATGACCTGCTGTTTGGCGGAGACGATGAGGCGTTCGGGGAAGAAGCCGCGGTTGCCGAGGAAAAGCGCAAATTTCATAGGGATAACTCCTTGGTATTGAAAGGAAAGGGATGAAAGCGACGAAAGCGACTAAAACGACGGGAAAAAAGGTGGCATGTCATTTACGGCATGCCCATGCCGTCGCCGCCGCGGTTTTGGAAGGAATAGTTGATGTTGAAGTTGAGCTGCGGCGGAATGGCCATGCCTTCGACCTGCTTCTGGAGGTTGTTTTTCACGACGATGCGGGCAGGCACGGCGCCGATGTTGTTGCCGCCCTGCAAGTGGGCGATGGAAATTTCGATGACTTTGCCGTCGAGCAACTTCAGTTTGACATAATCGACTGTGAAGAATTTCTTGTTGAAGCAGATATTCGCTTCCGTGATTTTGACGCCTTCCACGAGCTCTTCATCCAATCCCTTGAGAGTGACGAGAAATTGGTTGGGATTTTCCTGCATGAGCTTGCCGTCGTTATCGGATGCGTATTCGGCGATTTCCTTCAAGCCGTCGAGCGTCAGCGCGGAGCAGACATCACCAAAAGCTTCCAGCTTGTCATCAACGCCTTCTGAGAGCTTGTCCGTGATTTCCTTCGGGAGCTGGCGACCCCAGTTGACAGTGTATTTGTCCGAACTCTTTTTGGCGTTGTGCGAGCGTCTTACGGAAGTAATCGTCGGCACGGGAACATTTTTAGGGGCGTTGGCGGCTTTTGCCTGCATCATGAGCATGGCGTTGATGATGCCGAAAATCTGCGGGCAGGCGATATTCGCCGTGAAATCCTGTTTGAGGATGTTCTCATAATGTTTGACAGTTTTTTCGATGGCTTTTTCATGGGCTTCTGTCAAATCAAGCGCAAAAACGCTAAGGCCAAGACAGAGGCAGAGGAGGAAGGTGATTTTTTTCATAGGTGTCCCTTTGGTTGTAAATATGGTGTTATAAAGAAAAACATGTATTCAATTAATCACTTGAATGGGAAAATTCAAATGATGGGCTTATATTTTTGATAAAAGAGGACGTGCGGAGAGGACAAAAGAGGAAATTCAACGACAGATCGGAGGAAAATCATGAAAAAATTGTGTTTGGTCATCATCATGCTGGCGGCATTGTTGCCGGCGGCACCGCAAGTTCAGCAGGACGGTGCGGTAAAAGGCGTTTGGACAATGGATTATGATGCAGCTGTCAAGGCCGCGAAGGAGTCGAAAACGCCATTGTTCGTGTTGTTCACTGGTTCCGACTGGTGCCAGTGGTGCAAAGTCATGGACGATCAGGTCTTCTCGAAGCCCGAATGGCAGCTGTACGCGAAGGCCAATCTCTATCTGGCCTACATCGACTTCCCGCAGGACGCCAAGCTCGTGCCCGAAAAGTACAAGGCGCGTAACGAGAAGCTACAGGAGGAGATGGAAGTCGAAGGCTATCCGACGATGATCCTCATGGATGAAAACGGTAAGGAACTAGCGCGGTTGGAAGCAGAGAAAACCATTACGGCGCAGAAGTTTGTGAATCTCATCCGCCTCCGTTTGCTCTATACGCCATCGGAATTGGAAAAGGTCTATGCGAAACTGCCAGCGGAAGAGGCGGATGTACTGCGCAAACGCGGCGAACGCAAGGCTCAGTTGGAGGCGGAATTGATGAAGGCGGACAAAATCTTGCATGCCGAAATCGAAGCCGCCCAGAAGAAACATGAGGCCGTCGCCGCTCCTTTGAACGAAGAGCTGGAGAAGATTGGCGATTCGTTCGACAAGGAAATCATTATACGGCTCATGAAACTGAAGTCGGCCGACAAAGCGAAAGAGTTCGAAAAAGCGCAGGCTGATTTGGAAGAGGCCATGAAGAAGGCCATGGAATGGATTCAGACACGCCCTGAGCAGAACGAAGCAAACACGAAGATCTTCAACGAGCACAAGAAGAAGATTGAAGAACTGCGCGAAAAGACGCAGCAGATGGTTTTGGACGCGCTGCCGTAATCGGGAGGGCCGCGCTCCCAACCGGCCGAACATACGTAAAAATCACGCCGTGCAGCGGCATCCGCCCGCACGGCGTGATTTTTTCGTAACCCATGGAAGACTATTTTACTGTTTGTCTTTCAAAGCGTCTTGGTAAACGCCAAGCTTGGTCTTGAGAGTGGAGACAACGGAGAGAAGCCCCGAAACCTGCTCCTTGAGGTTACTGCCTTTTTCACCGAGCAAATCCATCGGATTCAGATCCTTGAGCTGCGCTTGCAAGCCATTCAGTTCACCGGTCTTGGAAGAGATCGTCTCCATAACTTTCTTGATAAGGGACTGCAATCCCTCCAAATCAAGTTTTGCGGCTTCGTCCGTCGCTTCCTGTTTGTCTTTTGCCACGTCGGATTCCGTGCGACTGCCACCCAGCAGATTGGTCAAATCATCCAAAAGTCCCATGATGTCATTCCTGTTCAAGTTGTCAGACAAGTCGTAGCATCCAATAGAGTCCGGGAGCGACGACGCGAATATCAAATCTTGGAAGGATGCCCGCGGCATTTCCAAGATGGAAATTACTGTAACACAATAACAGCCAAATGCCAAATCTTCAAGTCTGGTTTTCTTTGTTGGACAGTGGAGCTTCCACGTTATGATGCTTTGATGTGGCAAATGGCATCGACGAAAGAAAAGGGGCTGTTGCTTGATTGCAAAAGCCCCTTTTCATTTTTACAACAATCGTATTTTCAGAAGATTACTTTACTTCTTCTTTCCTTGCTTCCTCTTCATTCGTGGGATGGGGGACTTCCGCCGGAGCTTCTTCCGCCGGGGCTTCCGCTTCCTTGAGGCCGCCGAAAAGCTTCACGAAATACACGTAGAAGATGAACGCCACGATCATGCCGTTGATGGCCTTGAAACCATACTGCACGAAGTTGGCCACCAGCGTACCGATCGCCCAGGCGAGAATCGCAGGCTTGCCGTTGCCGGGAACTTCATTGTTCTTGATGTTCTTGCGGCGGACGACGAAGAAGTCGGCCATCAGGACAGCGCCAACGGGCGGGATGAACGTGTTCAGAATGTTCAGATAGCCGCAGAAGTTGTTGTACAGCGTGACGGCGAAAATCGTGCCGAGAGTATCGCAGATGAGAACCAAATACTTCTTCGGGAAGCCCGTGATGTTCGCAAGACCGAGGCCGGACGTGTAGAGGGCGTTGTCGTTCGTCGTCCAGATATTGAACGTCAAGACGATGATACCGGGGATCAGAAGTCCTTGGGCGACAAGGACATTGGAAATATCATTCGTTTTGTAGAACATTCCGCCGACAGCGCCGAAGAGGAACATCAAGCTGTTGCCGATGAAGAAGGCGATGGCCGTCGTGCTGACGGCGATGCGGCGGTCTTTCGCGAAACGGACGAAGTCGGGCGTGCATGTGCCGCCGGAGATGAAGGAGCCGATGGTCAACGCCACGGCCGCGCTGAGCGTCAGGGCGCTTTCGCCTGCGGGGGTGAAATTCTTCAGCGTGTTCCATGCGTCCGGATTGTCGCAGAAGACCTTCAGGGCGGAGAAGCCGCCGCCGATGGCGATGGCGGGAACGGCGACGAGCGAGACGATCGTCAATGCCTTAATACCGAAATAGGCGGATGTTGTGAACAGGATGCCGGAGATGATCACAGGAATCCAGATGTTGCATTCAATGCCTTTTTCCTTCAGATACGTCACGATCGGAAACGCGCACATCGCGACGCCGACGCCGAACCAGCCGATCTGCGTAATCGCCAAAATCGCCGACGGCAATGCGGAGCCGCGTTTGCCGAAAGAGCGGCGCGCGAGAAGATGGACAGACAGACCCGTTGACGACGCCATGTACGCCAATGCCGACGTGTAAGCACCCAGAATCAAATTGCCCAGCAGAACCGCCAGGAAGAATTTCGACACGGTCAGGCCGTTGCCCAACGTCGTGCCCGTCCACATGGACGCCGAGAAAAACGTGAATCCAAGCATGACCACGAACATGGCCCAAAAGCCACGCCTTTGTTCCTGCGGCACGTTCGACTGCGAATAATCATGATCTTCCGCCATTGTCCTTTTCCTTTTTGTTTTTCGTTTGTTCGACACAAAAAAAAGTCCCGTCGGGAAAACGGGACATGTAAAAATCATTGCATTTGAAGGAGCGACGTCATCGCGTTGATTTGTTTGACGGCGATGTCGCGAAGCGACGTACCGACAAAACGGCTGGCGTCCAAACTCGGGAATCGATCTTTCAGATAGGCTTCATATGTCACGCCTTGATCCGCCAAATCCAAAACCTGCTTCCAATAGCCGCGGACGTCTTCTGCGTATTCGCTGACGTGGAAAGCGCGGGAACCCGCATCGTAAATCGTGCAGCGCTCAATCGGATAGGCAGGGTTATCATATTGGGAATCAACAAATTCGGGAGCCATGACGGCGTCGCCGCGCGTCAAATCCGTTCCTGTCAGGCGGATCATGAGCCGCGATTCCAGATCCGGAACGCCGAAGCAGCCTTCGAAATAAACCAACACCGTCCGACGGTAGCTTGGGAACAGGCGGCGGCATTCGGCATCGACTTCCTCCAGAATCTTTCCGGCGATGGCGCCGCCGATCGTGAAGAAGACGATGTCCTGCAAATCCGTCTCCATGGATTTCGCGGAGGCAATCAGTTCGTTCAAACCATAGCGAAGGCTCGTGCCCGTGGCGACGACATCGCCGATGAACAACGACGCGGCGCGAGGCAGATATACCTTGCGATAAGCGTTTTCCGTGATGTGCCATTCCTCCGGATCGGCGTTGTCGCGAGCACGCTGGGCGCTGATGAAACAAGTCGTATGGCGATTCCAGCCGAACGCGTCATGAAGAGCGTGGCGCAGGCCATAGTTCAAACCGCCGCGCAGGATGTTGACAACGACGCCAGAACTTTCTTTGATGTTCAAATCCAACGTTTTGAGAACGGCGACGCAGGCCTGTTGCAATTTGTCCGTGTAGTCGATGCCGGCGATTTTCGGATCGTTGCAGATGCCGCGGGTCTCCAGCGTCGTCGCGATATAGCGTTCAACGGGGCCGTCGCCGTCCATCTTGTAGATTTTCGCCCAATCTGATTCAAAGGCTTGGTTCAACATTGTGCATCCTTGTGGATTGACCTTGTCATTCATTCAGTTGGGGAAGTTTAAAATAGCTTTGCTATTTTCTTTTTCAAATGAAAAAGAGCTCTTCTGGAAGGCTTTTTATCGTATTTGGATCAATATTTTTCTGAAAAAAGAACACTATATGTAGAATTCTACTTATGAAAAGACACTAAATAAAATAAGGCCGCTGAATAAAATAATTCAGCGGCCGAGTCATCTCTTAATGCGTCATTTAGTCTTTAATCGGAATCGCCACGAAGAAGCGGCGCGGCTGCGCGCCGCGGATTTTCCGTTCGATCAGGAAAACCACCGTGTTGTTGTGGGAGGCCTTCATGGCGGCGATGACGTCATCGACGTTGCGGATGGGCAGGCGGTTCACTTCAATGATGAAATCGCCTTCGGCTATTCCGTTGTCGTTCTTGCTGTTGGCGGCGGCGACGGCACCGTCCGGCAGGATTTCCTCAATGGAAACGCGGCCGTCTTTTTCCATCAATTCCAGTCCGAGTTTGTCGAACTTGATGTTTTCCTCTTCAGTGCCGCGCATGGCGCGTTTGGAATAGAGGGCGTTGGTGTCACGTTTGCCGGCCACGATGTCGAACGTGATATCCTTGTCGCCGCGTTTTGCATCCAGATGGATTTTGTCACCGATTTTGAAAGCGGTCACGGCGAGCAACATTTCATGAGGCGAGTTAACCTTCTTGCCGCCAACCTTCTGGATGACGTCTCCAGCCTTCACGCCAGCCTTTTCGGCGGCGGTGTCCGGCAGAGCTTCGCTGACGATCACGCCGTAATCGACGTTAAACTGCTCTCTTAGTTCATCGGTCATTTCCTGCATGGAAATGCCAAGGAAGGGGCGGTTCACTTCGCCGTTCTGGATCAAATCGTTGACAATCTGCTTGACGAGATTGCTGGAGATGGAGAAGCCAAGGCCGACGTTGCCGCGGGACATGCCGCCCGTCACGATAAACTGATTGATACCAATGATTTCGCCTTTGATGTTCAACAAAGGGCCACCGCTGTTGCCGGGGTTGATGGAGGCGTCCGTCTGGATGTAGTCGTCAAAAGCGGACATATGCATGTTCTGGCGTTCCTTCTGGCTGATGTGGCCGATGGTCACGGAGTGCTCCAGATCGAACGGCGCGCCGATGGCGATGGCCCACTGGCCGATGCGCAGCTTGCTGGAATCCGCGAACGTCAACGCATGGAATTTCTTCTTGCCGTCGCCAATCTGAAGGACGGCGAGATCGGACTCTTCGTCAACGCCGACGACGGTGATGGCGTTTTTGTCCTTCTGCGTGTCATAGACGGTACCGTCCGCCAATTTCACTTCGAGAAAATCGTAGTCCTTGATGACGTGGTTGTTTGTGACGATGTAGCCTTTTTCGTCAATGATGACGCCTGAGCCGCCGCCAGTGATGAGACGTTTGTCATCATTACGCGGCATCTGACGGCGGTAGCCACGGAACTGCGGGAACATGAACAGATCCGGCGGCACGTCGCCCATCATCTGCGGTGCGCGGCGATACTGTTTGTTCAGAATCGTCACGACGGCATCCTTCGAATTGTCAACCACTTCTGAAAATGCGTCTTCAACCAGCATGGCCATTTTCAGCGCTTCCGACGGCTCTGCCGCCGCCTTCACGCCGAACAACGTCACGCCCAACAAAATTGCCAATGCGCAATGCATGTAATTTTTCATGTTTCTTTTCTCCTTATTTTACAAACGGTTCTTTGTCTGGCGTCACGCCCCTCCCGAGGCTTGGCGCCGTCAATGAAAAAGTGCCGGCTCTTTCATTTCGCACGATATTATGACCGCCGTTTTTTCGTCAGTGTTCCTTGAAGTGTTGAAAATTCTTCTTAAATTTTGCAAAAAATCTTTCGTGACGATTATCCCTATACCATTATGTAAATAAAGCGTTTGAACCAACATGAAACATTTCCATATTCTCGCCATGCTCCTCTGTGGAGCTCTTGCCGCCGAAACCGCCCTGCAATTTCCGAACGCAGGTTTTGAGGAAAAAACACCGCCTTGGAAACTCAACCGATTCTGCCGGATTATTCCGGAAGCCGCCCATACAGGCAAGCTCGGCCTCCATATCGAAGACGATGTCGATACGGACGGCGCCTCCGCGTTCGCGCCGCGAATCGACGTCGCCGCCGGAACGACCATCGTCGTCCGCTTTTGGGCACGTTCCATCACAAGCGGTTCTAATACAGGAATCTATATTCGTTTTGTCGATGCCAACGGAAAGAGTCTCAACGGCCAGAAGCTTGGCAACGACAATATCACGCATATCATTGCAAACGCGACAGAATGGCGCGAACACATCGCCGTCGCAAAAGCTCCCGACAACGCAACGCAACTGGCCCTTTGGATTCATTCCATCAACGGATCATTTTCAAAGGCCGATATTGACGATTTTTCCGTCGCCATCGTCACGCCGGAGGAGGCCGCTGAAATCAAAAAGACCATCGCCGCGCAGAAAGCCGTAGCTCCCACCGCCTTTCCTGTGCCGACAGCGAAACGCATTGCGGAAATCGCCGCCATGCTGCCAGAGAAACCTCTCGGACCATGTCCGAAGGCATCGGATCGCACGGCTTGGCAACCACTTATGGATACGCCTGAAGCGGAAAATATCATCAAACGCGCCGCCGCTTACATCGGCGTTGAACCGCCGCCGCTTACCGATGAAGGCTATCTGGAATTTTCGAAGAATGGCAACCGTTCACGTTTCGAAGCGGTCTATTTCCATCGGACGACCCGCCTGAATCTTCTCGCACTTGCGGAAGCCCTTGAATACAAAGGACGTTTCCTTCCGACGTTGGAAAGCGACATCCATGCCATCTGCAATGTGAGAAGTTGGAATCTTCCCGCTCACGACAAGAATCTCAACGATTTCTACAACCGCTCGCAGCATGCCGCGCTTTTCAGCACGGAAATCGCCGCCAATCTGGCTTATACGGATTGGTGGCTCGACGACAAGCTCTCTCCTGAAATCCGCGCCGAAATCCGCCGTGAAACGAATCGTCGAATCTTCGAACCGTTCAGGCCTGTTGTCCGAACAGGCGTTATTCCAGATGGTTTCTGGTGGGTGCGCGGTCGGAACAATTGGAACGCCGTCTGCAATGACAACATCATTCGCGCAGGGCTCATCCTGCTGGAAGACCGCCGTGAACGCGCGGAGCTTATCGCCGCCGCCGAAAACAGCATGCCGTTCTACATAAATGGCTATTCACCAGACGGTTATTGCTCAGAAGGCATGGGTTACTGGAACTACGGCTACGGCCATTTCCTCCAGATGGCGGAAACCATTCTTCTCGCCACCGACGGAAAACTGTCGTTCTACAACCACCCGCGCCTTGAAAAAGTCGCGGCTTTCGCGCGGGACATCCAAATAGAGGAAAACGTCTGTCCCGCCTTCGCGGATTGCGCCGTCTCCGCGAAGCCGTCCACCGCCTTTTTGTCCTACATCCAACGCCGCTATCCGTCCGCCGTCTTCAAGGCGATTCCACCGCAGACGGCTCCTTCTTCATCCTTCGCAACCACCGCGCTCCATTGCTTTTACGACCGTCAATATCCAATCGACAATTTGCCGCAAACAGGTGTCTTCCCATTGCATTCGCTCTTTGAAGACGCGGGCATTTACATCGGCCGCTCTTCTTCGGACGCCGTCGGCCATTTCGGCACGGCGTTCAAGGCGGGGCACAACGGCGAAGAGCACAACCACAACGATGTCGGATCGTTCACGGTCGTCTTGAACGGCAAGCAGTATTTTCTGGATCCGGGCGGCGAGGCCTACACGAAGCAGACTTTTTCCAAAGACCGCTACAAGAGTCAGATGCTGAACTCCTACGGCCACATGGTGCCGATTGTTGCGGGAAAATTGCAAACAACTGGTGCCAAGTCATTTGGCAAATTTGTCTCCACAGAATTTACCAATGAAAAGGACGTCATCGTCGCAGACATCAAAAACGCCTATCAAGACGCCCCATCGTTGAAGTCCCTCCGCCGTACGTTCACATTCGACCGAACGGTTCCGTCCGTCACCGTCCGTGACGACGTCTCATTCGATTCGCCGCAGACGTTCGAAACATGCCTTGTCACGACGCAATCCATTCATCAACTCTCTGGACAGGAATATCTTGCCTATGACGGGAAAGGCGCAGTCAAGGCGACCATCGTTGCGGAAGGCGGAGAGCTCGCCATGACCGTCGGCGAAGTGGTCAATCCGAATCGCGCCACCCCGAAACGGGTCGCTGTCGCGTTCAAACAGCCTGTGACGACGGCCTCCATCACAATTACGTTTACGCCGACAACTCCTGATTTGGAGAATCTGCCGGGCTTCTATCATGCTCCCGATATGTCAAAGGTGAAGCTTCAACTGGAGAAAGCCGTCACCGTACAGGCAGAGAATATTGCCGAAGAGACGGGCGGCAAAGTCATCATCGAGACGAAAGTCGCTTCCGATGGCATGGCCTTCAAGCAGTGGAACCGTAAAGGACATGCCCTGTCATGGGCGGTTAATGTCCAGCAGGACGCAACTTACGCCGTCCAACTGCGCCTCTGCCATATTTCTTCCGAAGATGTCCGCCGCACGATCGCCGTCGATGGCGTTTCCGTCAACGACGGCAAACCGTTCCTCCTGCCCGGCACAGGCGGCTGGTCGAACACGGAGGACAACTGGCGGAACATTTGGCTTTCCCATGAAGACCGCCGCCCGTTGCTCATCCCGCTGAAAGCCGGCCGCCATGTTTTCACGATGACCAATGTCGATGACTGCGGCCTCAATCTCGACTGGATCAAATTCACGCCATTGGAGTGATGGGAAAAGGGCGGGAGGATCGGTTTTTAGGGCGAAAAATCAAAAAAACGAGAAAAAATTCAAAAAATCGCATTTTTTTTATTGAAACCGCTTGAATGGCTTGAAATAGGCGGTATATTTTTCGCAGTTAGACACAATTGCCTTGTGACAAGGCAATCATGTCTCGGGAAGGCATGTATGTTGAAAATCACGTTTTGAATTTAGCATCCATCGGGGAGAGGATTAGGAAATTTCACCGCTGCGGACCATTGCGAAATCGTCCGCGCGTAGTAGTCCGCCTCTCGTTTGCCCTCGGGCAAAGACAGGTCGGGCTTTTTTTTTTCGACCTCTCTCTGATGTATTTCTATCATGAGGGGCCGGGGTGTTTTTTTGCGGAGGCAATCGGCGAGGCGACATTTCGTGCCCAAGGTTGTAGCGGAATTGGAAAGGAGAAATGTTATGATCAAAGAACAAGTCATTAGCCTGCTTAAGAAATCCATGTCCCGAATGGACTGGAAGTATCAATATGATGAAGACGACCAAGACTTTATGCTTTCATGGCATGCGAAGTATTTCTTTTCGTCCATCAAAATCCACATCTGCGTATTTGACAAGTATTTGACGATTATTTCGCGCTCCGATACCTATGTCCAGAAGAACATCAGCCGCGTGGCGGAATATTTGACGCGAATCAATTACGGGATGGCTACAGGCGCCTTGGAGATGGATTGCAATGACGGCGATTTCCGTTTCTATCTCCGCATGACTTTTGCTGAGATTGAGGCTTTTAGTCGGGAAGGAAAGAATGCCGCCTTGGCGTTGCTTACTTGTACAATTATGAGAGCCTTGATTGTATATGATGTTTCCGCAACAGGCTTTTATACCGTCATGCTGGGAATGGAATCGCCTAAAAAGGCCGCGAAGAAAGCCCAGGCGTTGATCGATAAGAATGGATGGATCAGCAACGACAATGACGATGTCGACGACGACGATGACGACGATGACGATATCGTTGACGTCAGCACCGACGGCGACAGCCTCGAAAAGCTGGTCAACGATCTGAACGACGATCTCGAGACTGAGGAGCAGCTGAAGGCGCTGGAGGAC
>JAFZAB010000186.1 GCA_017548425.1 Victivallales bacterium
ACAGCAATCCTGGCACGCCTGCCATGTCATCGCCGTTTTTAAGTTTTTCCAACAAGACAGGCATGATCGGCTCCCCCTCCCCGCGACAGGCAAAATCTACGCAAAATGTTGTCTGTAAAAGCGTTAAAGCTCCATCTCCAAGATTTTCCGGACCGCCGACGGCGATCCGTACATTTGGCTTCAGGCGTTTTACACGTTTCAAAATATCCAATGTCAAATCACGATTGAACAGATACAACGATGCGCAGACCAAATCCGGTTCTTTTGCAACGACTTGCCGTGCAACTTCAAATGGATCGTCTCCCAATACACCGTCAACCCGCTCCCATTCCCAACCGGACACATTCGCGCATGCGTTCGCCAAAAGCGGCAACGCCAATGACGAGTGGGAATACGATGATTGGATGTTCAGCCAGACAAGACGCATCGTTTCAAAAAAGGCCCAAGCAAGCCCAAAGGCCTGCCTGGTGCTTCAACATGAAGTCTTTACGTATTTAATGTTTTTACTTGCTTGTGCAGCCAAGCCGGAGGCTCGGCAACACGGCACGCGCGTAATTGTCGAAATTGAATACCGTGTAGCCTTTCAGCCCAAGATCGCGCACAGCCTGAATCTGTTCAATCATGTTCAGCGGATCCTGCGGTTTCGTCCAGCAGGAAAGGCCGATGCCAGGGCAGAGTTTCACATTATGCGCCCAGGCGATCTGCCGTTTGACCTTTCCCTTGAAGGCAACGGCGGAATCCACGTAGTCCATCGGGCAAGCGAAATCAAGCCACCCATTGCGGCACCACAGCTCCCAATCCTGTCCCACGCCATCTCGGTCGGACATCCAGTTGCCGAACAGCGCGGCGGAAATCTGAATCGTCGGACGAATGGCCTTCGCCTCATCATGGACAAGCTTCACCAACGCCGTGATGTTGTCACGGCGGAACTGGAGCCATTCATCCTTCAATTCAGCCTTCCGCGTGTCGGCCGGCCAGTTTTCGACCTTACGGCCAATGCGTTCCTCAAAGCGTGCACGGCAGCCGTCGCAGAAGCAACTGCTTCCATCGGGATAGCGGATGTAGTCGAAATGAATACCGTCCAAATCCGGATAGTTCCGCACCAATTCCAGCATGGCGTCCGCCTCCTGACGGCGGTTCAGCGGATTCGACGGGCAGAGCCATGTATCTTTCTGCTCGCCGCTGAACAGAACTTGCGTCCGTTTTTCGGCTTTCATCTTCTCCACGAATGCCTTGTCCAAATGGCTGCCCATGTTCCAATTGACTTTCCAGACATGGCATTTCACACCGTACTTCTTGCAGGCGTCCAGACATTGACGGACTTGGTCGCCTTGCTTCGCGTAATTGGCGTAAGTCGGCAGGACATCGCTCTTGTAATAGGCCATGCCGCCCCAAAGCATGTTCGGAAGAATCGTATTGAAACCGTTGTCCGCCAAGAATTTGATGGACTCGTCCCAATTGTTTCCGGGCAGACCGAACGCGCTGTGGCACCAGAATCCGCGCTGTTCGCCTTCCACAGGCTTCGCCTGCCTGCACAACGCCTCGATCACTTTATCCTGCGCGTTCTCGCAAAGCGTGATGCATTCCAATAGTTGGTTGTCGTTCAATGCATTGCGACCCTTTTCACGCAGTTCAAAAGCCGCATTCAACGCGGCTTTCGCTTCCGCTGGTGCATCTTTCGGGAATCGTGCACGAATGTCTTCCAAGCCTGTGTAGTTTTCAATGACGCCAATATTCTCCAACCAGTTCGAAGCGGACTTCCGCCAGATGTCCGGAGCCAGATAATTCACAATCGACAGCAGGAACTGCCTCATGTTCCGTCCGCTTCCGTCAAACCAGACATGACCAAGAAAAACGCCTGCGGGTGTCGCCGTCGCCGCCGCAAGACCGCTGTCCGTTCCATCTGGTTCAACCCATTTGGCAATGATCTTGCCATCGCCGGTTGGTTCCACAACACGCGAATGCGGGGAGCCCTGATAGGCGATGTCCGGTTGCATTGGCAGGACGTCCGCCGTCGCCTTCATCCCTTGGAACCGTCCTTGTGAACTACGTGTCCATGAAATGGTCTTTACACCTAGAAGCTTTTCCATACCAGTCGGCATAGTGTAGCACGCGATGACTTTTCCGCCACGCTTCACAAATGCGTCCAATTTCTCAAGCAACCCTTCCGGCAAGCGTGGATTATAGGGAAGAACCGCGATTTTCGTCTTCTGCAAAGCTTGTTCCGTCACGTCCAGATCCGACGTGGTATAGGCCTCAATTCCCAAATCCGCAAGAGCCTGCGCAAACGCCGCCGCATAGCTTGCATAGCCTCTCGACTCCGGATCTTTCGGAGAAACACAGGATGCAGCCATGATCACGAGAACATCCGCGTTCTGGACAGACGGCCTGATATTGGCGATCGCCGCCACGGAATCATATTCGTCTTGATTGCGCCATGCGGAAATGCGAAGCGTGTCAATTTTCCCCCAACCGTCAGGAGTCCCTTCCATGCTGGCGTTGGATTTGCTCAAGACGACATGTTGCCACCGTCCGATATGCCTCAAACCAAAGTAAATACGATACCAGCCGTTGCCGCTTCTCGCATATGCGCACAGCTGGCTGGCGGAATCCAGATCGGCGCAATAGAAATCGAATTCAATTCCGCGTGCGTTCGCCAGATTCGCATTCAACTGGATATCCCACGATGCGCGCTCAGCTGTGACGGTCTTGAAATTCAACGGCAGTTTCACATAGCCGCCTGTTTCCGCATCGACCCATTCCACAGGCTGTGTCCCCCACATCGGCAGAAACTTCGCCCGCGCCTCATCCGTATTTTTAAAACGCATCTCAGGAAACACATCCGCCGGAGCTTTCGGTGGCGCGGGAATCGTCTGCGCAACCGCTGCAAAACATAACAACGCCAAGCCGCACAAGAAACGCTGTCTGAACATTGTAGGAACCTCCTTTTCAAGATATTAGGTTATCAGAACTTTGTAAACGACACGTCTCCCACTGTCTCCACCATCTTCACGCTCTTTTCATCACAATACACAAAAATAAAAGCGGGATGGGCCGGGCTCGTCTCCGCCAGACGCTTCGCCACAGCTTCGCCGCCGACAAACGCCGTCGTCGAATACACATCCGACAACGTCGGATTCCGCACGACAACCGTCACGCCGCCAATTCCTTCCGCACCGCCGCATGGCTGTCCCGTCCGCGGATCCATCAGATGGCCGACCTTCTTGCCTGCGATGACGCGATACCGTTCATAGTCGCCGCTCGTCGCGATGCAGCAGTCCGTCATGGATACGACGCCGACATTGTCGCTTTCCGCCCGTGGGTTGCGGACACCGATGGCGTATGCATTCCGTTTTCGCGGTGCTATTTCCGAACAATAAATGTTACCGCCCAAATCAATAAGATAACACTTCAAGCCATGACGTTTCACGACGGCGATCGCCTTGCTCAACGCAAAACCTTTCGCGATTCCGCCGAAGTCAATTTTCATGCCATTCACACCGAAACGAACCGTGTGTTCCGCTTCGTCCAATATCAACTTATTGAAGCCAACCTTCGCCTTGGCGGCGGCAATTTCTTCGTCCGTCGGCCAAGTGGAACGTTTCGCATGGAATCCCCACAGGCCAAGCAACGGGCCAACCGTCACGTCGAACAGCCCGTCGCTGTCCCGCCAGCCGTCGCGTGCGGCGAGCAGAATCTCCCACAGGAGGTCGGAGCATTTCACTGGTTCGTCCGCCGCGCGGATGTTCAATTTAGACAACTCGCTTTCCGGATCATACGCGTTCAACGTATTGTGCAACGCACGCATTTCCGTGTCCAATTCGCGGAACACGACATCTCCTTCCGTCGTAGCGCATTCGTGCAACGTCAGACGGCATTGCGTGTTAAACACTTCAAATTCGCGAACATATGTTTCGGAAGACGTGCCGCTCAAACGTGGCGTCCCGCGGAAGAAACACGCCATTCCGCAGAGCAACAACAGCAGCACCCCAAGGCTCGCGAATTGTTTCACTGCATTCTTCATAACCAAGAAGATTAGTTATTCGACGACAAAAGCCGCTCTTCGGCCAAGGCAAGACCTTTCTTCGCCATGCTCAGAATGCCCGGATACTGGTCCGCCTCCGTCGCCGCTTCGACGAGCATCTTGAAGCCGGGCACGATGAACTGACGATACCATTCCAATCCGTCCTTCAGCCAAAGCTTGCCATACGCGCCCAACGCCTGCATAAGACGCTGGCATGCGGCCGCATACAACACACGGCTCTGCGGCGGATTGCCGCCCAATTCATGCACCGTCCGATTGTAGCGCCGCCACACGGCCTGTCTCAACGAGGCGGGATAGCATTGATACGGATCGTACAGCAACGAGCCCAGATCATAGCCTGCGCAACCAAGCCTCATCCCTTGGAAATCAATCAGATAGACCTGTCCGTCCATGACTTTTACATTCGCGCTCTGCAAATCGCGGTGGATTGGCACCAACGGTTCGCGCAGCAGTAGCGAACGCATCTCGCAGTAATCCTCCGCGGCTTCCGCCCACAGTTCAGGATGCTCCAAACAACGATCCAGCATGTTGTTACGGAAATAGTCGCGTTCCCAATCGTACAAGCCTTTCGTGAAGCCCTTCTGCAAAGGAAGTTCTTCCAAACGAACCGCCTGGTCGCCACGCACATGCAACAGCGCAATCTGATCAACGACATCATACAGCAGATGTTCGCGCATTTGCTCGGAGACCAGATTGATGTCGCTCTGCCCCAAATCGCTGGAAATCAATTCGAACGTGTCCGCCAGATGCATCTTCACGGCGGGAACTTTCAGCCCCAGGCGGAACAGGAAATCGCCAATGGCCGCGAAACTCGCGTTTTCACGACGTTCCGGATTGTACGCGCACCAAACCCACGACTTGTCTTTGTAGCGAATCCGCATATACTTACGGCCGCTACCCTGCTTCGCCAAATCCTTCAAACTGCACAAATCGCGACGCAGATCCAAACTCTTGAAAATCCGTTCGTCTGGCTTGCGATCCGCATCGACAGGTTTTGGCGACGGCACATCGTCACCGACGAAAATTCCATCCGCGTACAGCAGCGGGCGCGGCAGACGCGTATAGTCCCACAGCACAACATTGTGCAAATGCGTCCCTTGCGGCACGCCCAGCTCCGCGCCGAGTCCAAGAGCTCCTGTACAGGTCACGCCCTTCACTTCCAAATCAAAACGCCGCTGGGCCTGAACCGTCTGCGCCTTGCGGAGCATCGTGTGGTATTTCAACGAGCAGTCCATGATTTCGCTGTGGGCGCGGATGTAGTCTCCAGTCGTTCCCATATCGGACCAATACACATCATGGCTCGCCACGACGCCATCGACTCTCAGCCCCGCATCAACGGCCTTCTGATAGGCGTCAATGATGTCGGGAGCCTCGTTTTCAGGATCCAGAAAATCCAAAACATCGCGGCGGAAAATATGAATACCTGCAAACGTATAGCCGTCATGGCCCGGACTGCGGAATTTCACGACGCGGCCGCTCAAATCAAGCGTCACCGTCCGCGGTCCTTTGCCCGGAATCACCAACGCCGTCACAGCCGCATGGCTCGAAAGATGCTGCTCAATCAGCCTCCGCAAATCATAATCGACGATGACGTCAACATTGTGCACGAGAATATGATCCGCTTCCGGAACCAGCTTGACGCCTTCACGCAGTCCACCGCCTTGATTCAGCAGTTTGCTTTCCATGGACACGCGGATGTCCCATCCATATTTTTCCTTCAGACGACGCGCCGCCTCGTAAACGCGATCGCCCTGATAGCAGGCGTTGATGATGATTTCCTTCATGCCGACTTCGGACAGCACGGAACTCGCCAGTTCCAACAGCGGCACGCCGCAGAATGGAACCAACGCTTTCGGACGACTCAACGTCGCCGGACGCAAACGACGGCCTTCCCCAGCCGCCAAAACAAAACCGCAAATGTGACTCATGCTTTTTCCTCCAACTTTTTTGTTGTCTTTTCCACCTTCCAATTTCTATCTTCATGGCAAAACGCCGTGCTTCGCGACAGTCTGCCTAAAGGTTCAAAGCTGTTTTGACAATAATCCATATTCAACATAAATGTTGACGACGCTTTTTCCATTAATTAATTAAGATTTTTATTGATTTTTAACCATGATTTTTCCATTTTACACGGTATAATATCGTCAATTCATTTTCCATGGTCATTTTTCATATTTTCATCGACACATTTATGCCATTCAACGAACTCATCCAAGCTCTGTCGCAACCACCCGTCGCGCCGCCTGAAAAATATACACTCGGCACACCGCTCTTCTTCGTCAACTATCTGGATGGAACAGCTCCCGCCGAACCAGCCGTTGCTTGTCTGCAACTCGTTAACGGCCATCTCAAAGCCTATGCCGTCATGCGCGATTCCGTCATTCGCAATGACGCAACCCACGACAACGAGCATACTTGGGAAACCGGCGACGCATTCGAGTTCTTTTTCCAACCACGATATCGTGAAGACTATTACGAAGCCCACGTCACGCCGGAGCAAATACGTCTTCAACTACACCTGCAGGATTACCGTACGTTCCGCGGTGTTCCGCATGAACAGAAAATCTGCGATATCGGTCTGACTGTAAAAACGCAAATCTTCCGTGAGCGCAACCTGTGGCTCGCGGAAATGGACATTCCCTGCGCGGCCATGGGCATGGCTGTCGAACACGTCATTGGCTCAAAATTCGTCTTCTCACGATATAATTACGATTTCGATGGAAGCAAGCCAGCCATCACATCGACGCAAGTCTTCCCGAAAACAGCGCACTTTCCGCCGCTATGGCATGTCATCGCGTGATTACCATTCGTTGATGAACGCATTCGACGGATATTCACGCACTTGCATCATACGGATGGAACGTGTGTTCCAAAACGGATAACCGCGCCATGCCTCCTGAGCGCCGACGACCATGCCGCCGGCAAAACCAATGGGAACCGTCACGACGACTGAAAAGCCCAGCAAAGGCTTGCCGCCACGGAACCAACTCAAAGACCGTTTCCCTTGCAGACAACTTCTGCAGACCGCTTCCCCAAGCATGTCCGGCAGAACATTTAATGGAAACAGAGCAATGCTTGCCGCCGTGGCACGTTTTGTCGGAGGTGGCAACTGATGACTGGCGGATGCACCACTCCGTAAAGAATCGTTTAGACGATTAACCACGTTTGGATCCCATTCTTTCCAGCCATTTGTCCATGCGATTTCAGCGGCCGCAACGGCTTTTTTATCATCGTTCAACAGAAATAATATTTCCGCCATGCGATATGCGGCTTCCGCGACCGTGTCTTTGTTGCGGTCGTTCACAGGCTGGCAGTCTTCAATGATAGCCTCATATTGCTCCGCCGCCTTGCGGTAATAGGCCGTCGCCGTCCGAATATCATTTGGAAACAGTCGTGCCGCCGCCATGAATGAATCCGCCAAATGATTACGGATGATGGCCCTTTCGCTCGCAAAAGCGTTAGTTGTCCGCAGTTCCAACGCTCGTTGCAGCAACGTGATGCTCTGATTCAACAAAACAGAAGCTTCTTCTAGACTGCCTGCCTTGAAGGCCTGTTCATAATAAAACCGCCCCGCCTCGACGCAGACATCCGCGTCCTGCATATCCAC
>JAFZAB010000187.1 GCA_017548425.1 Victivallales bacterium
ATTAAGCATTAAGCATTAAGCATTAAGCATTAAGCATTAAGCATTAAGCATTAAGCATTTGTCCATAAGCCATCGGCCATAAGCCATCAGCAACCCGCCAGAGGCGGGTTACTTTAACCACGATTCGTCGATTTCGCGGCCAAGCAGATAGAACTTCTTGTCGGGGAACCAAAGGATGCCTTTGCCGTCGATGACCGTGTAGCTTGTGTAGAAGGAATTGCCGCCTTTGCGCGGTGCGAAGAGCTTCGGTTCAGCGAATTGAATAGGCTGTTCCGCATCCGGATCAAAGTGTCCCGCAATAAGATACAATGGTCCACGCGGCTGGTAGGCGTTGGGCAACGACGGATCGAACGTGTTGTGTACCAACGCGAAATACATGCCGCTGGCCGCTTCGCAGCCTTTCCAGTCATAGAGCGGGCAGGGTGAACGTGGATGCTTGTAGGGATTGCCGTGGTGGTCTTTCAACTGCTTCGTCGGCTCCCATGTGACACCGCCGTCGCGGCTCTGCGACCATAGCGGCGAACCGCAACTGCTGCGCATCATGGCGAAAAGACGTCCATCTGGAAGTTTGACGATGGCGGCTTCTTCGGCGGCTGGTTCGTAATCGTTGAGCTTGGGAGCGGTCAAAGCGGCGCGATTCGTCGAAAAATGCGTCAAATGAATCTTTTCGACTGGCGGATCGTCGTCGATGTTGTCATATTGTAGGAAGTCGATTTTGCAACCGAACTTTTCATCATAGGGGGCCTTGCCGTGACGGGAGACGCCGACGAAATAGCGGCCGTCTTGTCCTAAACGCAAGGGACGCTGCCAGTTACACCAACTGGGCGGAATGAGCGGATCGGCGGGATCGTTGTCCATGCGGACGGTCATGGGAACCATCTTGGGCGGCGTCCATGTCTCGCCGTCGTCGTCGGAATAGGCACCGAACATCTGTCCGCAATGTGGCCCCGCGCTGGTGGTCTGTTGGTTCCACAGGCAGTAGATACGGCCGCTTTTGGAAATCATCGGCTGCTGCCAACTGGCGAGCAGGCCTGGATTCTTCTTGTTGTGCGAGCCTGCGAGAATGACGGGATCCGTCCATGTGCGGCCTTTGTCCGCACTTTTCGCGAAAGCGATATGCTGGTCTGGTTCGGATTCTCTGGAAGCTTGCGTCCAGAAAGCGAAAAGCATCTGGTTCTGCGGTTTGTAGATGACTTGGAAGTGATCGTTGTAGGTGTCGCCCGGCTTGGAGATGTCCCGTTTGGTGACGTCAATCGGCTGTTTCGGAATGAACACAAGATAGTCCGGACGGTTGATGCCGATGTCATTGGCGTATCCTTCATAGGGCGTGCCTTTTAATTGGTCAACGATTCGTTGAACATTGTCCGACAGTTTACACGACTGGTTGGAGAGGTCGAATCCTGCGATAATGGCCCATTTATTCAGCGTGAAACTTTCGCCTGCGTGGACGTTTTTCTGCCAAACACGCGTAACGTCACAGGCGTTGGAACTGTGCGGTTGGAACGGCGGAATGTCTTCACGAAGCGTAAATCCATGTTTTTTTAAGATAGACGCTTGTGAATAAGGTGAGCCTTCGAACGGCGTCAAAACAGTCAGCATGCCGTCGCGAAGGACTTTCACGGGCAGTTGTCCATCAATTTCCGCGCAGAGGAAATCCATGCCACGGATGGCTTCTGGCGGCTTGTACATCTGGTAATTGCGATCCGCATAGAGGAAGGCACCTTCCTCAAATTTGCCAAATGTATAGCCTTCAAACGGTTGCAGAAGCGCGGGGGCAGCCTGCACGAACGGAGCTACGGACAGAAGGAAAAGAAGATGTTTGGTCATGGGAGTTCCGAGATAATAAAGGACGAAAGGGACAAGAAACGACAAAAGGGACAGAGTGGATTATAACTGTTCTGTGAGTTTTAGCAGTTCAGGGAAAAGGGCTTCCGTGGAGAATGGCTTAAGCAGGAACGTCCATTTGACATAGCGTTTGTTGAAATCGGCGGCGGCCTTTTCAAGGGCCTGACGGCGGATGGCGGCAGCTTCATCGGATTCATCCGTGTCAGCGGCGTCCGCATATTTTTGTTGTGACTGCTGGGAGGTTTCGGCCGTCATTTGAAGCGTCATAAGACCTTGCGGCGTCTTGCCGAAGGAAAGGAACATGATGAGGCCGTCCTTTCGTGTGACGACGAGAACGATCGGTTTGTCCTGTCCGCTTTGCTCCACGGTGATTTTTTCAGGCAGAACGTCAAGAATGGTGATATCCTGTAGCGTTTTGACGACTTGTTCGACGGCTGTGGGGCTGACCGTCTGGTCTTCCGGCAGAGGCGTTTTCAGTTGGTAACGATTGTGGCGCAAGACGATCTGCCATTCGGGAACACCGTTTTTCACCATGGCGACAGCGGATGGCGCGAGCAGTTCGGGAATGCTTTTCTCAAGCCATTCGGCGGAGCGTCTATCCGCGAACGGGAAAAGATACTGCGATGTAGCCGTCCGCTGGTCTGGCAGGAGAATATATCGCCGTTGTGGCGTATTATCATGATTTTCAAGGAGTTTGCCAAGCTGATAAACGGCTAGGGCGTTGCCGTCGAGATCGCAAAGTTCAAGAGTCGCGCCATCCTCTTGCGGCGGGAAGCCTGCTTCCTGACGAAGGGATTCGGAAAGTGTTGTCGTTCGGGCGTTTTCCGAACAAAGCGCGAAGACCAATGTGTCGATGTCTTCGCGATGGGCGAAAAAGTCGCTTTTCTCTTTGATGCGCCATCCTTCAGGTGATCGATAGATGGTCGTGACGCCGTGGGCGTTTCTGACGACGACGCTGCCGAGCGTTTCCGCATTGAAATCCGGAGCCAGCAACTGGACGTCTTCATGCATCTCCTTCGCAACCTGTTTGGGAGCCATAACAATGTGGAGCGCAATGGCCAAGACCAGCAAGGCGACGGCGATATAGAATGATGTATAGGCTGATTTCATGGACATGTTCTCCTTCAGCGTCTCCTCCAGCCCCATATGCAGCCACATATCACCAATGCGCAGGGCACGATGAGCAAGTTGGCCAGAATGATGCGGAATTGGAAGGATTCAATGCTCTTGCGGACATATGCGCGGAGGTTGCGCAACTGGCGGTTGGAATCCGCAATCTGCCGTTTCAGTTTGACGAATTCCGTCCGTTGTTCAGCGGTCAGCAGCGTCGAACCGCTTTGCTGCCGTGCCTTTTCCATGTTCATGAGGCGTGCGCGCGCTTCGCGGTATTCTTTTTCAAACGCTTCGAGACGCTCCTGATATTCCAATTGGCCTGCTTCCTCCATCTTCTGTAATTTGGTTAGAGGACGTAAGAGATTCGCGCGGTTGCGAATTCCCGACAGGCTGTCGCCGCCAACAAGACTGTCCAAAATGTTGAGCAAGAACTGCATATTATGGTTGCCGCGTTGCACGGACATTGCGTCATGAAGGCAATCCGCGTCGCCGACGAGAATCGCCGTGGATTGCCGCGGAGGATTCGCCGCCTGCCCGTAGGGGGACGGGAAAACGCCTTCCAGACGGATGGCTAGCGGGAAGGCTTTGTTTTGAGGCGTGAAATCGGCCATGATGTCCTGCGCGGAGCGGAATGTCATGGAGGAAAGAAGTGGCTGAGATTGAGTGCTTGAATTGATAAGCGGCGTAACGGTAATGCCTTGCGATGATGTTTCAGAGAAGACGCCAGCTTTGAAGAACTCCAGGGAGGAGAGGGCGGTTGTCGTCCTGTCGCCTGTGAATTGCTGCGGCGTGATGGTCAGCCAGTCCAAATGGCGGACAGTGGCACCTTTGCTGTTCAGCAGAATCGTCGCTAATTCCGTATCGACCAACACTTTGTCATCGGAGAACTGGATGCCCCATGCGTCCGTCAACGGCTTGATGGAGGACGAAATGCACGGAGCATATTTTAGATTGGCGTGGCGGCTGTTCATCTGCGTCCAGCAGGCTGGATCAAGAAAGACGGCGAGCGGCTTGCCGGCCTGAATGAAAGCGTCTATGGCTTTCAACGTGTTTTCCGGAAGTTGTTCAGGCTGTGCAAGTAGCAACACATCCGTGTCGTCTGGTATCTTGTCGCAACTCATCGGCAACGGCATCAGATTGAAGTTGTTGTTTTTCAATTCTTCAACAAGCGCCCACGGCTGCGTGGCGCGCTGCGTGGCGATATCGACGCCGCCGAGAATCTTCATGGGGCTGATGATGGCGATGGTCGCACGTCTGCGCGGCGTGAGTTTGGCGACGGCGCATGTTAAATCATATTCCAAAAACGTGGCCCGTCGTGGATCCAGATAGGGGATGACGATGCTCTTACGTGCTTCCTGCGAGAAACTTACGCCGATGTATAGACGGCTTTCAAGATTGTTCGGCGTCGCATATTGCGGCATGATGCCTGCTTCGACGGCGGCTTCCTCCTGCGGCGAATCCGCTTCCGGAACGATGCGGTTGACGGCGAGCATGCCGTTCGAACGGCGTTCGTATTCCGTCAATAAATCATCGATTCGGCGGATATGTGATTTGAAGGCGGCGGGCAGGCCGGGCTGTTCGGGCGTGCGATAGAAATCAACGGTGACCGGACGATCCAAGTCCTTCAGAATCTGGCGTGTGGCACTGGAAAGCGTGAACAGCCTGTCCGCCGTGCAATCCACCGTCAGATTGAAATTCGAACAAATGCTGTTCAAGGAAAGAACGGAGACGCAAAGCAATGCGAATTGCGACAGCGGATGGGCGAGCAGATTGCCGAATCTATCTGGCGTTTCGTTGTTTGCGCGACCGCGTTGCAGTTCGATGATGGCTTGGTTGAGGCGCAAGGCGATGACGGTTATCGACAGAAAATAGAGGATGTCCTGCAAATCAAGAATGCCGCGCTGGAAGTTTTCCAGATGCGGCATGACGCTGAATTTCGCGACCCATGCGGCGCATTCCGCATTGAGGCCCCATTTGGAAAGGAAAAGAGATGTCGGCCCATGCCCGCCTAATACAAGAAGAAGGCAGATGGCCACGGAGAAAATGAAGCTGATGACTTGGTTCTTCGTGCAGGCGGATGTGAGCGAGCAGATGGACAGAAAGGCTCCAGCCAGCAGGAATCCGCCGAGATAACCGGTCATCATCGCGCCCCAGTCCGGGGAGCCGAGCCATGCGACCGTCAACGGCAACGGAAAGGTCAACAGCAGTCCAACTCCAAGGAAGAACCATCCTGCGAGAAATTTGCCAAGAACGGCCTGCCGTGGCGTAACTGGCATCGTCAGAAGGATTTCCACAGTTCCTTGACGGCGTTCCTCCGCCCAGAGACGCATGCCGGCGGCGGGAACGAACAACAAAAACAGCCATGGCAGCCAGAAGAACAACGTCCGCAACGACGCTTCATTGAACGCGAAGAAGTCGCCTACGAGAAACGTGGCGACGGTCGTCATGGCGATGAACGTGACGAGAAACACGTAGGCGATTGGCGTGCAGATATATCCGCGTATTTCTCGTTTGGCTATGGAGAGGACGGTGTTCATGGAGTGGTTCGTGCAGTCACGCCTGAACGGCGGTCAGTTTTCTGAAGATTTCAAACAGATGGCCTTTGACATCCGCGATTGGCTTGTCCATGACAAGCCGTCCTTTGTCGATGATGACGACACGTGTGCAGATGTCTTCGACTTCGTCGAGCAGATGGGTGGAGATGAGAATGGCTTTTTCGCGTCCCATCTCCTTGATCATGCGGCGCATTTCGTATTTTTGATTCGGATCGAGGCCGTCCGTCGGTTCGTCCAGCAGGAGGGCTGGTGGATTGTGGACAAGAGCCTGTGCAAAGCATGCGCGGTGCGAATATCCTTTGGAAAGAGTGCCGATGACTTGTTTGCTGACGCCTTGCAGTTGGCAAAGCTCTAACGCGTTGTCAACGGCTTTCTTGCGTTCTGGCATGGCCAAGCCACGTGTCTCCGCGCAGAAGGACAGGAAGTCTTGAACGGTCATCTCCTGATACAGCGGCGCGTTTTCCGGCAGATAACCGAAACGGCGGCGTGCTTCAACGGGATGGAGGGAAACGTCCAGTCCATCGATGAAGGCATGACCGGACGTGGGCGCGATGAATCCTGTCATCATGCGCATGGTCGTGGATTTTCCCGCGCCGTTCGGGCCGAGAAAGCCTAAGACCTCCCCAGGCTTGACGTCGAAGGAAATATCGTTGACGGCGAGCCTTGCGCCAAATGATTTGGTGAGTGACTGCGCTTTGAGCATAATGGGAAATCGTCGATCTAGGGAGGTGTTACGAATTTTGCGAAACTGACGGCTCGTTTGCCGAATATCTTGGTTTGGATGAGTTTCCAGCAGGATTTCGGAAACCAGTCAAACGGCATGCGAACCGCATGTTCAAGGGCGAGAATGCAACCTTCCGCCACCAATTTCGGCCAAGCGGGATTGGCGACGAGTTCCGCTCCGCCAAATTCTCCTTCCGGCTGGTGGTATGGCGGATCGGCCAGAATCAAATTGATTTTTCCCGCGACGGATGAAAGCAGGCTTGCGAACTGCGAGACATCGCCACGGATGAGTTCGAACGAGCCTTCTTGCAGATTGGCACCCATGGATTTGGCGACGGCATCGTAGTTCCGCTTGATGAAATCCGCATGCAAAGGATTGAGTTCAATGGACTTGACGCATGCCGCACCACGGCTCAAAGCCTCCAATCCCATGGCGCCAGTTCCGGAAAACAAATCCGCCACGGTCATGCCCGATATGTCGCCAAGCATGGAGAAAACCGTCTCTTTCACACGGTCTTCCGTCGGTCGAAGCGACAATCCATCTGGAGCGCTTAATCGAATGCCGCGTGCATATCCGCCGATGATTCTCATGGTCGTTCAGTTTTGGGTGATGAAATTGGTCGTACGGGCATTGCAATTCGGACAATGCGGATTAAGCGTAAAGCGTTCGATCATATAGACATGGCGGCATTTCGGGCATCTTGCCAGCCGCGGCCGTGAAAGCGCCCACGCGATTTTCTTCTCTCGAAGGATGTTGAGGGCGTATCCTCCGAAAGCGATCGCCAAAATCAGAATGATGTATCCAAGAAGCCAGTCTGCCATAATGTCTATTCTATATTAATATGGTACAGTGCTAAATCAGAGATGCCAGTCAATGATGAGAACGAGTGATTTTTCAGGGTTTGCTCCAGGCGTCAACGGCAATGGCCCCGCCTTGGCCAACGTCAGTCTGACGGCGTCCAAAGCCACCATGTCCAATTCCGCGTTGCCGCATGAACGGCGGACGATTACGCGCGGCATCGGAAGCAGGGGGCTTGGCTGGATTTCGATGGCCGTTGTCTGCGTCGGTACGCCATGGCTCAAGGCCAAGGCCTGCCGTTGCGAATCGTTTTCGGGCGGCGAAACGAGCAGGCGTCCGTTTTCGGAATGCCAGAACACGCCATGCGCGGGAATGGTCGGTTGCGCCATCGGCAGCGTGATTTCCGTCTTGTCATTCCAATTGTCCGCAATCAGCTGAGCCAATGTGGAGGCGTCGATATCAAGCGGCACGGATAAGACAGGCGGAGGGGCGATATTGTTCCGTGCTTCTTCAATGGGAGGCACGGGTTGTTTCTCAATCGGTTCCGTTTTCGGTACGAAATAACCGAAGCCGAGCCGATGGTTCGGAAGAATCAATAATGTCGGATCGTTGATTTCCGACCAATTATAAATGGCTTGGATCGCCTCCGGCTGATTTTCGTCCGGTTGCGGCAGGCTGATGGCCTGTGTCGTTTCACCGAAATCGAGCTCTGGCGGCGGTGGTGGCGGATTGCCTTGCATGACGGCGAACGGCGCATGGATTGCCGCCGCCGCGATCAAAGCCGCAAACAACCGCAGGCCATACATGACGGCGGTTTCCCGCTTCGGTTTGATGAGCCTGTTGGTCTGTTTGTTGTGGTGTTGCGCTGCGTTCATGCTCAATCAAGGCTCTTCCAGAAGATTGACTCCCGGCACGCCTTGCTTTTTCTCAATGTCCGTCACGAGAAAAATGCCCAGATTTTTGGAACGGGCAAGCGTGATGACTTTGTTGATGGTTTCGTAGGTGATGTCTTTATCCGCACGAAGGACGATGGCCGGCTTGCGTGTCGGCGCATCTGGATCGTCTTCCAGATGATGGCGGTTGGAAAACGCCTGGACGGATTCCAATACGCGGCCGTCCAATTCCTGTTCCAATCCATGCCAGTCCAGTTCTTTTTCATTGAAGAAAATCTGCCCTGAACGTGTGATGGTCACAATCAGCTTGTCCGCTTCCTGCAATTTGGCGGAGGAAGCCGTCGGCAGGCTGAGAGCCGTTTCCAGCTTGGTTCCAGGCCAGAAGACGACGCTGTTGCTGATGAGAAAGAAGACCAGCAGGATGAAAAAAACATCCAGCAGGGCGACCCATGGGTACTGCCCCGCTTCATATTCTATGTTTGTTCTCCAGCGAATCATAAGTTCTCCACATCCGTTGATCTTGATGGTCTCGCCGGTCTGTCAGTCGCTGCAACTCTTTCCTTATGAGGCTCATGCGCAGGTTCCGTCTTGTCCTGTTTCTCCTGCTTGTCCCATGCATGGACGATGCAGAAGTTGACCATCTCTTCGCAGCCTTTCTCCATGTCGCCGACGATATTTTCAAGCTTCTGAGTAAGAACGAAGCTGAAGAGGTGGACGGCCATGGCGACAATCAATCCAAGAGCCGTGGTCAAAAGGGCGGACTTGACATCTCCCGCCAGTTCAGTTGTCGGTACGAAATGGCCTTCCTGGCTGATTTTGTCAAAAATGCTCATGAGGCTCAGAAGAGTCCCGAGGAGGCCGAGAATAGGGGCGATGTTGCCCAGGCAGGCCAAAACCTTCAGACCGCGGCGAAGCTTGGGAAGCTCCGTCATGTACGCTTCATTCGCCGCATGGCGGGCCGTTGACTCGCCTCTGTCAAAATGCGTGATGACGGCACGCACGACGGCTGAAACAGGATAGGGCTTGCTGTCGCAGATGGCGACGGCTTCCGTGATTTTGTTGTTTCGCGCGATATTGAATATGCCGCGCAGGAATTCATGCGTGTCTATGTGGGACTTGTAGTAAAAAAGGTAGCGCTCTAGAAAAAGCGCGAAGGAAATGATGAGCAAGCCCAAAAGAATGTAGATGATCGGGCCGCCTTGGTTTATCAGTTGTTGCGCATAGTTCATATTCGTTTTCCTGCTGTGGATGATGGGTTTTCTTCAACTCACTATAATTTAGCACATTGACACGTTTTGTGCCATATTTTGTAAAAAAAAGCCGTTGGCTTCCTCCCATATGCTTGCATTTTTCACAAGAAAAAAGAAAAAAACATGATTTTCTTTTATGAGGATGATTAACTACTACATGATTAAATGCTTTTAATTTAATGATTATCATAAGTAGGTGTAAGAATATTTATACTTACAAATATCACGGATACATATTTGTAATTATCTATTATAATTATATATTTCAAATAATCATAAAAATATATTCATGATAGGCAAATGATATTTGACGCTGTATATTAGCTGTATTGTGTTATGTGTCACTGATTTTTGAATTCGAAATAGGCATTATGGAGGACGTAATGTACAAGAAGAAAAAGGATGCAATCGACAAGGAATTAGCTGCAAGTCATCATCGGGTTCCAATCTCAATGGAAGTCCGTCAGGCGTTGCGTACAAAGAGATTAGGCTTCGGGTTGTCGTACTCGGGAGCGGCCGAACTCATCGGTGTCCATTGGTCAACCTACCGTAAATGGGAGATTGGTGAGACAACAAGATACACGCGGGAGATTGAACGCCGCGTCAAATTCTTCCTTGAAGAAGAGAAGCCAATGATAACGACATTGGACGCTGATGAACATTCATCACGACTGTTGGACAAATTGATCACTCGTTTGCGCAACACGTATCGTCTGTGCCAACGGGAGCCCCATTTGCAGGCTCGTCTGACGGTTCGTTTGGAAGATTTGCTTGATGAGATTCTAAATATCTATTCTCAGAATCCTACATAGCATAAATCATCAACTGTATTTATTTGATATATATATAAAAATGCGCATGCCATATAGGATTGGCATGCGCATGGTGGTGGAAGATTAGAATTTCAGGATGGCGAAGCCCAACGGCGGCAATTGAAGCTGTATGGCAAGAGCGCCGTCTTGACGGCGCGTTGACGTCACTGGCCGCCAGTCACCGTTGTCGGTTAGCTGTTGGACGGCATTGGTTTGCGTCCATGGACCGGTCAATGGAAGTTCGTTCAACACGTCTAGACCGATATTGAGGGCAAACGCGATTTTGGAGCCGTCCGGCAGGACGGCTGCCTTGAGAAGGATTTCCGCGTCGTCTGGATAGCAGATTGGAATGGCGTTCAATTTTTGCAAGTATGTGGTGAGTAGTTTTTTGCGCGTTTCGTTGAACATGCCGAAGGACGGAAGACCGTCATTCCAGCCATAGTAGTGCGCGATGGTGATGACCGTTGTGCCGTCGGGCTTTTCAAAGAGCAGGGCGCCGGGGGCGAGTTTTTTCTGCTCCGCGTCGAATATGAAGGCACGGTGATAGAGATTGGTCAAAATGGTCGTTCCGTCGGCTGGTGTGAGCAAGGCGATGCCGCTGTTGTTGAATGGCATGATTTCTTCGCCGTCGGCTTGTTCATACGTGACATGTTCCAATGACCATGGTGCGGCCGTGCATCCGCAAAGGTTTGCAAGACCGCGCTTTGTCAAGGCGATGGCCGCGCTGCCGTCGATCAGGACATTGCGTTTGAAAAGCTCTTTGATATCGTCATCGGAGAGTACGTTGACTTGCAAGCCGGAAAGGGCGATAGCGTTTCCGGACTTCTTGGAAAAATAGATGGGGAGCCCCATGCGGCCGAACGTTTCATGCCAGCCGCCGATTGTCGGGCTGGTTGGATAGTTGAAAACAGGCTTGGACGGCATGGGAATACAGATGCCGCTCCATTGCGGCTTCATGGCGTAAATCGCCTCCAACTGGTTGGATATGCCAGCCAACGCTTCCCTGTACGCCTTGCCGGAGTTTGGCTCGAATGACGACATGCGTGTAATCCAGAACTTGCCGCCTTTGCAGCCTTCCAAGGCGGACATGAGCATGTGCATGCGGAGCGTCGCGGCGGATGTGGAATAGCGGTTTTGCGGGAATGTATCAGGCTCGCAAATCAGCGTGACATCGTCGTCGAAGGCGGCGACCTGCGTGGCGGTGAAATGAAGCCACGCGGGAATGTTGCGCAAAGAATCCTGCAGATAACGCGCGTTGTTGATGCGGATGACGGCTTCGCCTGTTTTGCCCGCCAATATTTTCGCGACGGCTGGAGCGTGGCGGACATCCTGCGAACAGAGGCAGAAGCTGCACGGAATGTCCGGATTGACGGCGTCGATGGAATCGCGGATGAGATGGGCGTATTTGACCATGGACTCCTGTAGGATGTCATCCATGATATGCGCGTCTTCCTTTGATGATTTGACGGCTTCACGCAATTGGTCCGACGTCAGATTTCGTCCCGTCTTTTGATTGAAGAGCGCCGTGTGAAGCGGGCAGAAACAAGCGGAACGGCCTGTGATGAAACGCGTGTCGTCATCCAGCATGAAAAAGTCCGGCTGAGCGGCCGCAGCGGTCATGATGGCCTTGCGGACGTAGTCTCGGAACGGCTCGCCTTCCGGACACATCGTGTATTGATGATTGCCGTCGATACGGCGTATCTGCTGGAAATTCGTCGGCGAATCCGGAACCCACCCATGGCCCCATGTGGCCTGAATCAGAATGCCCGTCGGAACGCCTTTTTCCTTCAGCAACTTCTGGAAGATTTTGAAACGGCGTGTGTATTCGGCGGCTTTATCGACTGGCGGAACTCCTTCTGGCACAAGCGTGAACGAAAACGCCACGGAGTCGATGACTTTATCATGATAAAGGCTGACGATGTCCGCCGTGATTTCTTCGGCGTGGTTGACGAGCAGGGGGGCGATGTTGATTTTGTGCATGGTCTTCGGTTGGGCTAAAATGGTGGAGGTGAGTAGTAACAGACTGAGAAGACTGGAATGTTTTGACATGGCGTTTACATTAATACCGTTTATGGAAATTTTCATGGATTCAAGGAAAAAAACATGCCATATCCACAATTTGACCGACATTTGCTGAAAATCAAGCCGCTGGCCGAAAGATATAATAAGGTATATATAGAAAGAGACTATGTGCGGCTTGACACGCCTGTGCCCGATGACTGTGGGATTGACGAAACGTTGATGGACGAAGTGGTCGGACGGATTCGTCAGGCCCGTGCGAACGGTCGTCCTGTCATGATGGCGTTCGGGGCTCATTCCATCAAAAACGGCCTTGGTCCGCTGATGGTTAGTTTGATGGAACGTGGCTGGTTGACGCATCTTGCGACAAATGGTGCAGGCATCATCCACGATTGGGAATTCGCCTATCAAGGGCAGTCCAGCGAAGATGTTCGAGCCAATGTGAAGCAAGGCCAGTTCGGAATTTGGCAGGAGACAGGCTATTACATCAATCTGGCGATTGTCGTCGGAGCCTATGAAGGGCTTGGCTATGGCGAAGCCGTCGGTTCGATGATTGAACATGAAGGATTGATGATTCCAGACGAGCAGTCGTTGCAGGAGAAAATCAAACGGCGCGTGGCGGATGATCCTGCCTGGGCGGCGGGAGCGGCGGATTTTCTGAAGACGATTCGGACATTCAAGCTGAAGCCCGGCTGGATGTCCATCCCGCATCCTTATAAAAAATACAGCGCCCAGGCGAATGCGTTTCGTCTGCATGTGCCGTTCACGAGCCATCCGATGTTCGGACATGACATCATCTATACGCATCCGATGAACTACGGAGCGGCCATCGGACGGGCCGCGGAACGTGATTTTCTGACATTTGCGGAACAAGTCCATCATCTGGAAGGCGGCGTCTATCTGTCCGTCGGTTCCGCCGTCATGTCACCGATGATTTTCGAAAAATCGCTCTCAATGTCACAGAATATGGAAATTCAGGCAGGGCGGCATATCGACAACCACTATATGCTGGTGGTCGATTTGGCGAAAAGCAGTTGGGATTGGAGCAAAGACGGCGAACCGCCCATGGACAATCCCGCCTATTATCTCCGCTATTGCAAAACGTTCAACCGCATGGGCGGAACCATGCGATATCTCTCGGCGGACAACCGTCATTTCCTGCTGAAACTTTCACAAAAACTGAAATAACAAGGAGTTATCATGGACCGCGTGACGTTGGGGAGAACTGGCTTGAACGTGTGCAAGAACGGTTTTGGCGCCCTCCCGATCCAGCGAATCAGCTGCGAAGAAGCCGCGAAACTGATTGTAAAAGCCTATCAGAACGGTATTGACATGTTCGATACCGCGAATTTCTATACGGACAGCGAGAAGAAAATCGGCATCGCCATGTCGCAGATGAAACGGGAGAAAATCGTCATCACGACGAAAACTGGAGCCGCAACGCCGGAAGTCTTCTGGCAGCATCTCGACAATTCCCTTCGCATGATGCATACCGATTATATCGATATCTATCAATTCCACAATCTGAAGAATTGTCCATTGCCGAATGACGGCAGCGGACTGTATGAATGCATGCTGGAAGCGAGGAAACAAGGCAAAATCCGTTTCATAGGCTTGACGAATCATCGTCTGGACACAGCCACAAAATGCATCGAATCAGGACTTTACGATAGCTTGCAGTTCCCATTCAGCTACCTTTCAGGAGAACCGGAGAAGCAGTTGGTCGAACGTTGCAAGCAGGCGAACATGGGCTTCATCGCCATGAAGGCGCTTTCGGGTGGTTTGATCAAAAACAGCCGTGCGGCTTATGCCTATTTGCGGCAGTTCCCTTCTGTTCTACCGATTTGGGGCGTCCAACGGGAAAGCGAACTGGACGAATTTATAAGCTACAACGACAATCCGCCGTCGATGGACGCAGAATTGCAGGCCGTCATCGATGCCGACCGAAAGGAACTGACGGGCGAATTCTGTCGTGGTTGCGGCTACTGCATGCCATGCCCCGCTGGAATCGAAATCAACAACTGCGCGCGTATGTCATTGCTTTTGAGACGCTCTCCGGCCGCCGGACATCTGTCTCCCGCGGGACAGGCGAAGATGGCGAAGATCAAAGAGTGCAAGCATTGCGGCAAATGCAAGTCCAAGTGTCCGTATGGCTTGGACACGCCGGCGCTATTGCAGCGCAACTTGGAGGACTACGAGCAGTTTCTGGCGGAATACAAGAAATCGCATCCGGAATCTTGATTCAAGGTGTGGTTGGAAACGGTTCGAAAATCGTGCCACGTGCTTGAAAATGGGAGAATCGTGCTATATTAATTAGGTGTAACAACAAAATGACGTCACGTCGTGAATTCGATTTGTGACAAGACGGATGACTGCTGAAAAGCAGTGCCCTAATGTCACTCGATGACAAGATGTGATGGAAAATTTCTCATGTTTACTTGCAAAAACAAGAAGGCATGGTATTGTATTTGTTGTGCCGATCAAAAGACAAATTGATTGGCTCAATATTCGGCGGAGAAGCCCGCCGGCTCTTTGGAAACCGAGCAGCGCAATATGAGCGAACATGATTTTTGAAATGGAAGGGTTCCCCATGCTAGGCATGGGGCTCCTCCCCGATAAAATCCTTTAACTAAATTAATTATTGAATCGACAGGACGGGCCGCCCCCGGGCGGCCCCATTGGACTTTTCAGAG
>JAFZAB010000019.1 GCA_017548425.1 Victivallales bacterium
GCGGACTCTCTTTCTCCATGGTTTTATCGTCATGTCCATCTTCAGCTTCCGGACCGCCGTCATTTCTCCTTCTACGACGATGCTGCCATGCGTGATTCGGTTTGAGAACCATTTTCCATTCTCCTTTCGTTTGATAGTGTGATTTTAAAACATCCTTATACAGAAGATAATCAGACTACATGAATACTCACATTCCT
This sequence comes from Victivallales bacterium, assembly GCA_017548425.1. GTDB lineage: Bacteria > Verrucomicrobiota > Lentisphaeria > Oligosphaerales > Oligosphaeraceae > UBA1407. The sequence goes on from JAFZAB010000019.1 coordinate 198, forward strand.
GCCTTGTCTTCAACGTCATCACCTGTAGAAAAGGCGGAAAATACCTGACAATCTTCCAATTTTATCTTATATTTTGATTCTATATATCCTTCTGCGAAAGCTTGAACACATACTTCAATCACATGTCTGGCATATGCATCCGCAATTGGATCTGAACAGCCGGCACGCTTCGCCACCTGAACCGCCTCATCATATAACTTTCGCACGCCGCGTTCCGACAAGCGAAAGTCTATCCTCTTGCCATTATTGGGTACATCCTTTATACAAATATCTTCCACAAGTTTGTCTTCACCCATAACTTCCTTGAGCGATCTGATTTCTGCATGCTCTTCATTCTTATTATCCAACACGTTATGCTTCTTTCGGTCTTCATCTCGTTTGATGTGCATGGTTTCCTCCTTGAAACAACTGACTCTGATTCTTTTTGATGTTCAAACGAAACATCATTCATAAAATAATTCATTTTTTCCTTTTATTGAATATCATCACCATCCTTATCAGTCCTAATTCTATTATTTCACATACGTTTATTCAACCATTAAATATGATTATTAATGATAATACTTATTCATTTTATCATTCATCATACAATAAGCCAAAAACATCCATCTACGTTCATATCATCTACTATAGCCCATCCAATTAAAAATGCAAGCCATATTTATCTTTTTATGAAATCATAAAGAATCATATAAAGTCATATAAAAGCTATGACTTCTTATGATTCTTTGTGATTTCTTATGACTTTTTATGACTTTTGACACAAAACAAAAAGCCCCTCTCCGCAGATAATTTCGCAGAGAGAGGCTTTCCATTTCCTCCGTGTTTTCAGTGGACTACATAAAATTCATGTCCATTCGTGGTAAAAATTTCTTGTATTTAGAGCTTCCGCATGACGTTGTTAGCACTTGCGCGAAGCGGATTCAGACTGCCGAGCCAACAGGCTATGAACTTCGAGCTTCCGCATGACGTTGTTTCCGTTTGCGCGAAGCGTGACGAACCGCCGAGCAGACGGAGGCCTGCCAATGCTCCTTCCTCAAGAGTCTCCTTCTTCCCACAAATTCCTCAGAATGATGGCCGACGTCTGCGAGGCATTTGTTTCTTCCGTGTTTTCAGTGGACTACAGAAAATTCGTGTCCATTCGTGTCCATTCGTGGTTTTATAAGACATTAATGGATAGTGAGTTCCGCCCAGTAGGCGGCTTCGCAGAACCAGTTGTCGGGGAAATTGTTCAATGAAATCGTCACATGCTGACCAGCAAACGGACGCAAATCCATCGTCACCTTCTGCCATTCGTTCTTGTCGCCTGTTTGTTGTATCTTCTTGGTCAACATGGTATTGCCATTGACGCTTCCAATCAGCGTGAAATCGCCTTTGCCGCCTTGCGGCGCCACGACGATGTCCAACGCCGTCACATCAGCCGGCAAATCCAACGTGCGCGAAAGTATCGCCCCTGTGTTTTTGTCCAACGGATGCGTCCGCAGGACATGGCTACGCCCCGCATGGCTTTCCACATAGCCGGGCGTCATGTCCGGAGCGTTCGGCGACGTCTTCCAGCCTGGAAACAAGACATTTACGACATTCTGCACACGTTCCGTCGGATCGTCCTTCCCCTTCATCTGCGCGACGAGCGCAGGATGCATCTTCACAACGATCTTATCCATTTCCTCCTGCGTAAACATCGAATTCGCAATGGGTCCCGGATTCCAGCTCGGTTCATATTTCGACGGTGCAGGCTTCACAACGGGAATCACCATCGTCCTGCCATCCTCCACGCGACCGCCGTTCGCCTTCAAAAACGCCAACGCGAGTTTTTCGCTTACGGCGACCAAATCATCCATGTTGTATTCCGTGAACCAGAATTTGCGTTTGCGGTCAAGCTTACCGATGAACCGCTCCTCCAACTTGCTCTTTCCCAATATCGTACCCAACACGCCGCCCGCACTGGACGGATTGCAGTCCGAATCAAAACCGCCGCGCATGGAGATGACGACCGTCCTCTCTATGTCCTTTTCGCCGTAAAGCAGTCCAAGCAAGACAACTGCGCCGTTCAACCGCACGTCGATGTTGCCGTTTGTCTGCTTCAAATATTCCTTGTCGCTGTACTTCTCAACGGCTTTTTTCCATGTGGCCTGCCAATCCGCTGGTGCTTCACGATGCCATGCCATCATGTCGCGAACCATTTCCGCATACTGACTTTCCGCCGGAATGCAGGCCAGCCCTGCGCGGACGACCGTTTCGATGTCGTCGGAGAAAAACGCCTCCGCATACATGCCGCCCATGAACTGCCCCGCATAGACACCGTCGCCGTAATTCATGAGCCGTCCGAACTTCTCGCCGAGCTGAATCGCCACTTGCGGCATGCCTGGAGCCAACAGCCCAGAATAATCCGCTTCAATCTGGTAGTCGATGTCATTCGGGCATTTATTGAATTTCGGATGGGACGAATCAGGCGGCGCAATACCGAAGCGCAGATTGTCGCGGCCAGCCTTGTTGGCGCACCACAGGCCATAACGGCTGTTCGCAAAATCAATGCCCGCCTGGCGGATCGACACATCGATGCCATGTTCTTCCATGGAACGGATGAACGTCATTTCCACATATAGGTCATCCTGCCCGAAGGCATGATTGATCAAATCAGGCGTCCATTTCGGAACATGTTCATCCGGAATGATTTGATGGTTGAAGCGGAATTCCGTCGGCCCGCCCCAGCAGACGCCGATGACCTGCCCGAGCCAACCGCCTTCCATCTTGTCACGATATGTCTCCAGCGACAGCCTGCGATCTTCCGCGCGAAGCATCCCGCAAACCATCAACACAGC
>JAFZAB010000188.1 GCA_017548425.1 Victivallales bacterium
CGCGTTGCTTACATATAATTATGAATTATTGAATCACATGCGTTCCATGAGGCGCGTAATGATGGCGTTTGTCGAAGCGTCATGTGCGAGCTTGGCGGGATCGTTGGCGTCGAAATCCTTCAAGACGTTCTTGGCGAGGACTTTGCCGAGCTGAACGCCCCACTGGTCGAAGGAGAAGACATTCCAGATGACGCCTTGGACGAAAATCTTCTGTTCGTAGAGGGCCATGAGGATGCCGAGCATGCGGGGGGTCAGTTCGTCGGCGATCAGCGTATTGGTCGGACGGTTGCCTTGGAAGATCATGTGCGGCTTGAAGGCGGGATTCTTGGTGGCGCCTTCTTCGAAGATGCCGCCGAACGCGAGGGCTTCCGTCTGGGCGACGAAATTGGCGAGCAGTTTCTTATGATGGTCTCCCGTAGGCGTTTGTGACTTGCAGAAACCGATGAAATCAGCGGGAATCAGCTTCGTGCCCTGATGGAGGAGCTGATAGAAACTGTGCTGTCCGTTCGTTCCGGGCTCGCCCCAGATGATCGGGCCAGTCTGCCATTTGACTTCGTTGTTGTCCTTCGTGATGTATTTGCCGTTGCTTTCCATATCGACCTGCTGGAGGTGGGCGGAGAAGCGATGCATGGACTGGTCATACGGAAGGATGGCGTAGGTCTGGGCGCCGAAGAAGTTGTTGTACCAGATGCCGAGAAGGGCCATGATGACTGGCATGTTCTTGTTAAACGGCGTCTTACGGAAATGTTCGTCCATGGCATGGAAGCCTTCGAGCATCTTCGTGAAATTTTCGGGGCCGATCTGGATCATGATGGGCAGGCCGATGGCGGAGTCGAGGGAGTAGCGGCCGCCGACCCAATTCCAGAAGCCGAACATGTTGTTCGTGTCGATACCGAAATCAGAAACTTCCTTGGCGGCTGTGGAAACGGCGACGAAATGCTTCGCGATGGCGGCGGCGTCATTGTTGAAAGCCCTGAGAATCCACTCTTTAGCGGTATTGGCGTTCGTCATGGTCTCCATCGTCGTGAACGTCTTGGAGGCGATGATGAAAAGCGTTTCTTCCGGATTGAGTTCGTTGACGGTGTCGATCATGTGGAAGCCGTCGATATTGGAGACGAAATAAACATGCAAGCCTTTCTTGGCGAATGGCTTGAGAGCTTCGCAGGCCATCTTGGGGCCGAGATCGGAACCACCAATGCCGACGTTGATGACATTCTTGATGGGCTTGCCTGTATAACCTTTCCATTCTCCGGAACGGACTTTGTTCGCGAAGGCCGCCATTTTGTCGAGCACCTCATGGACGTCTTTGATGACATCCTGTCCATCGACAACGAGTTGCGCGTCTTTCGGAGCGCGGAGGGCGGTATGGAGGACGGCGCGGTTTTCTGTCTGGTTGATGTGGACGCCGTTGAACATGTCTTCGATGGCGTTCTTCAGGCCGGCTTCCTCCGCCAACTGCAAGAGCAGGGCGATCGTCTTGTCATTGATGCGGTTTTTGGAATAGTCGAGATACAGATTATTCTCGAATTCAATGACATAGCGCGTGGCGCGCTGCGGATCTTTCGCAAAGATGTCCTTCAACTGGGCGTCTTTAATTTCGTCGTAATGGGCCTGCAAGGCTTTCCATGCAGTAAATTGTGTGATGTCTTTCATGCTTTTCTCTTTCCTAATGTGAAATGGTTGACTGCCCGTGCGGGCGATATGGAAAATATTCGGAATCAAGTCCTTCCATCAAGTGTGGTTGCCTTTTTCGCGGAGGGACGTTTCGTGGATGGAACGAAGCTGCCAGTGGACGGCATCCTTCTTGGTCCAAAGGAAACTGGCAGTCCATTTTCCTCTGGAGAATGAAAGCGTCGTGGAATTTTCCGTGATTGCGACGATGCAGGAGAGATGGACGACGATGCTTCCGTTTTTGAGTTTTTTGACCTTATGAATGACGCAATTCATGCCTGCGCGGCCTTGAATGGCTTCCAAACTCTGGATGTAAGCTTCCTTTGCTTGGTAGCCACGCCCGAAAGAGACGCCGTTTGCGAAGGAGAATTCGAAATTGTTCACATCGATGAGTTCCGACGCCGCGTTCCATTGGCCTTTGTCAAGATAACGGAAGAATTCTTCCGTTGTCGCCTTCACGGCACCTTCATGAGTCAAAGCCGTGTATTTGCATCCGGCGAACAACAGCAGACATGCACATGCGGCGATTGCCATGTAACATTTTTTCAGCATATTTCATCTCCTGTGTTAAGCCTTTTCCCTGTGCCTTAAAAAACAATATGTTAAGATAATGCCGAAAACCGAAAATGGCAAGCTACAGCGCCTGTAACCAATGGAAAATCAGAGCTGATTTGTCGGAGATGTCTGCCCGATATTGGCGAATGGGCATTTGGAGCAGTCATGCCCCAAATTTTGACAAAAATTATGGTAGATGTCGAGAAGGCCTTGCTGATGGGAGGCTCGTTTAAGGACTTCCTTTGAACGAGACGGCGGTGTGAGAAAACGGTGGGCGGCTTCCGTCAACGAACGATTGCTTTGCATCGGTGGAAGCATGAGAAAGGCATCTTTCGCGAGACGGGCGGCTTGTTCTGTGAAACCTGTGACATTTGATGCGCATAGTGCTGGAAGAAAGACATTTGCGATGATATCGGCAATCCGTTGATGGCCAAGAAGGGCCGATGGCGGTTTGACAGCGGTTTTGAAGTTCTGACAGCCTCGCCAATGCGGGAGATCGTAATTTGTCTGGAAAAGCACTTCCAGAAGCAATTTGGAAGATGAAACCATGATGGTGAAATTTTGCAACCATTTCATTGGCTGGAACTTAGTCAATAGAAGCCATTTGACGCCTGCCGCCAGACGGCGGTAGGGACTGTTGAGTGGTCTTGCCAAGGCGTGGTTCCATGTGATGGCGAGTTTGGGAGCCCCAAGCGACCACCAACGATGCCACAACTGCGTCGCGCGTTCCTCCCATTCGGGCAGGAGCGTTTGCATCGTGGTGTCCGGCAAGAGTCCGGCGGCGCCGAAAAGCACCGCCTCCAAATCTTCCTCTGTCTCAAAATGACGGAGCTGTTCCAAAGGAAGTTCCGTGGCGAGCTGACGAAAGGCGTCTTTGTTGTTTTTATATCCAAGTGATTCAAAAACAAACTCATACAGCGTCTGATCAGGCGATTGTGCGGCGGCTTGGCGGGCGAATCGTGCCGTTTTGGCTTCAAAACGTGCAAGTCCTGCCGCGGCAAGAACTTCTTGTATTTTGTCGTTGTCCGTCAAGGCCCAACGGATGGCGCATTTGCCTGGCGGCAGTTGTCGTGCATATGGATAACAGATGTTTTCGACTTCGTGCAAGAGTAGCTTCCAGGCTGGATTGAGAGAGTCGTGGAGAACAAGAACATTAGACGGAGCATGGTCGATGGGGCCATCGTCAATCCAGACGGCATGGAGGACGACGTTGGTGTAGAGCGGATCATTCCCATGCCCATGACGTGTCCAATCCGATGTCCGCTGATGAATTTCGATATCTCCGCGGATGAGTTTGCCGTTGATGATCAACGCGGCGTCACGGAAGTCTGGCCCGGCGGCAACATTCCAGTCGCCTTGATGGATGATTTGCAGTGACGCTCCGTTGCCGCAAGACAAAGTGTCGAGCAGATATCGTTCATTCCAAAGGATTTGGAGGAAATGTTCGCTGAAGGCCGTGTGGTCTGTGTTCCATGCGGCAGGCGGTTCATGAACGGAAAAATCACCGTCCGCCGATATGGAGCGACAAGAGGCAAATGCCTGGTAGAGCCGTTGAAGCCGCTGGTTCATTTTTTCGATGTCAGAATCCGTTGTTGACATAATGCGTCCCGTGGGTTGGATGGGTTAAGATGAAAAGGTTATAATATATCATATAAATAATTTAAATCAAGTATATTATGACTTTATTGGAATCTTTATGACTTTTATGGCTAGCGGCGGTCATATCATGGTATGGTATAGAAAAAATGGCTAAATCAAACGTTTGACTAGCTTGTTTTGCTTTTAATATAGGGTATATTATATAAAGGGAACTGATAGGGTGCGGCGTATGGGAAGATTTGTTGAGACATCAGATTCTGCTTCAAGCGCATGTAGGAGGTTTGGATGGTTTCCCGACGCAAGTTTGAGATACTTGAGCTTTATCCACAACCGAAGAAAATCGAGCAGCTGGAAGGCATGAGCGAGTTGTCGAATGACATTCGTCTTGTCACTGACAATGTGTTTCCGTTGCAGAGGAAGGCGATTCGTTCGATCTTGACGGCATCCGGCGTGAAGGTGGTCGCGAACAAGAAGCGTTATGTCGTGAACGCCCGCGTCAGTTCTCCGCAAGATTTTGATTTGGAAGGTGTTCCAGAAGCTGTCCAGCATGACTACTATGAACTGAAAGTGCATGGCAGTGAAGTCGATATCCGGACACCGTATCAGGAAGGGATGGTGTGGGCCTCCCAGACGTTGGCTGGCCTTTTTGTCCGTTCCCAGAAGGGATTGTCCATTCCGAATCTGATCATCCGTGACTGGCCGGATCTGCCGATTCGCGGCATTTTCATGGAGAACAAATGGGGCCCGGACCGCATGAGCATCGGGGACTGGCATCAGACGATCGATACCCTTTCGTCCATGAAAATGAACACGTTAGGCGTCAGTCTATATGGTTGTTGGGGAAGCTGCCGTTTTGAAGGCCCTTCGAAACCGACGGAATTTCTGATGGTTCCCGTGGAAGGCGAAGGCGATTTGGCCGCATGGCACCATCTTCGTTGGTACAGCGGCGTGGAAGGCGAATGGAAGGAGGCGAATTATCTGCCGACGTTGACGCAGGCCAATTTCTTCGAAGAGGTCATCAATTACGGCCGCGAACGCGGCGTGAACGTCGTCCCATATGTGAACAGCTTCGGCCACAATACATTCTTCCCGCGCATGAAGCCCGAACTGAGCGCGAAAGACGCGGACGGCAATCCGACGGGCGTCGGCTATTGCATCACGTCTCCTGCGACGCGCGCATTTGTCGAACGTTTCTATACAGGCATCATTGAACGCTATTTCCCGCATGGAATCGACTATTTCCATGTCCAGATGGACGAAGTCTGGCCGGACTATCCGTGGCCGGACGAACCATTGAAGGCCGGCGAGCCGTGGTGTCAGTGCGAAAAATGCCGCGCGCATGCGAAGGAGAAGAACCTGCAGGATTATGTCATTTGGCTTGTCGGCATGCTGGTTTCGAAAGGCGTCGGCAAAGTCGTGATGTGGAACGACCAGATGACGCGCCACATGTCCGCGTTTGATTCGAAATTTGTGAAACGTCTTGAAAAGGCGGGACTTAAGGATCGTCTCATCATTGACTGGTGGTGGTACAGCAACAAAGAGCTGAACGACACGACGCGGGTGCGCGTCGGCAAGAAGCTTGGTGTTGATGGCTGGGTGACGCCGATGACGTGCTATTTCAACTGGAGCACCTACGACTATCGTCTGCTGAATGTTGACATGATGCTCCGCATGGGCGCAGAAGAGGGCGGTTGCGGCGCAGTTTCATATGCCGTTCATGACACGTCCCATCTGGATCATGAAGCCCTGCTGGCCGGTCTGGCATGGGAAGGTTGCGGCGAAAAGCGCGAGCAGGTGATGAAACGCTGGTCGCAGATGCATTTCGGCGACAACGCGAATCTGTATTGGCAGGCGCAGGACTTGCTGCTGAAGGCGGTTGGCGAGCCATTGTATCCGATCTGCCTGAACTATCAATATACGTACGTCAGCACGAAGGTCGCATGGCCGCGTCCATATCCGGGCGAGGCGTTGGATCGTCTGCTGGCGCAGCCGGAAGACGTCGATGTTTCGGCGCGTCTGCTGAAATGCGCGGAAGACGCGGCGGCGGCGGACGCCCTCTACGTCCGTCTGCTGGAAACTGAAGGTCTTGACGATCTAGCGGTGTCCTGCCTGAAGAGCCTTCGTGGTGAAGTTACTCGTATTCAAGCGGTTGCAAAAGCGTTTGCGTGGTTGGTCGAATTGCGCAAGGAGCTTGCCAACGGCATGGTGAAGAAGAGCTACGCGACGGCCTGCCAGAAGGTCATGGAGGAATTTGCGGAGCAGTTGAAGCTGATCGAAGTGAGCAAGCCTGTCTGGGTGGTTCCCGCGACATTGCAGGCTTTGAGCCGCCTTCTGGCGTTCTTGGAGCAGTTGCACGGTGAACTTCAGCAGTATGCGGGCCGCAAGAAGGCGTCCTCCTTGCATTGGGGGCTGCTTGAAGCGGAAGCCGCCGCGGAAGAAAAGTAATTGATTGAAAAAAACACGCCGTCCCATTTGCAATATGGGGCGGCGTTTGTATTTTAATGATGGTGGCATCCACGATTCGAACTCTGAACAATTAATCATTGGGGTCTATATGACCTTATTTTTCACTTTTAGCAGAGTGAAGGAAATCTGGATTCCACCATTTTAGAAAATCGAAAGGGCTGTTGCGAAAAGATTCGCAACAGCCCCTTTTTTCTGCTAAAAGATTGTTTTTTACTGCTTGCTTTGCACGCGAATGCGGAGAAGGCGGCCAAGCGACCATTCATTGTCGCGGGCGTCGGTGGATTTCGCCGCTTCGGAATCTGCTGGAGGAAGCGTCGATGTCGCATGGAGGACGCCGAGGCAGAGGAACGTCGTCAACGTGAAACTGCCACCATAGCTGAGAAGCGGAAGCGGAAGACCGATGATGGGAATGAGGCGGACAGTCATGCCGACGTTGATGCAGACATGGACGGCGAGCATCATGAGCACGCCGACGCTTCGCAGGCAGGCCTGTTCGTCGCCTGTCCGTCCTGCCCAATGGAAGCCGATGAAGAACAATAATAAATATAGTAGTAAGACAGGCAGGCAGCCAAAGAAGAAGCCGAACTCTTCACCGATGACGGAGAAGATGAAATCCGTCGGCGCGACGGTTCGCGGAAGATAACCGAGGCTTTTCATCGTGCCTTGCAGATATCCTTTGCCGAATTGTCCGCCGCTGGCAAGCGTCATGATGGACTGCCGTTCATTCCAGCCGCCTTTTGGCGTCAGATAGTCTTGAAGACGTTTGGAATGGTAGTTGTGAAGGAGACGCGTCAGTAAATCCTTCGCTTTGGAATGTTGCGGTTGCGGTGAGTTGTTTGGCTGACTGGTATCTTGGACTGCGGCGGCTTTCGCGTTGTTGGCTTCGGAAGTTTTCCGAAGTTCGAGTACGGCGTGCCATGAAAAAAGCAAAGAGACAACGCCCAAAAAGACTAATACCGCCCATATCTTCTTGTTGAAATAACGGATACCGAAGATACAGATAATCGACGGGATGATGGAGAAGGCGTTGCCGAAGGAGGGTGCGGAGATGATCAATCCAAGCGGCAGACCGAGCATGATGGTCAGTCCGATGAGTTTGGCGATTCTTGCTCGCCAGCCGTTGGTCCGCCAGACTATCGTTTGACACAACAGCATGAGGGTGAAGAATTTGGCGAATTCGGCCGGTTGTAGCAAAAGTGGGCCGATAGCCAGCCAGCGTTTGGCGCCGCCGATGGTGCGGCCGAACAGAAGCGTCAAGACAAGAAGCACGATGCTTGTTCCATAGCCGCACCATACAAATGTCCGCCAGGCGAGTCCTCTGGGATTCGTGGCGGCGACGGTAAAGCCGAAGACGGCGCTGAAGCCCAGCCAAATCAACTGGCGCCACCAATTGGGGCGCACGGGATATTCATCCGCGATGTAACCGGTGCTGTAGATGAAAAAAACACCATAGGTGCAAAGCGTGAAGACGATTCCCCAGAAAAGCGCCTGGCTGAAGGTGGTCGCCATGGGCTGCAGGTTTTTTCCGCTGGAATTTTCCATCCTGAAAGGCGTTGATTTGGCGAAGGCGTTGAAGGAGGGTCACGCAGGAGCGTATATAATCGGTCACGCAGGAGCGTATATAATCGGTCACGCAGGAGCGTGACCCTCCCATTGTGTTAATCGGCAGGCTGGATGGCGGGAGCTGGCGGTGTCACGAGCATTTCCACTTTATAGGATTTTTTGAGTCCATCGACAAATTTATCGACGACTTCGGCGCTTTTTTCTTCTTTCAGCTGCTGGATGATGTTATTCTTGATTTCTTCGAACGGGATAACTTTTTTCTCGCCGGCCTGGATGAGGTGGTAACCAAAACGCGTCTTGACGGGATCGGAAACATCGTTCGCTTTCAGTCCGAGAAGGGCTTCTTCAAATTCCGGAACCATCTGTCCCTGAGAGAATTCGCCGAGGTTGCCGCCTTTTTCTTTGGAGGGGCAATCGCTGTGTTCTTTGGCGAGATCTTCGAATTTGCCGCCGTCCTTCAATTTCTTGTGGACATCATTGATTTTCTTCAAAGCGGCTTCTTCCTGCTCCTTGGTAGGAGGATTCTTGCCAGGCTCGTCCGAGAAGGCGGCCAGAATGTGGGAGGCGCTCAGGCGTGTGAATAATTTGGAATTTTCGTCATAGAACTTCTTGGCGTCCGCTTCTGTCACTTCGATTTTATCCACTTGTTGCTTCAGAAGCTTCTGAGCTGTTTGCATACGGGCCTGCTTGGTGATGAACTCTTCTTCTGTCTTGGTTTTGAATTGCTCCATGAACAGCTTCAAATTCTGGGCGCCTTCAGGAGTCTCTTTGAATTTGGCAATGTCCTTTTTGACTTCTTCGACATCAGGCTTGATGCCCTGCTTGAGTGCTTCCAGAATGACGATTTCCTGCATGGCAAAATTATTCGCCAGATTCGGGAGGACGCGTTTCAGCATCTCCGGAGTGACGACTTGGCCTTGTTGCGCGACTCTTTTCAGCTGGAACTCAAGAAGATTCTTCAGATCGGCACTGGAGATGAACTGGTTGTCACCATACTTGGCCAGATTGTCCGGAATGGTCTTCAGGAGGGCGGCGATGTCAAAACTGGGGGCTTGCGGGGCGGCGGGTGCCGCGGCTGGTTTGTCCTGCGCCATGAGAGGAGCGGTGGCGATCAGCGCGGCTGCGATAAAACTGCTGATTTTGTGGAACTTCATTCGTTTTCCTTTTGTTTGTTGTTTGTTGTATTGTGTAAACCGACAGATAGGATTTGTGCGATTATTTCCGGGGCGCCTGGGCAGGGGGAGCGTCTGCTCCAATCGTCTTTGACTGGCGGCGCCGCATTAAGTTTCAAAAGCGAGGCGATGATTTTTCGATTTGGCTGCAAAAGCGGGCTGCTTTCTTTGAGACGGTTGAAGAAATCGACGGATGCCGCGCGGCCGCCTGTCATGGCGGCGAGCCATGCTCCGCAGAATGTTCGCGGCGTTTGGGATACGAATTCCGCGATGCCGCGGCGGGCGGACGGCGGCAGTTCGTCCCAACGGATGGCGGCGGCGATTTCCAAGGCTTCGCGACCATGGGGGATTCCCTCCAGATTGATGTTCAAAGCGGCGATGTCCGCCGACGATTTGAAGGACTGGCAGGAGAAGAAGGCGTTGTGGGGATATTTGTTTTTCAAGGCGTCGATGGCGGCTTGGACGGATTTTGCGTCGCCGCCGATGGTTGCGCGGTCCAGGCGGTTCAGCAAGTCATGGATGTCGTTCAGCTGTTCGTCATGCTTCATGGTTTCGAATTTCGACTGTTGGAACGCCATGAAGGCGTTGAAGGCTGAGGAACTTTTGAGGATGTTCGAATGCGGGCGGAGAAGTTCTAAGCCATCCGTGATGTCCGACGAACGTTCCCATGGCATTCTCGCGCAGTACTTTGCGAGAGCCTCCAAGGCTGGCGGCGCGGCGCGGAACGCGAGAATCTCCGGACTGGCGTTGCCTTCGGTTTCGATCATCTGCAAGAGAAGCCCGAGTTCGTTGACGTTGCCCACCCGCAGGAGCTTGTTGGCTTTTTCGGCGTCCAGCCGGATTTCTTCGATTCGGCTTGCCGCGATGGGAAACGGATCTTCCGGCGCTTTCTGGCGGAATTCCTTCAGCGTTTTGATGGCCTGCTCGGTCTGGCCGTTGTTGATTTGCTCGACGGTTTGGAGCGTCATGTCCGCGCGGAAATTGTCATAATCGGGCGCTTTTGCGTCTTCTTTACAGCCGCAAAGCACAATCGTCATAAAAATGACGATGAAAATTTCCGTTGTTGATTGGCAAACTACCATTGATAAATCAAGTTATAGGGATGTCCGAAAGAAAAGACGAAAAAACACAAAAGAATAACATACCACTAATAAAGGAATTCGGCAAGATGGAACGAATTGACAAACGCAGAAATACAGACCTTCGGCCCGTAAGTTTTCAGTGTGGCTTCCAAAGCCATCCGGCGGGATCCGTTTTGGTAACGTTTGGTGGAACGCGTGTGGTTTGCGCCGTGAGCGTGGAAGACGCCGTCCCGCGGTGGATGAAGGAGCAGGGCAAGTCTGGCGGTTGGATAACCGCTGAATACCAGATGCTTCCGTCGGCGACGGAGACGCGGACGGAGCGTGAGGCGGTTCGCGGCAAGTTGTCGGGCCGCAGTTCGGAAATCCAGCGTCTGATTGGCCGCAGCCTGCGGGCGGCCGTTGATTTGGAGAAACTGCCCGGCATGACGTTCCATATCGACTGCGATGTCATCGACGCGGACGGCGGAACGCGCTGTGCGTCCATCACGGGCGCGAGCGTGGCGTTGGAACTGGCGGCGAAGAAACTGATGGCGGAAGGGAAGTTGACGGAATGGCCGTTGCTGAACCGTGTCGCCGCTGTGAGCGTCGGCCTGTTGCAGGGCGAAGGGCTGTTGGATTTGTGTTATGTGGAAGATTCTGCGGCGGATGTCGATATGAACGTCATCATGACGGATGCGGGGCGTTTCGTCGAACTGCAGGGCAGTGGCGAAGAGGCGACGTTCGGCGATGACGATTTGACGACGCTGCTTGGGCTGGCCAAGAAAGGTCTGAAGGAGATCTTCGCCCTGCAAGAGGCGGCCATAAAGTCTTACAAGATTTGATTTTTCAATATGATACAACTGGAGACGAAAAAACTCACATTCATGCTCTGCGGGCTGGTCCTGCTAGGGCTGGGGCTGTTTGTGTTCGGGGCGTTCGGCGAACGGACGTCCCACGCTCTGACACGGCCGTTTGTGAAGTTGTGGCGGAAGGCATTGGATTCAAAAGATGTTGCGGTGGAGTGGGTTGACGCAGAAACGCTTGCAAAGGACAAGAAGATTCTCGAACTGGAAAAGAAGGTTTTGGATTTGCAGTTGCAGGTCGGTGACGCGCGTGATTTGCGGGCGGAGAATTCGCAAATGCGCAAGTTGCTCAAACTGGAACAGCATCCGGGCTGGACGGTGCTGCCGGCGGAAGTCATCATCCGTGATCCTGTTCTTTGGGATTATGCGTTCACGATTGACAAAGGCATGGCTGAAGGCGTGACGGTGGGAGCCGTCGTCATGCAGGCTGGAAACGTGGCAGGGCGTGTGGCGAAGGTGGAACGCCATCAGTCGATGGTGGAGACGGTTTTGTCACCGAACTGCCGTTTTAGCGTAACCATCGGAAGTACGGGGGACGCAGGCGTGTTGCACGGCGTGAAAGGGACGGATCGGACGAGTCCCTTCCGTTGCCAGACGGATTTTCTGCCGTTGGACATCGAAGCGATGGGGGGCATGAAAGTGCAGACGTCTGGTCTTGGCATCTTGATGCCAGGCGGGCTACCGATTGGCGAAGTCGTTGAGGTGGAAGGGAAAGCGAAGGAAGACATCGAACATGCGCGGGCCATGCTACGCGTCAAGCCATATGCGGAGCTGCAGGACGTGCGTTTCGTCACGGTGTTGTTGAAGAAGAATCAGTGAATATCCATACCATATAATAAAAGAACTTTACGAGGAGCATTATGAAAAAAGCAGTCGTAGCCGGCCATATTTGTCTGGATGTCATTCCTGCGTTCGAGAATCATGTCGATTTGACGCCTGGTCGCTTGTATGAAGTTGGTGCGCCGACGTTTGCGACGGGAGGCGCTGTTTCCAACACAGGCATGACGATGCACATTCTGGGAACCCCCGTCCTGCTGATGGGCAAGGTCGGCGATGATTCGTTTGGCGAACAGATTCTTGGTATTTTGAAAAAGAGGCAGCCTGGCTTGGAGGCCGGAATGGCCGTCGTTCCAGGCGTGGCGTCGTCCTATACGGTTGTCGTCAACATACCGGGTGTTGATCGCATCTTTTTGCACTGCCCGGGCGCGAACATGAACTATGGTTGCGCGGATGTGAATTGGTCGCAGGTGAAGGAAAGCGCATTGTTCCATTTCGGTTATCCGTGCTTTATGGCAAACATGTATGCCAACGACGCACAGGAACTGACAAAAATGTACAAAACCGCCAAGGAACTTGGCGTGACGACATCCATGGATCCAGGCATGCCGGATGCTTCCGGACCGGCCGGACAAGTTGATTGGAAAGGCGTTTTGGAACGGACGTTGCCATATGTCGATGTCTTCATGCCGAGCGCGGATGAATTGCTTTACATGCTGGACCGCAATAAGTTCGGTAAAGGCGACAATCTTTCTGCGGCGGAATTGACGGCTCTTGGCGACCAAATGTTGGCCATGGGTGCGGCGGTGGCGGCCGTGAAACTTGGCGCGCGCGGCATGTACATCCGTACGGCTGGAGCGGAACGCCTTGCGAAGATGGGAGCCGGCAAGCCTGATTGCATTGATGAATGGGCCAACCGCGAATATATCTTCCCGATTTTCAAGGAGTCTTGCTTCAAAGGCGCGACGGGCGCGGGCGATTCCAGCATTGGCGCATTCCTCTGCGCGATGTTGCGTAGCCTGCCGTTGTACGATGCGGGATTGTTCTCCGCGGCCGTTGGCGCATGCAACGTGGAGGCGGCGGATTCATTGAGCGGCATCAAGACATGGGATGAGACGATGGCTCGCATCAACGCCGGCTGGGAGACAAAGGCCATTTCGTTGAACGAAACAGGCTGGACACAAGACGCCAAAGGCGTGTGGAAGAAAGGATAATAGTGTTTATCTATCGAAATAGGAGGTGAATGATGGAAAATATCAGTTTGCGTAATCGAATCATCGATTATCTTGTTGTCTGTGTGAATGATTTCGCGGATAGACATCATCTCTCCTATAAATTCACGCTGGACTACTTGAAAAAGTATGGAGCGTTGAACTTTCTAGAGGAGCATTATGAGATAGAGCATACATTGTCCTTTGAGGATGTTCAAGCGGATATGGCGGCCATATGTGTGAACAATGGGGGAGGAAAATTATGATTCTGTATCATGGCTCAAATATCGCTGTAAGCGCGATCCAGCTTGATAAATGTCGTTCCAAATAAAGAAATTAGAAGATTTTATACAACGATGCTTGTTTTTTTACTTGTTGTGGATTAATTTGTTGCAATATATTTTGATGTTGTTCCTTAAATTTTATCATTCATCATAGCAGATGAATTTCAGAAGAAGGATGACAGTGTGATTCGTTTGTTCATTTTATTTGTATATACCTAAAAAGGAAGCATTATAAGATTAGGCATAGATCATCACAGGAGGTCAAAAGATGCGTAGTAGTAAAAAGGAAGCAGCGAGAACAAAATCATTAGGAGAACTTGGGGAACTGTTTGCTATCAAAGCACTAGTCGATAAAAAATTTGACAAGATTCGCAATTTGAATGATGTACGTGTGAATCAAGAATATGCTGACATTTACTGTGAAAAGATAATCGATAATGAAACAAAGAAGTTTATTATTAGTGTGAAAGCAAGAAATAAATACGAGAAAAATGGTAGAGTAAATACAAGATATAAGCTTGGAACAAATGCATATGAAAAAGCCGCTAGAGCAGAGAAACAATATAAAGCTGAAGCTTATTGGATGGCTATACAATTTGAAAAGGATAATTATTCCATATATTGGGGTTCGTTAAAGGAATTAAATGGAGCAAAAGCTATTCCCGTCAATAAATGTGAAGCTGGTGAAATTGGTGAAATAATGTTTTACAAAAAACGACACTATTTTGATTTTGATTATTTCTCTAATGTAAAAAATGAAGAGCATTTGGAACCACTTTGTAAAAAGGGAGATTCATGTCTTTAAAAGTCATACAATTGACTGGGGCAATGTTTGTGTTGAATAATCGATATCCTAAAACTGATGATGCAAGGACTGATGAAGACAATAATCTTGATTGTCAATACGATATTGTAGTCGGTCCAGTTGCAAACGATGATTTGTCCATGATTTTTCGGTTGTTTGAACGCGGAATTGTGTCGAAGGAGACATTGGTACGGGAAATGAAATATAGGAAATTGACAAACCAGTATTCATTTCATACAGAACGTGCTGTGGCGCTTTTGCATTATGAGGGAAGCAGAAATGTGTAGCCAAAAGCAAAAAACATTGATTGAATTCACCATACAGGATTTGATCCGATATGTGATTGAAGACCGCCAATGTAGCATTCAGGATGCCATGGAATTGGTGTATAATTCAGAATTGTTTGAGAAATTGCTTGATGTCGAGACAGGACTATACCTTGAAAGCCCTCGTTATGTCTATGATATTCTGAAAGATGAACTTACGGCAGGGCATCTTGTTCAGAACGAAGTGTAAATCACGCCTTCAGGCAGGCTACGAGACGGCCGCAGCGAGATTCAAGTTGCGGCATCTTCGTGGCGCATTCCAGCGAAGCGTTCGGACAGCGCGGATGGAAGGGGCAGCCCGCCGGCGGATTCGCCGGCGATGGCATTTCGCCTTTCAGAATGATGCGTTCACGCGGCGGACGGCCCGGCATCGGCGCGGAGGACAGCAATGCCTTCGTATAAGGATGGATAGGATCCTCCATGACCTGTTCGACCGTTCCTGTTTCGACGATATGCCCCAAATACATGACGGCGACGCGTTGCGAAATATGTCGGACAACGCTTAAATCATGTGAAATGAACATATAAGACAGATTGTGCCGTTCGCGTAAATCCATCAAAAGGTTGATGACCTGCGCTTGGACGGAAACGTCCAATGCGCTGACGGGTTCGTCGCAGACGACAAGGCTTGGCTTCAATGAAATGGCTCTGGCGATGCTGATGCGTTGCCGCTGGCCACCGGAAAATTCGTGCGGATAGCGATACATGCTCTCTTCGTCCAGACCGACTTCGCGCATGAGACGGATGGCGGCGTCATGCGGTGTTTCGTCTTTCAGAAGTTTATGGTGCTTAAGACCTTCCGTAACCAGTTCCATGGCTGTCATGCGCGGATTGAGAGACGCATACGGGTCTTGGAAAATCATTTGGCAACGACGGCGGAACTGACGGCGGCGGGATTCCGGCATGGCTGTGAAGTCGTGTCCTTCGAACAGAACTTGTCCGGAATGGACTTTTTCGAGTCCGAGAACGGCGCGGCCAAGCGTTGTTTTGCCACAACCAGATTCGCCGACAAGACCAAGCGTTTCGCCTTCGGCAATGGTCAGCGAGACGTCGTCAACGGCTTTGACATGGCCTGAAACGAGATTCAGAATGCCGTGGCGAATTGGGAACCATACCCGTAAATTTTTGACTTCAAGGAGATTAGCCATGGTTTCACCTACCCTTGAAGAGATTACGGCGGACGGCTTCGCAAAGGAAGACGGTGGCGGCCTGGGCGGCGTTCAACGATTCCGCATGGCCGGGCATGGGAATGGTGACGCCTTTGCCAAGCGTTGGATCACTGACACCGTTGGCTTCGTTGCCGATGACCAGAGCGGATTGTTCAAAAGAAAACTTCTGTTCATCGAAAAGGGAGATGTCCGCCTGTGGGAGCGTTACCCAGAACTGTTTGCCGCCCAATGATTTGAAACAGCTTGCCGCATCCGCAAGTGAATCGACATATGGGAGGGAAAGAGCGAATTGAGCACCCATGCCTGCGCGAACGACTTTCGGCGCGAAGGGATCGGCTCCGCCCTTCACAAGCCAGACCTGCGTGAGGCCGATGGCCCATGCCGTGCGGAGGATGGTGCCCATGTTGCCGGGCTCCGAAATACGGTCGAGAATCAAAACAAATGGATCGACAATTTTTTCCGGCGGAGTTACTTGCGGCTTTTTTAGAATCGCGAGAACGCCTTGCGGATTCGGTGTGTCGGCAAGAGTTTGAAGCTCTTTGTCATCAATCTGTTCAATCGTGATACCATTCGCTTGGGCCTTTGATTGGATGGCAGAACCTTCAATCGTGCCGACAAATGAACGGGAGAAAAAGAGGGCTTCAATCCATTCAGGCCTTCTGGTGACAGCTTCGTAACAGCAACGGCTGCCTTCGGCGATGAACTGGTCGTTCTTTCGTCGGCTATGATGGCTGGCGGCCGCATTGAGTGTTTTACGCAATCGATTGGTGATTGGCATGTTGCTTATCCTTTGGGAAGGACATGGAACGTGATGCATACCCAATGGCAGACGGAGCCGCCCAGCACGAAAAGATGCCAAATGAAATGCATGTAGGGGACTTTGTCCATGACAAAGAAAACGACGCCGACCGTGTAGGTAATGCCTTCCGCAAGAAGTACCATGAAACCCGCATGGCTGAGCGTCTGGCGGAGTTGCGGGAAGGCGAAGACGATCATCCAGCCCATAATGAGATAAATAGGCAACGTCAGAATGTCGGACCATTTTGGCGTGCATAGGCATGATATGAGTATGCCCGCAACGGCAAAGCCCCATTGCAGGCCGAAGATCGTCCAACCTATCTTGGGAGGAAGGAGCATCAGTACACAAGGCGTGTAACTTCCTGCAATCAAGAGAAATATGCCGCAATGATCCAAAATCTGGAAGACGCGTTTCGCTCGGAAGTTCGTGAACGCGTGGTAGAGCATGGAGAACGTATAGAGCAGAATCAGCGCACTTCCGAAGATGGCGCAGCTGGTGATGTCTTTTGCGGTTCCGACCTGCGCGGAGAAGACGCACATGAGCGTCAATCCGACGATGCCGAAAATGACGCCAATGAGATGTGAGATGCCGTTGGCCCACTCCTCCCCACGGCTGCGATGAAACTGCTCCAGACACATCTGGAGCCAGCTTTCATGCTTGGCGCGTTTGATTTCTTCTGGGGAAGGAGTGGACATGGGAGGCTTATGGCTTATGGCTAATGGCTAATGGCTTATGGCTTATGGCCGATGGCTTATGGCCGATGGCTTATGGCTTATGGCCGATGGCTTATGGCTTATGGCTTATGGCCGATGGCTTATGGCCGATGGCTTATGGGGTTATGGTGGTTAGAACAAACCGTGGACTTTGCCTGTGTTGACATCGACATCGATGCGGCGGAAGCCTGGATCGGAACCCGTTCCGGGCATCAGTTTGATGTCGCCAGCGACTGGAACGACGAAGCCTGCGCCCTTATAGACAAGAATGTCACGAACGGGCAGGACGAAGCCGCGCGGGCGGCCTTTGACGGTCGGATCGTGCGACAGACTGAGATGCGTCTTGACCATGCATGTGCCCATGCTGGCCAGTTCCGGATCCTTGGAGAGCTGTTCGAGTTTTTCCTGCGCGGCCGGGAGGAATTCGACGCCATCTGCTCCATATACTTCCTTTGCAATGAGTTCGACGCGTTCTTTGAGAGGCGTGTCGAGATTGTAGAGGAAGTGGAAGTTGTTCGGTTCGTTAGCGGCGGTCTTGACGGCTTCGGCCAGTTCGATGGCACCTTCGCCGCCTTTGAGCCAATGTTGCGACAGGGCGGCATAGGCGCCCGCCTGCTCGGAAATCTTGCGGACGAGAGCGATTTCCGCCGGCGTGTCCGTATAGAAGCTGTTGATGCAGACGACAGGCTTGACGCCTGCTTTCTTGACAGTTTCGATATGGGCGAGAAGGTTTTCGCAGCCTTTTTCGAGAAGACCGAGATTTTCCTTCGTGTAGGCTTCGTCCAATTTCAGGCCGGGCTTGACTTCGGGGCCGCCGCCGTGCATCTTGAGAGCACGGATGGTGGCGACGACGACGACCGCGTCTGGCTTCAGGCCGGAGTAGCGGCATTTCAGATTCCAGAACTTCTCAAAACCGATGTCGGCACCGAAGCCGGATTCCGTGATGTGGTATTCGGAGAGAGCGGTTCCGATCTTGTCGGCGATGATGGAACTCTGTCCAATGGCGATATTTGCGAATGGTCCCGCATGGACGAGAATCGGCTGGCCTTCAATGGACTGCATGAGCGTCGGATTGAGGGCTTCGACCATCCAGGCGGTCATCGCGCCATCGACTTCCAAGTCAGCCGTCGTGACAGGGGCGCCGGATTTCGAATAGGCGACGACGATTTTGCCGATGCGTTTCCGCAAATCCGCGAGATCTTCCGCGACGGCGAGAATGGCCATGATTTCGGAGGAAACGGAGATGGCGAAGCCAGATTCCATTTCGAAACCGTCCATCTTGCCGCCTTTGCCGATGGTGATGTTACGGAGAGCCTGTGCGCAGAAGTCCATGATCCACTTCATTTGCACACGGTTAGGATCAATATCGAGTCGCTTGAGATTGCGTTTGGCGAGCTGCGCGTCATCGTAGTTGCGTTCATGTTGCATACGGGCGGTGAGGGCGACCATGGCGAGATTGTGCGCATTCGTGATGCGGTCGATATCGCCTGTGAGGCCGAGCGAGAATGGCGTCAGCGGGATGCACTGCGCGAGACCGCCGCCAGCGGCGGAGCCTTTGATGTTGAACGTCGGACCGCCGGAAGGCTGGCGGATGCCGCCGGAGACGCGGGCACCGAGTTTGCCGAGGCCTTGGACAAGGCCGAGCGTGGTGGTGGTCTTGCCTTCGCCAAGCGGCGTCGGCGTGATGGCGGTTACATCGATGTATTTGCCTTTGGGAGCGTCTTTTAGACGTTCCAGAACGGCTTTCTGGTCAATACGGGCCAATTGGCGTCCCCAAGGGATGAGTTCGGAGTCCAGAACACCGAGCTTGCGTGCGATTTCCTGCACGGGGAGCATGGTTTCTTCTGCGGCTTCTGCGATTTGCCAGTCTGCGAGTTTGGTTGGATCCAACATGAGTTTTGCTCCAGTTTGTTGTGTTCGTTTTATGGTAAAATCTTTTTTATTATATAAGGTGAAAATTATTGTTCAAGGACTTGGATTCTGAAATTCGTCAGCACGCCGTATTTGTTGTAGAATGCTTCGAGGGCCGTTATGACGGATATGACATTTTTCGGACGATTGAGTTCATTTTCGAACGAGCGGACGGGATTGGCGGTGCCGTAGGCTGGCGGTGTTTTCGTGATGGTTCTTCTTTCGAGCCAACGGGCGGCGAAACCGTTTTCGATATCCACTTTGTTGGAGGGATTTCCGTATTTCGCGACCATTTCCGCATAGGTGGAAGTCCCTGCTTTCCAAGTGCTTCGTGCATCTGCAAACGAAGCCTTCTCACTTTCGAACGTGGAAACGCTCGATGTTTCGCAGGCTGGCAGAAGAAGCATCGCGAAAAGGCAGAAGATGATTTTTAATGATTGTGCCATGGTCGTGTTCATCGCTGGAACATGTTGTGAAATCGTTATTTGAGAATATCGAGGCCGATGTCGATGGATGGTGCGCTGTGGGTGAGGGCTCCGGAGGAGATGAAATCCAGTCCGAGATTGCGGAGGGAGGGGAGACGTTCAATCGTGATGTTTCCGGAGGCTTCGGTTTTGGCGCGGCCAGCGATGATTTTGATGGCTTCCACCATCATGTCGTTGGACATGTTGTCGAGAAGGATGTATTCGACGCCTGCGTCGGCTGCCTGACGGACTTCGTCGAGACTGTCCGCTTCAATTTCGATTTCCAGTTTTGGATATTTCTCGCGGCATTGACGGACGGCCCATGCGATGGAGCCTTCACCAACGGTTTTGGCCATTTCGCGGTGGTTGTCTTTGATCATGATGCGGTCGAACAGGCCGAAACGATGGTTTTGAGCGCCACCGACTTTGACGGCGTATTTTTCAAGCATGCGGAGGCCGGGCGTGGTCTTGCGCGTGTCGAGCAGTTTCGTTTTGGAATCACCCAATGCCAAAACGTATTTGCGCGTCATGGTGGCGATGCCGGAGAGGCGTTGCATGAAATTCAACGCGCAACGTTCGCCAGTGAGAATCGGCTGCGCTTTGCCGCAGACGACGGCGAGTTCCGTTCCGGGCTTGCAGAAATCGCCTTCCTGCACAAGCGGCTGGAAGTCCAGACTGCGGTCGAGCTCATGGAAGATGGCTTTGACGACGGGCAGGCCTGCGCAGACGCAAGGCTGCCGCGTGATGAAACGCGCTTCCGTTTCAAGCTTTTCCGGCACGACGGCGAGTGTCGTCGCGTCGCCCGAGCCGATGTCTTCGGCGAGTGCGAGACGGCAGATGTTGGAAAGGACTTCCGGTTCGAGTATGGGAGCGGTCATGGGAGAGTCTCCTAAATTATGGTATGGCGGTTTTATTCCGTTTTATGGCAGAATTGGATGATGCTGACAAGAGAGAAGAGGGCGATGGTTTGAAGCAAAATCAGAAAGAAACCATAGGCGGGAAGCCACAGAAGTGTCGTCGCTCCAGCGCCTTGTATCAGGCAGAGGAGACAGACGAGCAGGACGGCCTGCGGCCGCGTCAGCCCGAGTTGGACGAAACGGTGCGAAATGTGGCGGTTGTCGCCAACATAAATCGGAAGATGGAGCCGCATGCGGATGATGACGACGGCGACGGCGTCGAACAACGGAAGGCTCAACACAAGCAGCGGGATGAGCACGGGGGCGGGCGTGGGGCTTTCGTTCGGAAGATAGAACGTCGTCAGAAGTCCCGTGACGGCAAGGCAGAAGCCCAAGAAGTGGCTACCGCCATCCCCCATGAAGATTTTGGCGGGAGGGCGGTTGTGCATGAGAAAACCAATGGCGACGCCGCCCGTGACGGCGGACAGCATGGAGACGAAATGCTGGCCGCGGATGGCGGCGATGAAAAAGAAAAAGAAGGCGGCGATGGCGGCGATGCCGCCGGCGAGGCCGTCCATGTTGTCAAGAAAATTGAGCACGTTGACGATGGTGACAATCCACATGACGGTAACGCACCAGCCGAAAATCGGATTTTCAACGAACAGGAAAACGCGGATGCCAGAGGCGGCGACGCAACCCGCTATCACAAACTGCCAGAGGAACTTGAATTTGGCGCTGAAGGCATTTTTGTCGTCACACATGCCAAGAATGGAGAAAGCGGTCGCGCCAAACATGATGGCGAGCATTTTGGGGAGGACGGCGTTGATGCCGTCCAGAAACGGCGCGATTCGGCCGCCGGCAATGGACGGCACGAGTTTGGCGACGGCGAGGCCGCCGATAATGACGAGAAGCCATGCGGAGACCATGCCGAGGCCGCCGAGCACGGGCGTGGGGGCCTTATGTGATTTATGGGCCTCCTGCTTCGGCTTGTCAACGAAGCCCAGACGCGGGGCGATCTTGCGGCAAATGGCCGTCGTGACGGTCGCCAGAATGGCGGCCGCCAACCAGGCGGCGATGTATAGGATGTTCCATGACATGGCGTTACTCGAAAAGTTTACGGATGTTTTCCGGGGGGCGGGAGGGGCGTCCCGTCTGGGCGTTGAGGAAGACGAGCGTGACGTCGCCATCGACGAGCAGGACGCCGTCGCGTTTGACTTCGCAGGCTGTTTTCAGCTTCAAACCGTCGAATTCGATGACGCGGGCGGTGACGTCCAAGAGGTCGTCGTAACGAGCGGGGCGATGGTATTTCGCATGGGCGTCAAGTACGGGCAGCATGAATCCTTGCTCTTCTATCTGCTTGTAGGACAAGCCGTTAAGACGGAGAAGCTCCGTCCGCGCACGCTCGAAGAGCATGAAATAGTTGGCGTAGTAAACGACGCCCATCTGGTCTGTGTCGGCATAGCAGACACGATATTGGGTTGTGTTTTCTGGAATCATTGGCGTGGGTTTTCGCGCATGAATTCAATCATTCTATCGACGACTTCGTCAGGCGTCATGCCGTCCGTCATGATGGTGAGTGCGTCATCGGCAGCTTTGAGCGGAGCGATTTCGCGGGTGGAATCGATTTGATCTCGCATGGCGATTTGGGCGGCGACTTCCGCCAACGTCGTACCGTCTTTGAAATCGCCTTGATTCAGGCGGCGTTTGGCGCGTTCTTCAGCACTGGCGGTGATGAAGAATTTATAGGTTGCATTCGGCAGGACGACCGTCTGGATGTCGCGTCCTTCCATGACGATAATCGGCAGTTTAGCGCAGTCGCGCTGTTTTTGGAGCATCCAGTCACGCACTTCGGGGATGGCGGCCGCCTGCGAGACGATGTCGGAGACTTCCTTCGAGCGGAGAAAGGCGTGGTCAACGGGTTCTCCGTTGAAATACAGCTCCAGACAATCTTTTTCAGTATCTAGTTTGTACTCCAACGTCCATTCCGGCAGATGCTTCACCAATTCCTGTGGATTTTTCTCTGGATCGATATTGAGCTTGTAAGCCGCCGCCGCGACGGCGCGGTACATTTCGCCCGTGTTGACGTAAAGACCATTGATTCTTGCCGCCAACAGTTTGGCGACCGTACTCTTGCCAGATGCGGCAGGACCGTCTATGGCTATTTGAAGTGTCATGGTTTTCTCCTCTTTTTCTTATATTAAATAGGTTAAGGCTTTTTCTCCTCCGTCTCCAGCTCCTCCATGGACGGGGCGGAATGCTGGAAGGCTTTGATGAATTTGGGCAGACGAATGAAATCATTGAACGTGATATAGACCATCAGGAAAATCAACAGTCCCGCGAAAATGTTCTGCAACCATGTGACAAGTTTGACGGGAAGCGGCCTGCGGATGAGCGCTTCGATGAAGGCGAACAGGATGTGGCCGCCGTCCAGCACAGGGAATGGCAGGAGGTTGACGAACGCCAGCGAGAATGTGATCAGAATGATGAGCGACATGCCGCCGCGAAGCCCTTCGCTCTTCAGCGTGCCCCACAGGAGGGCGGTGATGCCGACGACGCCGCTCATGTGTTTCACTTTGACTTGCGACTTGCTGGTCTTCGTGCCGCTGATTTTGGACGTGATGGGCTTGAAGAGCAGTGAAAGCGTTTTGGCGGTTTGGTTGAAGACATCCGTAAACTGCCTCCATGGTGTTAGATGGACGATGGCCTTCGGCGGCGTGTCGTCTAGTTGGACGCCGATGAGATAGCGGTCGCCGGCTTCGCGGGCGGCGAGATTCTCGAATGTGATTTCATGTCCGTCCCGTTCGACGACGAGCGTCATTGGGGCGCCTTTGGAATCTTTCACAAGTTCTGTGAAGACAGAGGCTTCTGTGATTTCGACATCGTTGAGGCGCAGGATTCGATCTTGATATTTGAGGCCTGCTTCTTCGGCCGGACTGTCCTGAAAGACGTTTTTGATGATGACGGCGAAAACGAAGCCAAGATTTTTGGCGTTTCGTTCTTCCGGCAGTTGGACGTTGAGCGTCATCTCCTTGCCGTTACGGGCGATAAGAAAATCAGCGGTTGTCGCGGTTTGGTTTTCCTGCAATGTGTCGAAGAGCGTTTTTGTGGAGGAAACGGTCTTTCCGAAGACGGAGAGGAGTTGGTCGCCGCCTTTGAATCCGGCGGCTTCCGCAGGCGATCCCGTGATGATGGAACTGACGGCGATTGGATTGCGGGCGGCATAGAACGGGACGCCGAGACCTTCATAAAGAGGATTCGGAAGTTGTTCGTATGCAATCTCTAATGGATTGCTTTCGCCTGGACGAACGACGGTCAGCGTCGCCTGCGGCAGGCCGTTGTAGGCATGCATTTCATAGAGCTGGCTGTAGCCGTTCTGAAGCGCCTTGCCGTTGACGTGGGTGATGCGATCATCCGGACGAAGGCCCGCCTGCCATTCGAGACCGGGCTGCGGCGTGTAGGAAATTTCGCTTTCGTGTCCTTTTTTGTCACGAATTGTCATCGTGACGGGTTGCAATTGGTCAACAGACGGAAGCTTCAAGGAGTCTTGAAGGCTTTCCCAATCGTACGTCAAATCGTCGATCGAACCGTCGTAGGGAACGCCGTTGACGGCGACAATCACGTCGCTTTCCTTCAGTCCATCCTTATATAAAGGAAGGATTTTGGGGACATCGACGACGATGCAGGAACTGGCCGGCGGATTTTTCCAGACGCCGACGCCCCACATGACGGTCGCGAGAACGAATCCGAAGAGGATGTTGAAGAACGGGCCGGCGAAAGCGGTGACGGCGCGCGCCATTGGCGCGCCGTGGGGCAGTTCGCGGCCGTCTTCCGTTTTCGTGGTTTCGGCGGTGTCCAATTGCGGAATGGAGACGAAGCCGCCGAACGGCAGCCAGCTGATGACATATTCGATGCCGCCTTTCTTGAAGCCCCAGATCTTCTTGCCGAAACCGATGGAGAATTTCTCGACGACGAGTTTCTGCCAGACGGCGGCGAGCAGATGGCCGAATTCATGGATGAAGATACAGAATCCGAAGAAGAAAACGGTGAAGAGGATGATGGCGATGTTTGCGATGACGGTCATATTCTGTCGTGTTGATTGAGTGGATGAATGGTTGCGGCTGCGGTTATGGAAGGTCGATTTTCCATATGCCCCAGTGGCGGTTACGGTTTGAGCGGAAGAAGATTGACTTGCCGTCTGGCGACCAGCCGGGCATGTCGTCAAGAGCTTGTGAAGACGTGATTTGTGTTAGGTTTGATCCATCCGCGTCCATAATCCAGATGTCCGTATCCTCTTGGGATTGCGGCGCATTGATGTTGGCTGCGAAGGCGATGTGTTTCCCGTCTGGCGACCAGGCGGGTTGCTTGAAACTGGCGGGGCTGTTTTTGGGGGAGAGCTGGTCTTTCAACGAACCGTCCGATTCGATTTTGTATATGGCCGATGGACTGCCTTCCTGGAAGGCGATGCGGCGGCCGTTTGGCGACCAGGCGGGATTTTCACCGTTGCAGAAGAATTCCGGAAGGATGTTTTTGGCGCCGTCCAGAGTGAACGACCATATCTGCGGGGCGGCGAGCTTGTCCGGCAGATAGACCGTGGCGAGGGCGGCATGGCCGTCTGCGCGGATATTCGGATTGAGCATGATCAATTCGCTAGAATGGACCAGATCCAGTTTCTGCGCGGTGTCCTTTTCAGGGATGCGGCACTTCCAGAGGTCGAGGCGTCCTGTCCTGTTGGATGCGAAGAGAATGCTGGAAGTGTCTATGACTGTTGGTGTTAAATCGATGTTTCCTTTTGTGATGATGGTTTTGTTCTGATCGGCTTGGACTAACGGGTAATGGACAAGCCATGCCTCATGTTTGAAAGGCTTGTCCTGTGTCTGGACGAGCACGGAGGCCACCAAGCCGTCGCCTTCCGGAAGAAGGGCGAAGCTGAGGATTTGCTTTTGTTCGTCGCCTGTCAGTTGGACAATTGAAACGGGCTGCTTGTTCCCCGGTTCCTTGAAAGAGCTTTCCGCGCGAAGATAGCTGGAGACCAGTTGGGCGCGGCCGTATTTCGACGGCTTGATTGTCCAGTAGAGGAGCCCTGGATTTTCAGGCTCGAGATTGGCGAAAATCGTCGGTTCCGCCTTGCCGGGGGAGAATTGCAGGTCTTTGTTTTTGAACGTGTTTTTGCGGAAGGAGATATCGGCTTTCTCTTCATTGGCGGGCAGTGCGAATTCGACGGGCGTCTGGCCGATGTGCGCACCGTTCAGAAAGACGTCCGCTTCCTGTGGAACGCTGTCCGCTTTGAACTGCCGTTTCAGGACGACATCCATGGGGGACGGCGTGGAATAGGTAATGGTCGTTTCCATTGGGGCGCAACCCTTTGCGGAAACAGTCGCCGCGATGTGGCTGAGCGGGAAGACGCGGATTTCCGTTGGTGCGCGGAATGTCTCCTGCCTGACCGTGACGTCCGCGCCGTCAGGGATGACATGGATGCTGACATAGCGGCATCCCGTCATCAGAAAGATGATCGGCAATAGGATGGAGATGAGGCGAATCATGAGATTTTAGTTCCAGAAGAAAACGACAGTAAAACTAAATAATATAATAAGAGCGGCGGGAATAAACAAGAAATCGGCAAAAAACGATGCATGGCATCCATGAAAGATGGTCATTTATTCGTTAAAAAGGTTGAAATTTTACTGGCAGGTTTGACTCTGTATATTACATTATGTATAAAAGATGAATATTGTTTGCGGGAGGGAGTATGAAACGGGAAGGATTGGCGTCGAAACGTGGTATGAACAAAAGTGAATTGTTGGCATTGTTGGAAAGACTGGAAATTCATCCAAGCCGAAGGCTTGGGCAGAATTTTCTGATTGATCCGAACATGCTGGATTCACTTGTCCGCAGCGCGGGCGTGGTGGAGGGGGACACGGTTTTGGAAATCGGTCCGGGCACGGGAACGCTGACGGAGCGGATGCTGGCGGCTGGCGCGCGTGTGCAAGCCATTGAATTGGATCATCGTCTGGCAGGCTATCTGCGCGACGAACGGTTCAAAGATGACAAGGCGTTTTCGCTGTTGGAAGCGGATGCATGCCGAACAGATTTGGACGCTCTGATGGGAGAGGCGCCGTTCCGCTGTGTGGCGAACCTGCCATACAGTTGCAGTTCGCAACTGCTGGCGTCGCTGACAGCCATGACCAATCAGCCGCAGGACATTCATGTCCTGCTGCAGAAGGAAATGGCGGACCGTCTGACCGCGAAGGCGGGCACGAAGGAATACGGCGTGCTGACGGTTCGGTTGGGCCTGCTGTATGAAATTTCGACTGTGAAGACGATTCCGAAAAACGTCTTCTTTCCCCCACCGGAGGTGGTTAGCGCGTTTGTTCGGATGCGGTTGCGGCCGAAACGGCCGCCTCGCGACGTCATGGCTTCCGTCTCCCATGTGGCGGGGCTCGCCTTCGGGCAGCGTCGCAAGAAGACATGCCGGATGCTGGAGCCGGAATACGGGGCTGAACGCGTGGCGGCGGCCTTTGCAGCCGCTTCGCTGACGGAAGATGTTAGGGCGGATGCCATTACGCCGCAAGCGTATGTGCGTTTGGGAATGGAGTTGATGAAACAATAAGCGATAGGAGAAAGATATTATGGGTGAGATTTTAGGGATTTTGAAAGATGCGTTTTTCCAGAGCGACATCATTGGCCGATTGATTGTGATCGCGTTGGGCGTCGCGAGTGTCATCGCCTGGTCGATTATGTTGTATAAAGGCTTGCAGGTTTTTTCGTTACGCGCCGCCTGCCAGAAGTTCAACAGGGAATTTGTCGGTACCAACAGTGTTTTGGCTCTGGGAATTCGGCTGAATCCGGAAGAAGGGCCGTTGCAGGCCATTTGCGACGCGGGCTTCAAATCGTTGAAAGAGACGCTAAGCGCGGGTGGCGGCGATGATAGAAGCTTGATGTTCGGCGAGTTGCCGCGTCAGCTGACGGATGCGGAGATTGAAAAAGTCCGTACATCGATGACTTGCTGCCTGAACGTCCAGCGGATGCAGATGATGGACCAGATGGTGATTCTTTCGACCATCGTGTCGCTGTCGCCGTTCTGCGGTCTGTTCGGCACGGTTTGGGGCGTCATGATGACGTTCGTGCAACTGGCTGCGCAGCAAGGGAAAAAGGCGGATTTGGGACAACTGGCGCCTGGTGTCAGCGGCGCGTTGTTGACGACGGTCGTCGGTCTGATGGTCGCCATTCCGTCCGTGTTCGGTAACAATATCATTTTGAACATGATCGACAAGATCTGCGCGGACATGGACATGTTCGTGGAGATGTTTATCGCGAAATTGCGTTTGGAGAGGGTGAAAGGACAGCAGGAAGGATGAACGCATGATGAACTCACGTTACAATTCAGTGTCAAAGACCATCGGGACGATTGACATCACGCCCCTGATGGACTTGACGTTCATGCTGCTCATCATCTTCATCATCACGGTGCCCGCATTGGAATTCACGACGGAAGTGACTCCGCCGGACATGAATACGGCGACAGTTGTGGAGCAAATCGAGAATAAAGTGATGTTGACGATGAATGAGAAGGGCGAAGTCAAGCTGGAAGATCAGCCGGGCAACCAGAGGCTGGTTGTCGCGAATTTGCTTGAAGAAGAATTGGCGGCGGTGTTCAGACAGCAACCGGACATGGCGCTGTTGATTCAAGTCGATGGCAAACGGCCGTATGACGATGTGATCATGTTGCATCGCGCGGCAGGGCATGTCGGCATCAAAAATGTCCATTTGGTGACGGAGGCTGAGAAATAAGCCGCGTTCCAATCGACTGAAAAGTATGTGCGTTAAGGATTTATACAAATAAAAATAGACGATAATATGGGACAGGAGAGAAAAGATTTATGAAAACTGCTTCGGAAATAGATCGGTCATTGAACCAAACATTGACGATACTGGTCAGCGCAATCATCCATGCTGGCCTGATGGTCGGCATTTGCTGTTCTGCGACCGAACAGAAAGAGAAACCAATCGCAGTGGCGACAAAACTGATTGAATTGAAGACGACGCTTCTTCCGCCGTCGCCGAAGAAAGAAACCAAAAAGCCAGAACCACCGAAACCAGAACCACCGAAACCAGAACCTCCTAAGCCAGAGCCTCCGAAGCCAGAACCTCCAAAGCCTCAGCTTCCGAAACCTCTGCCGCCAGAGCCACCGAAACCAGAGCCGCCAAAGCCACCGACTCCGACGCCAGCTGTTGTCAAAACAGAGACGCCGAAGCCAGTCGAACAACCGAAAAAGTTGACGCGTGCGGAGGAATTGCGCAAGCAATTGGAAGCTGCTCCGACCAAGAAGATGAATCCTCAGCCGCAGCGTCCGCAACCACAGCCTTATACGCCGCCGCGTCCCGTTTCTCCGAAGACAAAAAGTGGAGAAGAGTATAAGAAAAAGTTCTTGGGCGGTGTTTCAACGGGAACAGACGTGGAACTCACTTCCCAAAAAGGAACGACTGTAGTGGAAGACAGCAAGGATTATGCAAATAATTTTGCAGCTGCAGTTCTGTATGAGCATTGGAGTCCAAGCCGTGGAGGCATGACAAGCAAAAATCCTTTGCCAGTCGAAATCTCATTTATGATAACAATTGATGGTATTGTCAGTAATGCCCGGATTACCAAGCAATCTAATGATTCGGTCATGACTCGCTCTGTGGAGGATTTGGTCAATCGGATAAACAGCGGTTTGGTAAAATTCCCTTCGCTGAGGGATGCGGGTATCAATAGGCCGTTTTTGCAGATTACCGTCACAATGTATTTAAAAGATTAATAACCTTAATTAATATAACGACTTATGCCAAGGAGACAGTCCATGTCAACGATAGCACGAAGAAGTCTGATATGTTTGTTGTGGCTCGGCGCTTGCGCGATGTTGGTCGCCCAGCAGGAAGCCCCGAAATGGACACAAGCCATTGAAAACGGCGATTTTTCCGCCGCGGAGAATATGGCCGGGTGGGCCATGCGCGGCGAACAGCTTGGTGCGTTCCAACTGGTGAAGCCGCAGGACGACGGGGCGCTGCCGATTCTGGCCATCACGGTGGAGAAGACCTCCGCCCGCGCATGGACCATGGAGTTGTGGCAGAGCATCAAGAAGGCCGTCCCGAAAGGCAGCACGATGTACATCAGCTTCGACTACAAGATGAGCCCCGGATACAGTTTCCAATTCTATTGGCAGCAGGAGACGGAGCCGTGGCCGAAGTTGCTGTCGCTTCGTTTGACGGAGCCGTCGGAAAACTGGCGGACGGTTCGTGTGTCCGTTCCCGTCCATACGGCGTTTGCGGCGGAGAAGACGGCTATCTCCTTCCACTTGGCGGAGAAGATCGGCGTCTTGCAGATGCGGAAGATTTCGGCGATGATCGTTCCGGAAAATGTTGATCCGGAGACGCTTGAAACGAATGTGACGGCCGTTCTGGGCGGTGACTTCCATGACAATGAATGGCGTGAAAAGGTCGTGAACCGTCTGGAAAAAGTCCGTAAAGTTCCGGTTCGTGTCGTGGCGCATCGTGGCGAAGAGAAGGCGAAGGATGTGAAAGTGACGTTGACGCAGACGGCTCGTCCATTCCCGTTGGGCGTGGAATGCCAAGGGGCTCTTTTGAAGCCGGAATTGCTGTTGGACGAGAACTTGCAGAAGCTGTTGGCGCGTGTGCGTGCGTTTAATTCCAATCTGTCCACCTATAAGGATAAGGTTTTGGACGACAGTCTGTTCCGCTTTGTGACGCTGACGGATGCGATGGTTTGGCGCGAAAACGATTTGTGGGGCGCGAACATCGACACGGAATTGGTCAAAATGGTTCGCGAAGCAGGCCTGTCGGTTCGTGGGCGCGCGTTGCTGAGCCCTGCGTTTCGTTATCTTCCGGAAAAATGCCGTGAAAAGAATGGCGACGCGTTGCGGAAGATGGTGATGGAGCATGTCAAGCAGATGTGCCGCCGCCATCAAGGGACGCTTGAAGCATGGGAAGTCGTTCATGGCGGACAGGATTACAATGAACTGTACAAGACCATCGGTCTGGAGAGCTTGTCGGAATGCTTCCAAGTGGCGCGTGAAATCGAACCGCAGGCGAAGATGCTTTTGAGCGATCGGCAGGCCTTGACGGCAATTTCGGAAGATCCGATGCTGGACATGCTGGAATTGGCCGACTGGTTGGTGAATACGTGCGGCGTCAAAATCGACGGCCTTGTGCTGAGCGCGAATTTGCGCCGTCTGGACGTCGGCCCGCAGTCCATGGAAACGCGTCTCGACAGAATCGCGTCGCAGTTGTCGGACATTCCGATTCACATCAGCGGTTTGGCGGTGAACACGGATGAAGAGGATTTGCAAGGCGACATGCTACGCGACTACATGTTGCTGTTCTATTCGCATCCTGCCGTCGCAAGTGTTTCGCTTGGCGAACTTTGGGATGCGGCTCAACTGAATCCGAAGATGGGTTACTACCATGGCGATTTCACGGAGCATCCGTCGCTTGGCATCATCCGCAAGTTGTTGGATGAAGACTGGCGGACGAATGCCGTCTTGGCGACCGACGCGGAAGGCGCCGCCTCCGGTAATTGCTTCATCGGCGACTACCGTGTGACGGTGTCGCAGGAAGGCGAGGAGGAGCGTCAATTCACAGTGACGCTGCCGCCGTTGGCCGGTCGTGTCGATGGCCAAATCGCCGTCCAACGTGACGGCGTGACAGTGACACACGGCAAAGACGTCACCATTATCGACGTGAAAGTGGAGTGAGCAATGCTTAACGCTTAATGCTTAATAAATACATGCCATGATTTGGCGTTAGTGTTTTTTAGGGGGATTCTCTGTTGGGAACATGGCCTTGTTCTCCTGTGCTCATGCGCTTTAGGCATTGACAGGCTTGGCCTGCATGTATTGTCTGGCAGTTGCTTCATCCAGTTCGAAGTCCGACTGGAGGTCTTTCAGAATCTGCTGTTCGGAAAGATGGCGGTTGCGTCGGATTTGAATGAATTTCAGCATTGTATTGCTTTCTCCTTCGACTCTTCCTTCGGCTCTTCCTTCAGCCCTTCCTTCGGCTCTTCCTTTATCCTTTCCGATGTCGATTCCCTTGTTGATAAAATACTGTTCAAATTTCGACACTGTTTTTTGCATGTCCTTTGCCATCTGATTGTACTCGCCTTTATTAAACATTGACCTGCTTGGCTTGCATGTATTGTCTGGCAGTTGCTTCATCCAGTTCGAAGTCCGACTGGAGGTCTTTCAGAATCTGCTGTTCGGAAAGATGGCGGTTGCGTCGGATTTGAATGAATTTCAGCATTGTTTTGCTTTCGCCTTCAGCCCTTCCTTCGGCTCTTCCTTCGGCTCTTCCTTTATCCTTTCCGATGTCGATTCCCTTGTTGATAAAATACTGTTCAAATTTCGACACTGTTTGCTCCATATTCTTCTCCTTTTGTTGTTTCATTGCTTGCATATCCAGTCCTGTCGCAATGGTGATGATGTCCAAGGCTTCGTCTGGCCCTTCTTCCAGTAATTTATAAAACGCTGGATCCGTCTTGAGTTCATCGCACAGCTTTTCAATGTCATCCCCGTAGTGGATGCTTTTCGCGACGGTGCGCAAAGTATCTGGCATTTGGTTGATTTCGTCAATGGAGAGATTGTAGAATGAAATCACGTTGGAGGGGCATTCCGCCAACATTGGCTTCAAGGCCGGTGGACAGTCCAGTGTGTCCGTGAACTTCAGCGCCCCCGTCCACGCCTCCTGCCCGAAATGGACCACTAGCAGTAGCGGCGGCGTCATTCGGTCGCCCGGTAGCACACCGTCCAGTAGCTCTTGGGACGATTTCAACTCTTTGCGTGCCTTATGATCGCGTTTCGTCTCACGTCGCCAGTTGTCCCATTTGACGGCTGTCGCCATGAGGTTCCGCCCTGCCATGACGTTGCTTGCGTTGGTCTGGTTCTCCAATGCCACAAGCATTGTCGCGGTTACGTCGCCGTCGGTGACATCCAGTTCGGCCACAATGTCGTTGCTGACTTTCTTGTACCATTTTCGCATGCCAGGCAGACGGGCGATGGATTCCGAGTTCCGCTCCCTCATGGAGCCTGGAACCACATGGAATCCAGTCTTTCGCAATGCGAAATCGACCAGAGCCGTGAACACCTCTGGAAGCCCAGTGAAGAGCTTTGAGGCTGCATCCATATCTTTCATGATAGTCTATCCTTCAAATATATCATGCTTTTATCATTCCGCAAATTTTAAATCTATATATTACCATAGCACTCCAAATATGAATTGCAAATATTTTTATTTTATGATAAAAAGAAAATAAAAATCAATTAGAATAATTTATAATAATATTAAAAACAAATAGTTATGGAATAGTCATAATAAATCATAAGAATTCCTAAAAAGTCATAAGGAAAGATTATGATTTTTAGATGTTTCTTTGATATGGCATGTTGATGGATGACAATGCGTTATAGAATCACATTGATAGTTTTTTAAGAAAATCAAATGGAAAATGGATGTCGAAAAGTCGTATCCATGATTGTCGTTATAATGCGGGGCGTCGAGAAATAGAGAACGCCTAAAAACGAAAAAACTCCGTAATTCGTTGGAATTACGGAGTTTCATATTGGTAGCGGGAGTAGGATTTGAACCTACGACCTTCAGGTTATGGGCCTGACGAGCTGCCGGGCTGCTCCATCCCGCAATCATGATTTTGGTAGCGGGAGTAGGATTTGAACCTACGACCTTCAGGTTATGGGCCTGACGAGCTGCCGGGCTGCTCCATCCCGCAATCGTGAATGCATGTAATTAAAATACATTCATATCGGTAAAATGCAAGTTTTTACAGGAAGTTTTTCTTCAATGCCCAGAGGCCCAGAGCAGGGTTGCTGATGTAGAAAATCTCCTCGCCGTCGGGTAGCGTATTGAAGCCGTCTTTCAACGTTTCCGGATTGTAGCGCTTTGCCATCTTGTCATAGTCTTCCACAAGGAAACCGACGCTTGCAACCTCTTCTTTTGTAATGTTTTTGCCAGGGCAGTAGGTGATGCGGAAACGGCCTTCGCTGGAGCCGTGGATGAGATGCGCGGCGGCTCCGAGATTTTGCCGCAGGTCTTCATTTTCGGCGACGGCTTTCAGCGTGGCGGGTGTGCCTTTGTAGCCGTATTTTCGGATGAGTTTGTCGTTGGTCGGATCTTCGCCGAACTGCTTGAGGCCGGGTGCGAGGATGATGAGATCGCCGTCGTCCGCAATCATCATGCGCGTGCGGTAAACAGCTTTGTTGCCGAGCCATGTGGAGCGGAATTCCTCCGGATCGAGATAGACGACGACCTTCTTGACGGGGGCGTCCATCAGATCGAGATTGGTCTGCTGGGAGAGCTTCACACCTTTCGCGTAGGTCTCGTCGTCATCGCCGATGAAAAGGCCTTTCATTTCCATCTGGCCAGTTTCATGGTTCTTTGCCATGACGGTCAGCAGATAGACGATGGGAAGATCCTTCAAGTATGTGTGAACACCGTAGTTGAAGAGTTTGCGAACAGGCGTGTCCGCAAGGCCCATGAGACGTTCCAAACCATATGACGCGCCGAGAAAATGCGATTTGTTGATCATGTCCGGACCGCCGACGCCAACCATGATGTTTTTCGTGTAGTTCGCCATGCCGACGACTTCATGGGGAACGATCTGCCCGACGGACAGGATGAGATCGTAGTTGTTGAACAGCAACTTGTTGCATTGGACGTTGACGCTGTAGTCAAGCTTGCCTTCCGACCATTCTTTGATGAGGGAGCCGGGAACTTCGCCGAGCGTGACGATGTCGTTGCGCCAATCATGGACTTTGAAAGCGTCCAGCGGAATGTCTTCGCCGAACATGGTTTTGATTTCCTGTTCCGTCATGGGAAAATGCGTTCCGAGGGCGGGCATGATATCGACGTGGGCGTTCGGCGTCAAGAGTTTATAAAGGATATTGGTGAGGACGCCCGCGTTGGAGTTGAAACGTGTGAAATCCGGCGGAAGGATGAGGACCCTCTTCAACGGGCGGTTGATTTTGTCAAGAGCGGATTTGATGAGGGCGACTTTGTCTTCCAAAGTCAACGCGAGGTCTGTTCCACCTTTACAAGCATAGGTTGTCATTCAATATCCTGGGTTGAGGTTAATCAATGAAAATATTCCATCCATAACATAAGTGATGTTCTTGTATATTCCAGTATTTTTGTGGAATGAAGGTAATGAGACGCAATTTTGAAATGGTTTTTATGGAGCGATCTGCCTGTAGATTTCAACGATGTCCGCAACATGACGCTCGATGGAGAAGGATTCCGCGGCCTTTTGGGCAATCGGAATGGAAGCTTGGCGTTTTTCAGCTGGAAGCCATTGCAGAACGGCATTTTGAAGCTTTTCTGGCGGAACGGCCATGAAGGCGGGGCAGTCCGATAGGAAACTGTCCAACCCGCCGCCGATGCAGGATACGACGGGCTTGCCGAGAGCAAGAGCTTCAATGATGACGCGACCGAAAGGTTCGCCGTCGGAACAAGATACGACGACGTCGGTGGCAGCAATTTCCGTCAGGGCGGATTCGTCAGCGGTGTTGAAGGAAAGGATGTCGTTGAGCCCAAGATTGGCTGCTGATTGCTTTAAATCGTTGAGAAGATGTTCGCCCTGACGGTCACGAATGCGTCCTTTGATGACGGCTTTCAGGCCTGGAATCTGCTGTTTTAGTTGAGCAAGAAGCGAAAGGAAGCGGTCATGACGTTTCCATGGGGAAAAGTCCGCGACTTGCAGGAGGCGGAATGACGCGGAATCATTTTTGACGGCAGGTTGCGTGTTTGTGATGGCTTGCAAGTCGAAGCCATTGGGAACGATATGGAGGCGGTCATCTGGAAGGAGGCCGCGCCATTTTTCCGCGACAAGCGGTGAAATGGCGATGACATGGAGATTGGGGAAACGATTCGCGACGAGTCGCACAAAGAAGAATGGAAAGTGGCTGTCACGGTCATGGAGCAGGATAGGCAGACGGCAATCCGCAGGAAGAAGCAGGGCGGAGCGGATGCAGTTCGCATGGACAAGACATGGCTTGAAACTGGCGACGGTTTCATCGAAAAGCGGTATGAAGGCACGGCTGTCCTGCCAATATTGCCACAGTCCTTTGAGGCTGGCTGGCCAATGCCGCGCGGTGATTTTCTGGCATGGAAACGTTGCGTCGCGTGTCTGTTCAGCGAGACCGTCAGCGGCCATCAACAACGGCGAACAACCGCTTTCCGGTAGCATGGCGACGAGCGACCAGAAGCTTTTCTGCGCGCCGCCTGTGAAGGGGGCGCAGTCGAGAAGAAGGATATTGAGTTGGTTGTTCACGTTTGGCATGTGGAAGTTAATGGATGATGCTAATAAAATGATGTTTCTTTTGCGATAATCAAGGAATCAGACGAAAGATGGTTTATAGTAAAATAGGAAAGTTTTCATCATTTATGGAGAACAGACGTGGAACATTTTGAAATATTGGATGAGTGGCGCGACGCGTTGACGGCGTCCGGGCTGGGCGATTTGCAGTCGTGCCTTGCGTTTGATGGCGGGAAATGCTTGTCAAGCCATCTTCGTGGCGACACGCGGAAAGTGACGTTGTCGGACGGACGAATCGTGTTTTTAAAGCGTGATTTTTTCACGTTTAAGAAAGAGATTGCGAAAGACCTGCTTCGTTTCCACAAACCGCAGCCGAAGACGGAGAAGGAACGGCTTGCGTTCGCCATGGCGCGGGATGCGGGATTCACGGTACCGCAGGTCATTGCATGGGGACAGACACGCCGTTGCGGTTTTCCCAATACGGCGTGTTTGATCATGCTGCCGTTGGACGGCATTGATTTGGATAAATATCTGAAGGCGGAAACGGATGAAGATAAACGCAAGTCGTTTATTGCGAAAGCAGAAGAGACGCTGACGGCGTTGCAGAAAAAGGGTTTTGACTGGCCCGACCACAAGCCGGAGCATTTTTTCGTGATGAATGACGGAACGATTGGTTTGATTGATTTGGAGCGATTGCGGTATGTCGGCCATCCGTTGGCTGAAACGAAATGTGCGGCGCAACTGGCGAGATTCCGTAAACTGTTGCCGTCGTTCGATAGAACCACGAATGGACACGAATGAACACGAATTTGGGTAGTCCACTGAATACACGGAAGATACAGAATGCCTCGCAGACGTCAGCCATCGTTCTGACAAGTTTGTTAGCAATATGTGATTTTGATCAAGGTAGAATCGGATGGCCTCCGTCTGCTCGGCGGTTCGTCACGCTTCGCGCAGGCGAAAACAACGTCATGCGGAAGCTTGAAGTCCATAGTCCGTCAGTTACGGTTGCCCTCCGTTTGCTCGGCAGTTTTCAAGTGCTTTGCATTGGTAGGACAGCGTGAAAAAACACAAAAAAAATTTCGAATTTATAAGATAATGATGAGAGAGTTCAAATTACATACGGAATATCAACCGGCGGGCGATCAGCCACAGGCGATTGAGGCGTTGTACGAAGGCGTTAAACGTGGTGAACGCGTCCAGACGCTATTGGGTGTGACGGGATCCGGCAAGACGTTCACAATGGCGAATCTCATTGAGAAATGCCAGCGGCCGACGTTGGTCATTTCGCACAACAAGACGCTGGCAGCGCAGCTGTACGGCGAACTGAAGGCGTTCTTTCCGGAAAATGCCGTGGAGTATTTCGTCAGCTACTATGACTATTATCAGCCGGAAGCGTATATCCCGCAGACGGATACATATATCGCGAAAGATTCGCTGATCAACGATGGTTTGGAGCGGTTGCGTCTCTCGGCGACGGGATCGCTGCTCGAACGGCGGGACGTCATCGTTGTTAGTTCTGTTTCTTGTCTTTACGGATTGGGTTCGCCGGACGATTTCGACGCGATGAAGGCGAAAGTGACGGTCGATGAAGACATGTCGCGTGAGAAGTTGCTACGGCAACTGGTTGATATCCAATACACGCGGAACGACATCGCGCCAGAACGCGGGCAGTTCCGTTGCGCGGGCGATAGCGTGGAAATCTATCTCTCTCATCGCGATGACTTTGTGCGTGTGGAATTCTGGGGCGACACGGTGGAACGGATTACGCGCCATGATTTGGTGACACGGGAGGTCATCGACGAGCTGTCGGATGTCGTTGTGTTTCCAGCCAAGCACTTTGTGATGCCGCAGGATCGCATCAAAATGGCGAAGGAGAATATTCTGGCGGAGATGGACGAGCAGATCGCCAAATTCGAACGTGCCAACCAGTTGGTGGAGGCGCAACGCATCTATCAGCGGACGACATATGACATGGATATGCTGATGGAAATAGGCTATTGCCAAGGTATTGAGAATTATTCACGCCATCTGGCGGGGCGGCCTGCTGGCTCGCGTCCGTACACGCTGATGGATTTCTTTCCAGAAGACTTTCTGACGATTATAGACGAATCGCATGCGACGTTGCCGCAGATTCATGCGATGCATCGCGCGGATCGCAATCGAAAGCAAGTATTGGTTGACAATGGCTTTCGTCTGCCATCCGCTTTGGACAATCGACCGTTGACGTTCGAAGAGTTCGACAGCTTGCAGAATCAGATGGTATTCGTTTCCGCGACGCCTGGCGATTATGAGCTAAGTCTTTGCAAGCCAGTCGAGCAGGTCGTTCGTCCGACGGGCCTGCTGGATCCGCGGATTGAAGTTCGTCCATTGGAAGGGCAGGTTGATGATGTCATCCACGAAATTCGCGAACGGGCGGCCCGCGGCGAGCGGACGTTGGTGACGACATTGACGAAACGCATGGCGGAGGAGTTATCAGAATATCTACGTGGATTGGATATCCGTGCGCGGTATATGCATTCGGAACTGGATGCGGTGGAACGAGTTGACATTCTTCGAAGCCTGCGTTCGGGCGAGTTCGACTGTCTGGTCGGAATCAACCTTCTGCGTGAAGGTCTTGATTTGCCGGAAGTCTCGCTGGTGGCCGTCATGGACGCGGACAAGGAAGGCTTCCTGCGTAGTGAACGGTCGCTTGTGCAGACGGCGGGACGCGCGGCACGAAACGTCGATGGCCTTGTCATTCTCTATGCCGATAATCTGACGGACAGCATTCGCAAGGTGTTGGACATGACGGAGACGCGGCGTAACAAGCAAATGGCTTATAATGAAGAACATGGCATCACGCCGCAATCTGTGAAGAGCCACATTCAGGAAAGTCTCCGACAGGAAGAGAAAGCGGAGCATATTGTCGAAAGCTATACGCGGAAGGACGATGGCGATTACGATGTCGTGGAAACCATTCGTCAGATTGAAGCGGAGATGATGGCCGCGGCGGAGGCGTTGGAGTTCGAACGCGCCGCGATGCTGCGCGACCAATTGTACAAATTACAGGGCAAGAGCGGCAATAAGATGGATGCGGGCAACAAACCGAAATCCGCGCCGCCGAAGCCAAGCCTGCGCCATGATCCGTCCGTCTCCGCAAAGAAAAAACGGAAAGGCGGTTCGGAAGGGCAGATAATTTCAAAAGACAGTCCGTTTTTCCTGTAACGAGCTGATTTACATGTTATATTATAGAAGAGGTCATCATTGGCCGAACGGTATAACAAAAAAAAGGAATGTCCCATGCTACCATTATTGTGCCCAGAGGGCTATCGTCCGCTATTGGACGAATTGACGACAGAGAAAGCCATCCGCAAAATCAAGGATGAATTCCAGAATAATCTGGCGTTTGAGCTTAAGCTCCAGAGAGTTACAGCTCCACTGTTTGTTTTGGGCGGTCGCGGAATCAATGATGATTTGAATGGTGTCGAACGTCCTGTCAGTTTCCCAATTAAGGACATGCATGACGAACGGGCGGAAATCGTTCATTCTCTGGCGAAGTGGAAGCGCATGAAACTTGCGAAACTCGGTTGCGCTCCGGACACGGGTATCTACACGGATATGAACGCGATACGTGCGGACGAAGAACTGGACAACCTCCATTCGCTGTATGTCGATCAATGGGATTGGGAGAAGACCATCACCGCTGAAATGCGTACGCTTGTTTATTTGAAGGCAACGGTACGGAAAATCTATTACGCGATGCGTCGCACGGAAGCGGCCATTTGTTCGGACTATCCGCAGTTGAAGCCGTTCCTGCCGGAGGATATCGTGTTCATTCATACGGAGGATTTGGAAGCGGAATATCCTACGTTGTCGCCCGTTGACCGTGAAACGAAGGCGACGGAGAAATATGGCGCGGTATTTTTGATCGGTATCGGCGGTGATTTGCCGCTGAGCGGCCAGAAACATGACGGACGGGCTCCAGACTATGACGACTGGTCAACGCCGTCGGACGAACGGCATAAGGGCCTGAACGGCGATATTCTGATTTATAATCCTGTGTTGAAGAGGACGTTTGAAGTGTCGTCGATGGGCATTCGCGTCGATCAAGCCGCTCTATTGAGGCAGTTGAAACTGCGTGGACAGGAGAAGCGGCTGGAACTGCAATTTCACAAGATGCTGATGAATGGCGAGTTGCCGTTGTCGATCGGCGGCGGTATCGGGCAGAGCCGTCTGTGCATGCTGTTTTTGCAGAAGGCGCATATTGGCGAAATCCAGGCATCGATCTGGCCAGATAAGATGGTTGCAGATTGTCAAAAGAACAACATTCCGTTGTTGTGATTTGTGACGCAACGTGATATGAAAAAGCCCCGTCCATGCGACGGGGCTATTTTGTCATAACGGACTTTGAAAATATTGTTGTCTTATTGCTTGAAAAGCAGTTCAAGCGTACGACGGATTTTGGATTCGTTCGCTTCGATGCTTCGGCAGAGCTGAACTTGGACGCGTGCGCGATGGAGGTTCTGGCCGTCGTATTTTGTCTTGAAATAGACGTCGCCTGCGAGATAGTCCGCGAAGAAGCGGAGGGCGAGCTCATAGGTGATGAGGCGAGCCGCATCATAGATGTGCTCTTTGTCAAAATCCGTGAGCAACCCTTTGCTGTGCTGCTGGTAGCCGTTGAGCAGGGCGAAGCAGAAATCAACGTCGAAATAGATTTTGGTGAAATCCGTGCATTCTTCGCCGGCTGGATTGCAGCATGAGCGGAGGCAGTCGCCGATATCGTAGAGGATGAGACCGGGCTTGACGGTATCCAGATCGATGATGGCGGTTCCTTTGGACGTTGCGTCGTCGATCATGACGTTCGTTGTTTTGGGATCTCCGTGGATTGGGCGGAGCTGAACTTCACCGCGTGCTTTGGCATCTTCAAGGAAGCTGGACCATTCACGGCGCAGTTCAATGAATTT
Source organism: Victivallales bacterium (assembly GCA_017548425.1). Classification (GTDB taxonomy): domain Bacteria; phylum Verrucomicrobiota; class Lentisphaeria; order Oligosphaerales; family Oligosphaeraceae; genus UBA1407. The sequence goes on from JAFZAB010000188.1 coordinate 40,565, forward strand.
CATGACGTTTTTGGCGACCTGCGAACTTTGGAGGCGCGCCTTTCCGGCAGGCGTGGCGAGTGCGTTGTCCAGTTTTTTGAAGTAATCCGGCGTGATATGGAAGCCGGGCAGGGTGTCGAACAACTGGTCACAGGGGATGTCTGAAATGATATGGTGGAAATTGCCCAGCACAGAACCGATTTCAAGAGCGTGGTTGATATTTTGGACGGCGTCGTAGGAGTGTGCGGAGGCGATGCGTGTGATGGCACGCCAGTATTCGCCGTCTTCATCGATAATGAAATCTTTTCCAGCCTTGCTGGGGATGACTTTCGGGAGCTGCCAGATGCGTTCCGCATCGTCATGTTCTTCTCTAAGCCGTTGATGGGCGTGTTCCGTCACCAGATGCATGTTCTGCATCAATTCTTCCGGGTTGGTGAACACGGTCTTGTTAATTCGTTGAATGACGACCTTGTGTTCATCGAAAACGGTGCGGAAGATGGCGATATACGTGTCATTGACGTTGCCGCTGCCAAGCGGTTCGACGCTGACGAGATAGCCTTCAATATCGAATTGCTGTGCAATGATAGCTGAAATCATGATTGAGCATCCATGTTAATGGTATCGTGTAAAGAGGCGACCTGAAGTCGATTTGGATACAGCGATAGCCGTATGTCATTTGATTCCAAGAAGTCGCGCGGGCGTTTCATGGGAGATAAGCGTCCAGACGTCTTCTCCGAAGGAATCCGTGATTTTTTTCCGTGCGTCAAGCAGACCGGCGGGGCGGTATTCGGGATGATGTGCATCCGAACCGATGATGACCTGCTCCTTGTCGTGTTCGATAAGCTTGAGAATGGCCTTGGGGATGGAGTTATGGAGGAACCCGCCTTTGAAGTTGTTGGAGTTGAACTGGAGATATAACCCCTTGTCCATAAGGTCTTTAAGAAAGTCAATCTTCTTGAGGAAGCCGTCGTAGCGTTCCGGATGCGCGAGAATCAGTGTGACATTTTTGATTTGGGCGTTGAAGAGGAGGTTAGCCGCAAAATCAAGATTGACGGTGAACGGAAGCTCGACGAGCATCGGGCGGTTCTCTATTTCCGGACTGCCGCAACGGGATTCAGGCTTCGCTAAAGCGGCGTCTGACGAATGACCGTCTGCAGAATATTCAAGGCCTGGAAGGATTGTCAACGGAATCTGTTCGGCTTGAAGACGTTCGCGAAGTTCCACAATCAACTTGTCCCGTTTCGGCAAAAGTACGGCGAGACTTTCGCTGGAGCCATGCGGTGTCGCCACGAGATGGGTGATGCCGAAATCCGCGCTTTGGCGGGCAAGCTTCATCGTCTCATCCCAATTTTGCGATCCGTCGTCAATGCCGGGTAGAATGTGGATATGGAAATCTATCATGCAGGACGGAGATTATTTCTTGGGTGCTGCGGGAGGTGGAGTGGTGTTGTCCGCGTTGTCTGATTCGTTATTCTGGGCAGGGAGTTTGCGGTCGCTGTAACGGCTTCCTTTTCCGTAGCCATAGCCGTATCCGTAACCATAGCCGTATCCGTAGCCATAGCCGTAGCCATACTTGTAGCCATAACCGTAGCCATATTTGGAGTAGGACGATTTGGGGACATCCACGTTGTTGCAGACCAGACCGGCGAGCTTGATGTTCAACTGCAACAAGCGGTTGCGGAGATGCATGAGAACCGGCTTGGGCAGGTAGAAGAGGCGGGATACGAGTATGAGCGAGACGTTCGGCTGCGCGATGAGGAGCGTATCGGAAACGGCGACGACTGGCGGCGTGTCGATGAATGTGATGTCGTATTCGGCCTGGACTTTCTCAAGAAGCTTCTGGAAGCTGACGCTGCCGATCAATTCGTTGGGGTTCGGGGGCAGGGGGCCTGCGAGTGCAACGTCGATCTTTAGCTGATCGATATGGATGACGACGTCTTCCAGTTTGCAGTCGCCGACGAGAACGTTACTGACGCCTTGGCGTTTCTTGACGTCTTCGGGCAGGAAGTCTTTCAGAAGACGATGGAGACGCGGCTTGCGCAAGTCAAGTTCGAGGAGGAGGATACGCTTGTTGTCTCGCGCGAAGCTTCTGGCGAGGTTGCAGGTCATGAAGGTCTTGCCTTCATGCGGCAGGGCGCTGGTGACGGCGATAATCTTTGTATTGCGCGTCATCATGGAGAGGTTCAAGCTGGTTCGAATATCTCGGAAGACTTCGTCCACAGGCTCTTCGCCATTGCTTTGCAGCAATTTGCCTTCAGGATCACTGAAGAGCGGGATGGAACCGAAGACGGGAACGCTTTCGTTGAAGGCCTGTGTGATCTGGCTGACATCCGTGACTTTGTTGTTGATGGAGACCAGAATGAAGGAAATCAGGGCCGCGAAAGCGAGACCGCCGAGGAAGGAAAGTCCGAGGACTTTCTTGGGTTGCGGGAAGACGGGCTTCTTGTTCGGTTTCGCATCGTTGATCTTGCTGATGTTGTAATTACCGATGGTTGTCGCATCTGCGATTTGCAGTTCATTGATACGGCTGGTGATCATGGTAATGGTTTCATCCAGCTTGTCGCAAGCCGCTTCGCGCATGCGGTAGTCACCGCCAATTTTGTCCAGTTTGATGAGCTCCTGCTCCTTGTCATTGATTTGAGCTTGGAGGGAGTCGCAACGTCTTTTGATGCGCTGCAATTTAAGTTTCAGACCATTGAGGCTGACATCGACTTGCGCTTCGGAAGCATCTTGGATCATCTGCTTGACTTCCTCATGAACCTTTACGGCCTGATGTTCCTTATTATAGTTAGTAAGGAGTTCAGGAAGTTTCATCTGATGGCTCAGTAGGAGGTTTTGGAGTGTCGAAAGGTTGCTGTTGCTGTCCGGAATCAGATAGGGAAGCATGACAACGGCGTTGGCGCGGTTGTTGTTAACTTCATTAAGTGTGGTTGAGATTTCCTCACAGTCCATTTTTGCTTCAAAAAGCTTGTTTTCCAATTCATTGCGTTGATGAACAAGAGCGTTGTAACTTTGTTTCAGATCATAGATACCATGCTCCTCTTTGAACTTGAGGAGGTCTTCCATGGCTTTGTCGCGGTTGAGTTGGACTTCTTTCAACTGGTCGCGGAGCAGATTGGCGCCTGTGCTGGAAATCGTGATTTTCCGTCTGTACATGAAATCAACATAGACTTCGGCAACGGTATTGGCGAATTTGGCGGCCGCATCAGGATTGAGAGCCTTGACGGTGATATTGACAAGATTTGTTCCCGGAATGCGGGTAATGGTTGGACCTGAGCATCCCTGCGCTTCGTCACCAAGTCGTTCATAGACTTTGGAGAGGACTTCACTTGACTTGATGACCTGAATCTGAGTCTTGATGAATGCTTCACCAGCCATACCGAATGATGGATCGGCAATACCTTTTACGTCCAACGCGCGCATTTCATTGCTGGCGATCACCATTTCAGCCGTGGAGCTGTAGATAGGTGTTGCCGTTCGTAGATACAGAATACCACCTGCTAAGAACAGAATCGCCGCCGTCGGATACAGCCAGAGATATGGCCGGACAAACGTCGCGAAATATCCAAACAACGTCTGGAGAATGTTATCCTCATTCTCTATGGAAGACATTTGCTGCTGAATTTGTTGGGGGTGCTGTTCTGACATCGATGACTCTTTGCTGTTCGTGCGGTATGGTGAATCGAATATTTTGCTAGGCGTCAAAATGTAAAAAACTACCAGATCGACTCTTGGACGAAGATGATATCGCCGTTCTGAAGCGTTTCGTCACGTTCCATGTTTTCGATGGAATTATAGAGTTTCTTCAGGTTGAGTTTTCTGATTAACTTATTACGGATGAGTGTGATGTCGTTCTGCTTGGCGACTTGCGTGAAACCGCCTGCGAGGGCGATGGCCTGGGAAGCGGTGATTGTCTTGTCCGGCGGGAGGGTGAGAGGGCCGGGCTTTCTAACTTCGCCAAGAACGTAGATTTGTTCCGCGGCACCGACGAGCACATAGTCTCCGGGGGTGATACGGACATCATTTTCATAATTGCCAAGGACTTGTGATTTGAGTGATGCGGGAATCATGTCACGATTGCCTTTGGCATCTGTGCGAATGATGCAAATATTGCCGGCGTCCGCGCCTGATTTCATGCTGCCAGCGCGGATGATGAGTTCGGAGACGAGCGGGGGACGCTGCGTATCGATGAAAATTGTGGTCGGGCTGTTGACTTCACCAGCGATGAAGACCGGCGGGGCTTTCGGAACGATGAGCGTGTCTTCCGGAAGAAGCTTGAAATCGTCACCGCCGCTTTGGCGGGAGGCGAGTGCGCTGACATCAATCTTATGGCGGACAAGCTTTCCTTCAGAGCGCCTGAGGACGGCAACGTTATTGAGATCCGCGCTTTCCGTGAAACCGCCAGCCGCGCTGAGGGCCTGCAAGGCGGTCATGCGTCCGTAAGTGGGCAATTCCATGGACTGTGAGGATTTAACTTCACCGAGAATGTAAATACGGCGGGGACCCCAGCCCTGAACAAAGACATCGACATGCGGATCCTGGACTTGTTTTGCGTTTGCAAGGCGTTTTTCGATTTCTTCGGCGATAGCGCGAGCTGTCTTGCCGCTTGCTTCAATGGTGCCGCACAACGGATAGCGGAACGTCCCGTCTTCCTCAATGCGGACGGTTTTGCTGAATTCTGCGACACGGAAGACTTGGATTGAAAGTACATCACCAGGTTGCAAGGTGGAGGCTTTCCAGTCATCGGTTGTCTGGGCTAATGCAAAACAAGAAATGAGAATCAGGGCGAAAGTCAGGTTGCGCATGATAGTTGCTCGTGGGATAATATTGGCAGTTGATTATTAGAATAAAGTTGTTTTCAATACGTGAATTTGACTCCGAGCCAGCATTCATTGACATCGTAGTCTTTATTGGAGAGGTATTTGTATTTGTTCTTCTCGTACTCGTAGCCAAGATAGGCGGAGAAACGGCTGGAGAATTTATAGTCCAGATTGGCGAAAAATGCATATTCCGTGCAATCATACATGGTGTTGCGTTCGTCTCTCATATCCATGCTCACACCTGGGGAGAAGGAGATTCTGTGGGTGATCTGCCATGTGGCCCGGAGGGAGTTATAGTATGAGACACGCCCGCCGCGGCCGGAACCTGTATCTTCCCATTCGAGGCTGGAGATATAGGTGAAATAGAAGTTGGTGACAGGGAAATAGCGGAACGTCATGTTGGCGACAGGTTCCCAGTCGCCGTCGCCGTTGGTGCCTTCGGAGCGGCCTGTGTATTCCGTGCGGGAGGCGCCGACGCCAAGATGGACAGTGAATTTGCTGCTCTGGCGGTAGTCGATGAATGGCTTGACCTCATAGGTCTTGGAGTCGTTATGCGATTTGCTGTTCCGGTACTTTTTTTCACTGTAGGAACTGTTGATACCAAGCTTGATTTTGTCGGTCAGATTATAATATGGCGCAGCCCCGAACTTATAGCTCTGGTATGATTTATCCTTGTAGTCGGAGTCCGTATAATATTTGTTGAAATATTGGGAGGAGAGGACGACGCCCCAACGGGCGAATTTGAGCAGATCGTAGGTCAGACCGATGCGGTTGTCGATATGCGTGGTACGATTCGTGTCCGATGAATCGTAGCGTTCATTGACGCTGCGGGACGAGAGGGTGAGCATGAGGCGGTCATTGCCGAGCAAGTCTATGCCGCCCATGATGAACGGGGAGATGTTCCATTTGAATTCGGTGTCGTCGCTGCTCTTGGCGTAATATTCGTAGGAGATGTCACCTACGACACCGTATTTGCCGTTTTCGTAATTTTTATACCAGTCTAGCGACAGCCCACATTCGTTGATGAAGGAACCAACTTGGTTGTTAGCACGGTTGTGGATATTGTCGTTATAGCGGACTTCCTCGAACGCGGAGAGTGACAATTTGTTCGGGATGGCGGCCGCAGCCGTTTCAAAATACTCGCTCAGGAAAGACTGGGCTTGGAGTTGAGACATGCAAATGCTTGAAATCAAGACACCTGCTACGACTTTGAAAGAACGGGAAATGCTCCTCATGTCCATGTTGTCGCCCCACAAGGTAAAAAATAAATGAAAAAAAAGGCTGGATTCCGGATCAAGAGGCCGGAAGCCAGCCTAAATAATTAATGCAAAACGATTAGCGAGCGTTGACGGTGGGGTCTGTGCTCAGCGTGGGTTTTTCGACGGCGGCCTTAGGAATGTCTTCCTTGATGACGGAACCCGTCGTGGTGTCGGTTTCGATGACGGTGATGTTGTACTTGCCACCGGCGGCTTTGGTAACAGAGATGTTTCCAAGCGCGTTGAGGGCTTCGACGGCGGCAGGGGCCTGCTTCTTCAGCGTGGCGGTGTTGAGGGCCGTCTTGATGGCGTTCAGGATGACAGCCTGCTGCTTGGCAGTGGCGTTTTGGAATTCGTCGCTGCCGAGCAGATCGGTGATTTCGGTCATGTTACCGTCCTTGATGCAGGCGGTGGCGACTTTCTTGATGGCAGTTGCGCTGTCTTCAACTGTAAGCGCGAAGGCGCTGACAGAACCGAGCGCGAGGACTGCGACGAGCAGGATTGCAATTGACTTCTTCATGACTCTACCTCTTTTGGGTTGGTTTTTGGGGGACGTTTTTATTCTAATGGACATTAAAAACAAAGGATTTTAAATTAATATAGTTTTATCTTTGCAATAGACAAATAATTTTTTTTATTTTTTTTGATTTTTGCAAGAAAATGCAATGTGGAGACAGGAGTTGAAAAAATCTTTTTCATGCGCTTATCAGTCTTTTGAGGTATTGCCCGTATTCCGTTTTGAGCAAATTGCCAATGGAATCAAGGACTTGCGCCTTTGTCATCCATTTGTTCATCAAGGCAATTTCCTGCAGACAGGCAATCTGGAGGCTTTGGCGGGTTTCGATGGTTCGGATGAAATTGGCGGCGTCCAGAAGGGATTCATGGGTTCCCGTGTCAAGCCAGGCGTATCCTCTGCCGAGGCGGACGACGCGGAGATCGCCGCGGCGAAGATAGGCGTTGTTGACGTCCGTGATCTCCAATTCGCCTCTGGCGGAGGGCTTTAGGGATTTTGCGATGTCGATGACATCGTTGTCGTAGAAATAAAGGCCTGTGACGGCGTAGTTGGATTTTGGATTCTGCGGCTTTTCCTCTATGGAGAGGACTTTGAAATTCTCGTCGAATTCAACGACGCCGAAACGTTGCGGGTCTCGAACGTAGTATCCGAAGACAGTGGCTCCGGAGGTCTGGGCGGCGGCGCTTTGGAGGAGATCTCCCAAGTTGGCTCCGTAGAAGATGTTGTCACCGAGGATGAGGCAGACGTTGTCTTGCCCTATGAATTTTTCACCGATGATGAAGGCCTGAGCGAGGCCATCGGGGCTCGGTTGGACGGCGTAGGAGAGGTTGACGCCGAAATGCGAGCCGTCGCCTAGCAGGCGGATGAAGGCGGGCTGGTCTTCAGGCGTCGTGATGATGAGAATGTCTTGGATGCCCGCCAACATGAGAACGCTGACGGGATAGTAGATCATCGGTTTGTCATAGACGGGCAGAAGCTGCTTGGAGACTCCCATGGTGATGGGATGCAGCCGTGTTCCCGCGCCGCCTGCGAGGACTATGCCTTTCATGGAAAATGTGTCCTTTTTATAACATATATTAATATAATGTAAAGGAAATCGTTGAAAAGTCATCGTCGTTGGCGATGACTTTTTGACCGTCGTGGTGGTGGGTCACGCTTTTCCGCCGAGGCGTTGGCCGGCGTATTTCTTTTCACGGATGGGTTTCCACCACCATGCGTTATCCAGATACCACTGGACTGTTTTGCAGATGCCTGTGTCGAAATTCTCCTCCGGTTTCCATCCGAGTTCTTTCTGGAGTTTGTCCGAATCAATGGCGTAGCGAAGGTCATGGCCGGGGCGGTCTGTGACGAAGACGATCTGGTCGGCATAGTTGCCTTGCGCTTTCGGACGGAGATCGTCGAGAATAGCGCAGATGGTTTTGACGACTTCGAGATTTGTTCGTTCGTTATGGCCGCCGATGTTGTATGTCTCTCCGGGAACGCCCTTTTCGTTGATGAGCCATAGGGCTTTGGCGTGGTCTTCGACATAGAGCCAGTCTCGCACGTTCTCTCCTTTGCCGTAGATTGGCAATTGCTTGCCGTCCAATGCGTTGAGGATGACGAGCGGAATCAGTTTCTCTGGAAAATGGAAGGGACCGTAGTTGTTGGAACAGTTGCTGAGAAGGACAGGAAGGTTGAACGTATGCCCCCATGCGCGGACGAGATGGTCGCTTGACGCCTTGGAGGCAGAGTAGGGGGATTTCGGATCGTAGGGGGTGGTCTCCTTGAAGAAACCTGCCGCGCCGAGACTGCCATAGACTTCGTCCGTTGAGATGTGCTGGAAACGGAAGGCGGCTTTGCGTTCGTCTGGAAGGGGGCGCCAGTATTCAAGAGCGCATTGAAGCAGATTGGCGGTTCCGAGCACGTTCGTTTTGACGAAGCAGAGCGGATCGTCGATGGAGCGGTCCACATGGCTTTCGGCGGCCAGATGCATGATGGTGTCTGGCTGGAATTCGTCGAAAAGGCGTTTGACGGCGACTGGATCGCAGATGTCGGCCTGCTCGAAATGGTAGAGCGGTGATTTTTCGACGGATTGGAGGCTTTCCAGATTGCCCGCGTATGTCAGTTTGTCAAGATTGACGACTTCTGCAAGGCGGTTGCCGACCAGATGCCGGATGAGCGCGGAACCGATGAAGCCCGCACCACCTGTCACGATGACTTTTTTCATGTTTCCTCCTTGACTTATTATGGACTGGTTAGATAAATAGGAATAATGCTATCAACTGTAATCCACCTCTGTGCAACGGTATTGCGTGAGGCGGATATCATGTTTTTTGCAGAATTCCATCAGTTTTTCCCGCTCTTGCGGCTGGAAGTTGTCCGCACAGACAACGATTTTTCCAAGACGGTGTTTTTCATGGATTTGCGCAAGGTCTTCCAGCGTGCCGAGCACACGAAGACCATAGCAATAGCTGTGGCTGTAGCGTTTGTCACAGGTGATGAAACCGATGATGTTTTCCCGTCCTGCGCGGCCGATGTCGATCATGACTGAATTGACGTACATGCGACCTTGCGGGCAGATTCCGCAAAGAAGCGTCACGATGTTGGGAGTCGTGTCGGCATATGTTGCGCTGATGTGCTGCCGTACGAGAGCCATTCGCAGGGCGTGGAAGAGCATGCGTTCGCCGACGATGGCGGCGTCTGCGATAGCGGTGGCGGCGATGAATTCACGGAACGTGAAGGAGTAGAATTGGAAGATGGCGTTGAAGATGGCGGAAATGGCGAATGCTCCGACAACGGTGACCAGGAGTCGGAAGTATTCCTCTGTGGAGGGGTAGTTCCAAAAAACAGAGTAGGTGCGCGAGAAGATAATGACCACGAAGAGCGGTACGATGAAAAAAGCGGTTTCGAGAAGGTCCAGTCGGTCTCTGGCGATGATGAAGGCAGCGATGCAGACAAACACATCCCATATAGGATTCAAGACGTTGAGCAGGAGGCCGAAACGTGGTTTTTCGTAGTTTTTATAGACGATTTCCGTCGAATGCCATAATTCAATGTTCGCATAACGGTATATGCAGATGGCGATGCTGGCGAAGACAATGATGAAGGCCAGCCACCATAGTCTGGGGGGGATGAAGAGGATGCTGATGCCGACACAAGCCATGACAATTGCCAGCAGGTAGATGTTGGAGACGGTCTTCCGTTGGTTTTTGTGGTAGAAGTCAAGCAGACGATGATGGATATGGTCTTTATCCGCCTTCCCCAGAGCAATGAGATGCTTTATCAAGCGTTTTAAGATATTCTCATGATGTTCTGGATCCTCCTGTACAGGATTGATAATGCGACGCCAGACGGCGAAGCAAATGTCCAGCACGGGGACGCCGCAGACCAGAATTGGAATCACGACGGCGGAGATGGTGGCGATTTGGCATGTTGCGTTAAGTCCCGCCACTCCAAGAATATAGCCAATGCACATGCTACCTGTGTCCCCCATGAAGAGTTTGGCGGGATGCCAGTTGTAATAAAGGAATCCGACGAGTGCACCAGCGAGTATGAGTAGAATCAGCGCGTTGAAGCGGCTTCCCGTGAACCATGTGATGAAGGCGAGAGCGATTGCGGAAATGGCGCCGATGCCGCCGGCGAGACCGTCCACGCCGTCGATCATGTTGAACGCATTGATCATGGCGGTGATCCAGAAAATGGTGAGGAATGCGCTGATTGATGTGGCGATGTGGCATTTCGCGTGCAGGTCGATATGCACTCCTAGATACCATGCGAAGGCGGCCGTGATGATTTGGAAGATGAACTTTACCTTCGCCGGCAGGCGGAATTTGTCATCAATGATGCCCAACGGCATGAGAATGGCGAGCGGGATGAAGATCTTCAGCGATGTCCAATCTGGTTTGCAGAGCCCTATGTCGCGTCCAAAATAGGCATAGGCGGCGGTAATGCCGAGGAAGGCCACCATGATGGCGATGCCGCCGCCGCGAGCGAGTTCCGTATCATGGATGTGGCGGTTGCCAGGTTTGTCTGACATGCCGAAATACAGAAGCACTGGAATGATGGCATGCGTCAGCACCAACGACAGCAGCAACGCCGTCGCTGGCACTAGCAGGCAGATCGCCAGAATTCGAATGCCTTCATTGCTCATGTTGATCACGGTTAAACAGGATGCGGATGAATCTCTTTCCAACATAATATGGCTTCATTTTGCTGTTTTCATAGAAAAGAGTCGAAAAAAAGGTGAAAATCGTCTATGCTGGACAGGAAACAGTGCATGAATCCATCCTGTTGGATATGGAAAAATGGCCTTCTTGCATCGACATACTCCATGAAGCGTTCGGAATGAATGGCATTTTTGCAATTATCCTTTATTTTATAAAGTAAGAAGATTTATCCCTTGATGAGCCAGAGAAGAATCCATGTCAGATAAAAATTCATCCGAATACGATTACCCCCGCATGCAATTGCCATCCGGATCGGGCGGTCATCATCACCACCATCACCCCCATCATCATTCCACGTCATCATCGTCGGAACAACGGCAACATCATCATTCAAGAGTCTGGAGTTCCATCCAGGAGAAGGCGAGCAAGGTGTTTCATGCGATGGCGAAAGTTCCGTTCGCACTCGCTCTTGCGCTTGTGGTCATCATGCCGTTGGCGTATTTCGGTGGCGAACGCTGGTGGTTGCCGTCGGTTTGGCTTGGGCTTGTTTTGGCATACACGATGTGGGGGCTTTCCGTCTGGTGGTGCGGAAAGGACTATGCGCATGTGAAAATTTCCGCCTGGGGGCTTCTGTTTCTTATTCCGTTATTGGTCGGTGCCTTGCAGTTGGCTCCGATTCGCGGTTTGACGAAGGTCTTGTCGCCGAAGGCGTTTGATCAATGGGTGGCCATGGAGGAGTTGGCGAAGGATATGGAGACGCCTGAACTCGAGCCAGAGGAATCGGATGACGCGGAGGCCGTAGCGGAAGCTTTGAAAGAAGCGGAAAAGCTTGATTTGAAGCGTAGTACGGTTCGTACGCGAGTGAGTGTATCGCCCGGTGACACCATGCAGATGTGCAGCTTGTTCGGCATCTGCCTGTTGATGTTTATTTTGCTGACGAGCAAGATGCATCACACCTATCAGATACGGCTTGTTCTTTTGGCTATCGTCGTGACGGCTTTGGGCAACGCGATATTCGCGTTTGTCGAATCATTTGGAACGGTGGCGGCGGGAGTCAACCAACGGGAGTCGTTCAACGGTGTTTTCGGCAACCGTAACCATTTTGCGTTCATGATGATGATGGGCGTCATGTCAACGGTCGGCCTGATGGGTATCCTGACAGGTTCGAAGCGTCATGGCAGCAAGCTTGAGGCGTGGTGGACGAAACTGCAGGTGCCGTTGGGCATCATTCTGTTCGTGCTGTTGACGGCGATGGTCATGAGCTTGTCCAGAGGCGCTTTTATGGCGGCTGTTGTATCGATGTTGGTTTTCGGCGTGATTTGGGGATTCAGCTTCCGTGGGCAGTCGATGCATATGCGTCAGAAGACGTTCGCATTGCTGGCTGTTGTGGCCGTGGCGTTTTTGATCGGCATGCCATATGTGTTGGAACGGTTGTCAGAACGCTATGAGGCGTTGACGGCGGAGGATTTGACAGCGGATGCCCGCTATGAAGTCTGGAAGGACAGTTGCCGCATGATAAAGGACTACTGGCGTTTTGGCGCTGGATTGGGTGGTTTCGAAACGTCTATCCAGCCCTATGAAGCAGGGCGTTTTACGGATGCGCGTATCGGCCATGCCCACAATGATTTGTTGGAACTGACGTCGGAAGTCGGTGTGCCAGTGGCAGTTGTGTTGTTGATTGTGGCATTGGTGATGTGGGTTCGCTCGATGATTGTGATTCTGCATCATCAGGAGAGAACCTATAAATGGGCTGGACTTGGCGCGGGCGTGGCGTTGATAGGCGTCACGCTGCACGAATGTGTCGAATTCAACCTGCTCGCATGGTCCAACGCTTTGGTTTTCACGGCGTTGCTGTCGGTTGTAGCCGTCTGTGGAAGCCGTCGTCATCGTCGTTTGAAACATGATAAGACGGAAGAGGAGAAAGCGAAGGAATCGGCGACGAACCGTGAGAAGAGACGGCAGAACCGCCATGACAGATGGCGTTGGCGTCTTGCGCTCATTCCGTTATCGCTGGCTGTTTTGGTCATTGGCGTTCCGATTTGCTTTAAGCGGATTCGCGCAGGTTGGAACTATTCGAAATTTCTTGATGATCTGCGGCAGCCAGTTGTCGAAGGAAAGCCTGTGAGATTCGATTGTGAACGTCGTATCAAGATGTTGCAGGATGTCATGCATTGCTGGCCGGACGATCATTACGTCCTTTGGCGCAGTTCCGCTGTTAAGGCGGAGGCCGCAGACGAATATAATGAAGAATATTGGAAAGAAGCCTGTGTGGAAAGTGCACGTTCTGTGATGACGGCACCAGGTGATGGCGATGCGGCTTTGCAATGCGCGATTTACTGGGAGGCCGCAAAGGATTGCTCCCAGATTACACGGACGCGTCGACTTATTATAAAATTGTATGATTGGGCGGTACTTTGCCAACCGACGTTGGCGGCGACGCGTCGTCGGGCGGGCATGGCGGCCTATCGTGCCTATGTGCTTGCAGAGAGTTTTGAAGATCCAGAAGCCGCTTCGTTGAAGAAGAAGGCCCATGATCATCTGATGGCCGCATTGGCGTATGGCAGCAAATCATACGACTCGATATTCCCCGTGCTGGCTGATTTGCTTGGTGGCGTGAAACAATTGGCGGAAGTCATTCCGGATAATTTGGATGCGCAGAAATCCATGGTTCGTCTCTTGTTGCGCCGTCGTCTTTTCGACGAGGCTCTCCAGCTGACGGACCGTCTTCAGAAAACGGATCTTGAACCAAAGGACAAATTGGATTTGCTTCAGACGAAATGCACGATTCTGGAAATGGCCGGTCGTGATGAAGATCGTGCGGACGCATGGCGTGAGATGGTCGCCTTGCAGGAATCGCAACTTCCTCTGGATGAGGCGGCTGCGATATTTGAGGACGGTAATGCGCGCACGGCGCTCAACCTCCTGCTGAAGAAGCGCGGCAAAACCATTCTTTGTCCGCGTGAGATTCTGTTGGAGGCGCAGTTGCTATCCTTCCTTGGCAAATATGAAGAGACCATCCAGACGTTGATGCGTCTTGCGTACATCGACGGTCCCGTCGAGCGGGAGGTCATTGATGAAGCGGAAAAGTTGCTTGGCGGTTCCAATAGTTCATGGAAGGAGTCGGTCGCCTTGCGTTCACGCTTCTTGGAAAAGGTCTTGCATGTGAAACGCGGCTTGCATGGCGATGCTCTTGCAAGGGATTTTGAGACGTTTGAGAAGGATTTTGAAATAGAACGCCCGCAGTGGTTGCAACGTCATTTGGCCGCCTATTACGCGGGCCTTGTCTGGGAAGGGACTGGAATGACGGATGAGGCGATCGCCGCCTACCGCCGTTGTCTGGATATATGCCCGAACCATCTGTGGTCATTGCGGCAGTTGGCGGGATTATCGCTGTCGTCGCTTAATGAGAAGGAGCGTTCGTTGCTGGAAGTGGCGACGAGACGGCTTTCTCCGATCGCGATGCTAGCGCCCGGTCTGAATTGGATTGGTGTTGCCGCCAAGCCGGATACGCTGACGGCGTTGTATGCGACACAGAGTTTCGAATATATTTTCCTATGCGTGTCCGATGTGCGCAGCCATTTGCGGACTGTCATGCAGTTTGGTGACAAGAACGGATTGGTCTTTTCTGATCGCATCGAACCGCGTGACGGCATGGAATACACGTTGCGCGTCGGCGAAGTGATGCGTGAAGTACGCAATGAATGGCAGCCTGTCAATTTGACGTTGTCCGCGCGTCGGCGGATCATTGCCAATGGTGATGTTGCCGTGCGGTATGACCGTTTCTCTGTGAAAGCTTTCAAGGTGGATATCCAAGGCGTGTCCAGAAAACACCGTTCAGAGAAGTGAGCCTAACTGCTCCTTCAATCCGTTCAGATCCAGCAAGTTGTTCAGGCTGAATGAGAAATAGCCTGGCTTGCGTGGAGCTGGACGGAGCGCGACGACCAAATGGTCTGTCATTTGAATATCCATGATTTCAGCCGCCATGAGCAGTGTGTAGGTCAGTTTGATATCCTCCACGGAAGGCGTCGGATCATCGGACGGATGGGTGTGGCAGAGGATGAAGGAGCGGCAGGCCTCGCGGACGGCGGGGCGGAAGATTTCCCGCGGGTGGAGGAGTGCCCTGTCCAAAATGCCGATGGAGACCAGTTCGTCGCGGATGAGACGGCTTTGCGAGTCCAGCAGAAAGACATGCGTCTCCTCTTTTTCCCGTGATTGGATGACGTCCCGCATGTAGTCGGCGATGAATTCTGGATTGTTGAAAAGCGGCCGCATGGCGAGGCGGAGCTTGACCAGACGTTTGGCCAACGTGAAAGCGGCGCATAGACCGACGGCCTTTGCTTCGCCGATGCCGCCGATTTCGCGAAGCTGTTGGACGGTTGCGGAACTTAAGTCCAACAGATTGCCGTCGAACGTCTTAAGCAGTTCGTTGGCAAGTTCGATGACATTCTTTCCCTGCGTGCCCGTGCGTAGCAAGACGGCAAGAAGTTCGCTGTCCGTCAAGGCGTCCGGACCTTGGTTTTGGAAGCGTTCACGTGGCAGATTGTCGTTTTCCATTGTTATTGCTATTTATTTTTCCACTATCCACTAATCACTAACCACTAACCACTATAAAGGCCAGGCTTCGATGGTCTGGCGGACGGAAGGCGAGGCGCAGAGCGCAAGCAGTTCCGGCTTGCGGGCGTTGCGGATTTCTGGCGGAAGTTGCTGTCCGATGGCGGCTACCGCATTGCGTTTCAAAACAGTCGTTCCCGTGTGGGCGAGAGCGGTCTTTTGAATGATTCGTGTGATCATGGCGGATGGAAGGCGCAGGAAGTCTTCCGCATCGACTGGTAGAGGCTCGGCGTAATCTGTTTTGGGGCAGGAGCTTGTGCATTTACCGCAACCGTAAAGCGTTGGGCCCAGACGAATTTGTTCTTCCCATGTGAGGGGCTTGCGGTATTCGCCTGATAGCCATGCGCGGCAACGGCGGACTTGGAAGCCTTCGGCATTGCCGAAGGCTTTCGTCGGGCAGGCTTGAAGGCACTTTCCGCAATGCGGGCATTCTGGCGGAGCGTCCAGAAGACGCGGCGGCAGATCGTGTGCAGTGAAAAGAATGGCGAGATTGATGCCACAGGCGTGACAATCATCGTAAATCAGCGAATTCAAGGCGCGCGAACCAATGCCTGCAATTTGCGCAAGTGGCTTTTCCAGAACAGGTTCGCTATCGACTCCGGATTCCATTTGGGCAGGACCGAACTGCTCAATGAGCAGTTCTTCAAGCCGCTGAAGCTTTTCACGGCCTGTCTCATGGTAGTCTCTGTCCAAAGCGTAGGGGGCGATTTCCGCGAAGGGACGGCCATCATGGGCGTGCGGCAGTTGAAGCAATGGTGAATCATCCCGTTCAGGCAGAAAACTGGCGATGATAAGCGACTTGGCCCAAGGACGTTGCGCAAATGGCGCAACAAGAATGTCTCGTTTGGAATCGATATAACTCAAGGCTCCTGCATTGCTTTTCAGCCAGTTGTCAAGATGACTGGAAAGATAGCCGTCCGCAAGGCGTGGCGGTTTCAGGCAGGCTATTTTGACGAAGCCTGCCTGTTCAGCCAGAAGGATGTAGTCGGAAGCTTGCACGGATTGAGGAGAACGATGTTGAAACGGTTGAACGGACAAAAGAACAAAAAGGTCAATAAAAAGCCATGCAGAACCGTTTTTTTCAACGGAAAACATGGAATATTTGTCAAGTATATATTATGATAATAATAGTCTGTGAGTTTGCCAGTCGCGCGGGCGATTTTTCATGGTGAACAGGACAGATTTTGTTGACAGGAGCGAATGAATGGACAATCATACACCGACGGAAAACAGCCGTGCAAGCGTTGAGGCCTGTTTTAAACGGGACGATATGCGCGGCATTTGGCCGAATGAACTAAATGCAGAAGTGGCGCGGTTGACAGGCCGCGCCATGGCGGAACTACTTGCGACTAAAGCGGATGGGAAGCCGGAAATCGTTCTCGGCCATGATGCCCGGTTGGGCTCGTTTGAATTACTGACGGCGTTTGCGCGAGGCGTCGAAGAGGCTGGCGGACATTGTACGTCCATCGGGCTGGCCTCCACGGAGCAGGTTTACTATGCATGCGGTCGATATGCGGATCGTTTTGCGGGCGGTGCGATGGTTACGGCATCCCATAATCCAAAGGATTATAACGGTTTGAAGATGATGCGCTCTGGCGCGGTTCCATTTTCGGCGGAAGATTTGGCCACCATCCGCCTCCGTGTATTGGAATTGCTGGATCCAGTTTCGGAACTTCCTGTTGGAGAAGAGTTTGCGGAGTTTATGCTTGGCTTGGCAGGTTTCGATAAATGGAAACCGTTGGGTTGTGGACTGAAAATCGTCGTGATGGCCGGCAATGGCGTTGGCGCTGTGGCCTTCAGACCAATCGCCAAGCGGTTGGAGAAGTTCGGCTTGGAGACGGTGTTTGTGGAAGACACGCCAGACGGAAGTTTTCCGCTGGGCGTTCCGAATCCGCTGTTGCCAGATTTTAACAAACGGCTGGCGGAGGCCGTGATGGCGAACAAAGCGGATTTGGGCATTGGTTTCGATGGCGATGCGGATCGCGCAGGTTTCGTGGATCATACGGGCACGCCTGTCGTGGCGTCGCATATTCTGGCGCTTGTTTCGCAGAGAAAATTGTCGTCCTGCAAGATTTCCAACCCCGTCGTGTTACGGAACATCTGCGGTTCACAACTCTTGAAGCATCTGTTCCCTGCGGGCGGTGATGTCGAATTGATTGATTTGCCGGTGGGACATGGTCAATTCAAACGACTGATGCGTCATGAGGCGTTTAGCGATCGCGTTGTTTTCGCGGGCGAACATTCCGGTCATTACTTCCATCCGGATTTCTTCTGCGCGGATTCCGGCATGTTGACAGCCCTGCATCTGATTGCCCAAACATGGCAATGGAAAGCGGCGGGCGAGACGTTGGCGGACAAATTGGTGGAATGGCGCAAAACCTATCATTGGAGTGGTGAACTGAACTATGATTTGCAATCACGTAGTGACGTCCTGCCGGTCATTATGGATGTCGCGAAGGAATTCGGCGGATCAATGTCACGTTATGAAATTCGAAAGGACGAAGAACTGGATTTGAATCGCTGCATGCCTGCTGTCGGCGATTATGATTCGACGAAACTTGTGGCTCCCGATCTGAAACTAGTGGAAGACAATGGCTCGCAAGGATGGTGGTTCTGCTTGCGGCCGTCTGGAAACGAGCCGAAACTGCGTTTGAATGTGGAAACATGGAACCGTGATGATTTGGACGAATTGACAAATCGTGTCATCGCCGTTTTGAAACGGCATGGAGCCAAAGAAGGTTAATTCATAAAAATATAAGGAGAAAGAACAGATGGATATGTTGCTGATGGCATCGTTGATTTGGCTGGGCGAACAGGTCGCCCCCGTGGATTCGTATTATCGTTTCCGCAAACACTTCCAGCTGAAGGAAACAAAGGAAACCATGTTGCGTCTGTCGGCGGATTCCGACTATGTCGTTTATATCAACGGCAAACGAGTCCATGTCATGCAGTTTCCAGATTTTCCGGACCGCAAAACGTATGCGACCGTTGATGTGACGGAATTTGTGAAGTCGGGCGACAACACGATCGCCGTGTTGGTGCATCACATGGGGCAGAGTTTCTTCACGCATTACAAATGCGATCCAGGCCTGATGGCCATCGTTTCGCAAGCGGGCATGCCCGTCGCCGTGACGGATGCGACATGGAAATGCAGCATGGATCCAGGCTTTACACAGAACCGAAAGGTTATTGTCAGCCCGCAGCTTGGTTTTACCTTTGAATATGACGCTCGCAAAGAGGCCGATTGGATGGAACCGTCCTTCGACGACAGCGGCTGGGAGGCGGCAACTGTCCACAAACGGCCGACGGCCAACGGTCATTGGGCATCCATGGAGGAACGTCCGATTCTGCAATTGAACCAACTGCCACCCAACCCCGTGAAACTTGTCTGGCAAGGCTGGCGGATGAAATCAGCGGGAGTTTCATTCTTCGGTTCGCGTTTTGTACAGGAAGCGTTTGACGTTCCCGAAGCCGAAAGGGCGGGCGTCAACCGTCAGAAGCCAATGTGGCGGCCCGACGGTCCTGCATGGCGTTTCAAGAAGCCTCCGCAGGCGGACATGGATTTGGCCTGCACGGTGGATTTCGGAAAGGAATCGACGGGATTCATCACGATTGACGTGGAAGCGGCGGCTGGAACGGTGGTGGAAATCCATCATGGCGAACATCTGGACGACGGCCATCCGCGTTCCGTCATCGGACCGCGCAATTTCATCGATCGATATATCTGCCATGACGGCCGCAATCAATTCACCTATCCGCTCCGCCGTATTGGCGGTCGCTACATGCAGCTAATTTTCTCTGAATATGGCGAAACGATGCCCGCCGTCCATTACGCGGGTATCAGCGGCGTTTACTATCCGTTGCCGCAACCAACCTATCTGGACACGGCGGACAGTATGCTGCAGAAGATGCGCGATGTGGCGATCAACACGTTGCTGTGCTGCATGCACGACCATTATGAAGACTGCCCGTGGCGTGAACAGTCGTTGTACGCATACGATTCCCGCAACCAGATGCTTTACGGCTACTATGTGTGGGGCAACTATGATTTCGCGAAAGCGTCGTTGGAACTGCTTGGACGCTCGTATCTTGGCAACGGCTATCTGGAAATCTGCGCACCGGCGGAATCGTCGATTACGATTCCGTCGTTCACGATGGTATGGATTCCGTCGCTGTTGGAGCTTTACATGCATTCTGGCAGTTTGGACGAATACAAACGGCAGAAGGAGACCGTCAAGAAGATTCTGGAAGCCGCATTGGCGCGAAAGTCCCGTGTGGAAGGACTTTACGAGCCCGGCAACGAGAAACGGATTTGGAATTTCTTTGAATGGACAGGCCGTCTGGACCGTTGCCCCGCATTCCCTGATTCGCTCTACAATATATATATGTACGAAGCGTTGGGCGCGGCGTCGAAATTGGCGGCGGTTGACGGTGATAACGAAGCTGCCGCACGCTATGGCGCTGCGGCGAAGGAACTTGGAGCTGTCATTGAAAAAATGTTCTGGGACGAAAAGAAGCAATGCTACGGTTATCTGCTGCCGTCCGAAAACGCGAATCAAGAGGATTACGAGCATGTCCAGGCGTTGATGCTGTTCAACAATCTCGTGCCAGAGAATAAGATTGATGCCGTTGTGAGATCCATTATCGGCGGCAAGCTAGTGGGCTGCACCTATAGTTCATTGCCGTATCTGGTTCGTGGCATGGCAGACAAGACGCCAAAAGCGCGGATGCACATCTATGATCGTATCTACGATGAATTCAGTAAATGGACGGTTGAAGGTTTCACCTCCCTGCCGGAAACGCCGACTGGGCCGGACGACTTCTACTGGGCAGGCTCCTGCTGCCATGGTTGGAGCGCGATTCCCGCGTATTACATCAATTGTATCATACTGGGCGTTCGTCCGTTGGAGCCTGGTTTCAAGAAGTTTGAAGTGAAGCCGTATCCGGGCAGACAGCGCCGCGCAGGCGGTATGATTCCCACGCCGAACGGCGACATCCAAGTCATGTGGGAGAAACGGAATGAAGACGATCCTTCCAAGATGGGTCTGTATGTGGAGGTCTTCTATCCAGAAGGCACGACGTTTGTGACGGATTCCTATCCAGAGTTTCCGATTCTGGAGGTCGTTCCCATGAAATACACGCTGGATCAAAAAAGCAAAATGCCGACTGGTGTTCGGCTTGAACCGCGCCGTAAATAAGATATTCGGCTAGAAAACGAAAAAGCCAGAAGGTTGAATGATGGCCTTCTGGCTTTTTGTTGCTTGAAACTTTTTCAATAAATAAACAGCATTTCGCGGTATTTGGGCAGAGGCCAGAGGTCGTCATCAACATCGAGTTCAAGCGTGTCGATGATGACGCGGAGGGCGCGAAGAGCGGCCATGATTTTTTCTGGACCGTCATGAAGAGCTACCGCGAGACTGTCGTTGGCTTTGGATAGTTGGTCAATGCCGTCGCCGATTTTTTGCGCTTTCGCTTTCAAACCTGACGTTCCTGCCTTGAGGCCACAGGCTTTGGCGTTGGCGAGGGCGGCGGCAAGCCGTCCGAATTGCTGTTCGGCGGCGGGAGCGATCATGCTTCGGGCGATTTCGAGACCGATTTCGCCTTCAATACGAATCTTGCGGTGATAGACTTCTTGGAACACTTCGTAACGCGAATCGATTTCCGTGTTCGAAAGGACGCCGTATTTCTGGAAGAGCGTCTTGGTGGTGGTTTTACGGAAGTTGTCGATGGCGGGGAGGGTGCTGGCCAGATTAGGAAGGCCACGCCGCGCGGCTTCGTCCAGCCATTCCTTGCCGTAGTTGTCGCCGTTGAAGATGATACGGCGGTGTTTGACAAGACTTTCGTGGCAAAGCTCTTGCAACTTCTTGTTGAAGTCTTTGACGCCGACAATCGGTTCGAGCCTGTCGGCGAAATAATCCAGTGATTCCGCGACGATGGTGTTGAGGACGAGATTGACTTCTGCGCAGGATTGGCTGGCACCCGGTGCGCGGAATTCGAACTTGTTGCCTGTAAAGGCGAAAGGACTTGTGCGGTTGCGATCCGTCGTGTCACGCGGCAGGACAGGAATGGAATCGACGCCGATGCGCATTTTGGCGGGCTTGCGGCTGCCGACGGCAACGCCCGAACCAATACGATCCAACACTTCCGTGAGTTGTTCGCCAAGAAAGATGGAGATGATGGCGGGCGGCGCTTCATGCGAGCCGAGACGGTGGTCGTTGTCCGCCGTGGCGGTCGCGGCGCGCAAGAGGTCGCTGTGGATGTCAACGGCGCGGATGATGGCCGTGAGAAGCGTCAGGAAAATAGCGTTTTCCTGTGGCGTTTCGCCTGGATCGAGAAGATTTTTCGTGCCGTAGGAAAGCCCCCAGTTGTTGTGTTTGCCGGAGCCGTTGATGCCCGCGAAAGGCTTTTCGTGGAGGAGACAGACGAGTCCGTTTCGTTCAGAAACTTGTCGTAAGACCTCCATAATGAGCATGTTATGGTCGATAGCGAGATTCTGGTCTTCAAAAATCGGAGCCAATTCGAACTGCGCGGGAGCGGTTTCGTTATGGCGTGTCTTGGCGGGAATGCCAAGCTTCCACAATTCGTTTTCGACTTCCTCCATGAAGGCGAGAACGCGTGGCTTGATGGAGCCGAAATAATGATCTTCCAACTGCTGATGTTTGGCTGGCGGCGCTCCGAAAAGCGTTCGCCCCGCTTGGATGAGATCCGGCCGTTGCAGATAGAACTTTTTGTCGATTAGGAAGTATTCCTGTTCGATGCCAAGCGTGATATGGACATGTTCGTCCGGCAGGCCGAAGCAATGCATAAGCCGTTGGACGGCATGCGCTAAAGCCTGCTGGGAACGCAAAACAGGCGTCTTCTTGTCCAGAACTTCGCCTGTGTATGAGCAGAAAATGGTTGGAATGCAAAGCGTTGCGCCGTTGGCGTGGCGTTTGATGAAAGCGGGGCTTGTCGGATCCCACGCCGTGTAGCCGCGCGCTTCGAACGTGCTGCGCAAACCGCCGGACGGGAAACTGGACGCATCCGGTTCGCCGACGATGAGTTTCTTACCGGAGAATTCCATGATGACCTGTCCTTTGCCGGCAGGTTCGATGAAGGCGTCGTGCTTTTCAGCCGTTCCGCCGTTGAGCGGCTGGAACCAATGCGTGAAATGCGTCGCTCCTCTGGAGATGGCCCATTCTTTCATGGCCTGCGCGACTTCGTCGGCTATGTCCGGATCGAAGGGGGCTTCGCCTGAAATCGTCGCAAGAAGTTTGGCGGCCGTTTCTTCTGAAAGAAAACGCCGGATGGCGACTTCGCCGAAGACATCCTCCGCATAATGTTCC
>JAFZAB010000189.1 GCA_017548425.1 Victivallales bacterium
GCAAGTCAAACTCTACAAGGACGGCAAGGAACTGCAACGCATCAGCTCCCCCAAAAACACGCCACGCCGCAAGCATCTTGCCGACAAGTTTGATACACGGGACGAGGACACCTTCCAATTTCTCTTCAGAACCGCCTCTGGGCCAGCCTATTACGGTGTAAAGGCCGTCATGGCGAATCCAAAGCTTTTTGAAGGCAATGATCCAATCGCCGTTGAAAAAAAGCCTGATTTTGAAGTCATCCCGAGCTACACGGTCTGTTCCATTTATCTTAACAATTTGCAATCCAAGGATGAAGGACAGCTCAAGACGACATTGCGCTACAAAAAGGCCACGGAAACGGAATGGCATGACGCCATGCCGCTCCCGTTCATCTACAATGAACAACGCGCCGCCGGATCCATCGTCAAACTTGATGAAAATACATCTTATGATCTCTCGCTCGAAGCCGACGACAACGGCCAGAAACGCAGCCATACCTATCGTTTCAAGACATTGTCGGCCGATGTTCCCGTCGCCAGAACTATCCTATTGGACAAGACTTCCATCAAGAAGAAGAATCTTTTCACGCAAAGCGGCACGGCGGACGGCTATGTCCGCTATACATGCCGTCCGGGCTTCGTCGTCACGGCATCGCCCGATTCGCCGGAGGACGCCGCCCTCACGCTTTCCGGTCTGGAATATGTCATTCTGGACAATGTCACCGTCCACGGTGGCAAACGCCATGCGGTCTCCGTCATCGGCTGCCAGAATGTCATCGTCCGCAACTGCGATTTGTCAGGCTTCGGACGCGTCGGCGAACAACGGCCCGATCTTGACGGCAAATACTTCCTCAATGGCAAAGTCGTCAACATGGACGGCGGTCTCAACATTCATGCCACGGATCGCATCCTTGTGGAAAAGAACTACATCCATGATCCGAACGGCACGACGAACAGTTGGTTCCACTCCCATCCCGCCGGCATGGAGGCCATGACTATCGGCGAAACCGCCCAGGCCACCATCCGCTTCAACGACTGCGTCGGCTCCGATCTCCGTCGATGGAATGACGCCATCGAAGGCCACGGCAACGGCGACATCTACGGTTCAACCTTCCAAGATGCAGAGATTTACGGCAATCTGCTCACGCTTGGTTGCGACGACGGCATGGAGCTCGACGGCGGGCAAGCCAATTGCCGTTTCTTCTACAACCGTTCCGAACAGCTCCTCTGCGGCGTCTCGACCGCCCCTTGCCTCGTCGGACCATCCTACATTTTCCAGAACCTAATTGCCGACATCGGCGATGTTTACAGCATCAAAGGCGCATCCGTCAAAAATGTCTTTTCCGATTCCGGAAAAGGGCAGATCTTCTTTTTCAACAACACGCTTGTCAGCGGCGGCGGATTTTCAGGCTTCGGCGGCTCCAAAGGCCATGGGCCTGAACGCTTTCCAGGCCTCGTGAAAGGCGTCGCCTTCAACAATCTCATGGCGGGAAGCGGCTATTTTTCAACGTCTTACTATCGAGACTACAACGCCAAAAGCGACTATAGTCTTTTCGACATCCCCCCCGAACGCGACCGCCAGAATATTGAAAGACTCCAACAGCAGTTCGGTCAGGAAAAACACGCTGTCATCGGCATTCCCACGTTTACCAACCCAACCGCAGGGCTTTATGATTTGGCAGACGGTTCCGTCGGGCAAAAAGCGGGCAAGCCGCTTTCGAATTTTCTGTCATCAGACAAGCCGGACATCGGCGCTTTCCAATCGTCCGAAGGCTTCCCGCTGCCCTACCGCCCGCTGCCGTTCATCACGGATGTGCAGCAACTTTATATACCATATAATAATGGCAATTACGGCACGGCGTCATTCAAGCTTCTTCCATCGGCGGATATGACCGCCCCATTGCCGTTTACCATTCGCATAAATACCACGAATCCATATATTTCCGTCTCGCCATCAAAGGGCGTTCTCCAACCGGGCAAGCCGCTTGAATTAACGGTATCCGTCGATAAAACCAAATTCACGCATGCCCGCCTCAACCGCGCCGTCGTGCTCGTCCGCACGCCGGACGGCCTCTCCCGCCATGTGACCGTCCATGTCGATTCACAGCCAGATGCCGCCCTGCTCGCCAAAGACCGTGAAGGCGTCGTGAAAGGCAAAATCACCCGCGACGGCGACAAGTGGCTGTTTACGTTCAAGTTAGACAAGCCGGGCGACTACTATCTCCATGCCTTCTTCGACAAGTATGTGCCCTTCAACATCATGCAATCCTACGCGGGAAGCGAGCCGAAAAGAGTCACGACTTACGGCTCGAAATCCTCCATCAACACCCAATGGGCCTTCCTCGGCGGCAACAGCTACAGCGGCGAAGGGCCCAACCGCCCACGCCGTCTTGAAGCCGGAACACACGTATTCACAATAACTTATAGTTCAAACGACGTGATTCCCCTTCAATGTGCATTGGCCCCGTCACCGAATCTATTACTTGCTCCTTTCCAGCCATTGCCATAAAGTATTTGGCAAGATGAGACAACTGGGACTTCTGGGACTTCTGGGAGCAAAAATTTTGTCTCATTTGTCCCAGATATCCCAGATGTCCCATTGAAAAACACCACAAAAAAGCGCGAAGCGAAATGGATCGCTCCGCGCTTTTTGCACATTTATAATTGAAATTCAATTACTTTTGAGCTTTGTCGTTCTTCTTCAGCACTTTGGCATCAATCAATTTGTCAATCAGCTGCTGCATCGAATTGAAGGCCGTCAGAAAGCCCTGTGGCGGCATGATGATGCGGACGTTCGGCTCGGCGACAGGCGTCTTGCCGTCTTCCGCCGGCTGCAACGTCACGAAATCAAAACGAACCATGTTGCCCGCGTAATGGATCTGGCCAATACCGTCGGCGAATATTTCTTTCTTGCTTGCCATTGTTGTTTCCTTTTTCAATTCTGTTCCAAATCACTTGCTGTCACAAGTATTATATAAGATAATAGTCCTTTGCCTCTTGGCAAGCATTGCCACATGAAATGTTCTGTTTCACAAGCCGTGCCGTCATGGTGCTTTTTCCGCGCTTTTCAGCAATTCGCTCTTCCGCTTCCATCTGCCTGGCAGATAGTAGCAGATTCCGACAAAGAACGGCGCCAAACCCGCCAACACCGCGCCCAGCCAGAAGCCACGGTATTTCAGTCCGCAGCATAGGCCAAGAAACGCCGTCATGCAAACGCGCATGACAAAGCCGTCGAAAAACGCCGTCCAGAAGTTCAGCCGATAGTTGCCCGAACCGTTGATGAAGGCGTTCATAGGCGAACGCAACGCACTGCCCATGAAGATGATAACCGCAATCGGAATGTATTCGCGGCAGACCGCCAGAACTTCCTCGTCATTTGTGAAAAGGCCGAACAGGACATTCGGAAAACACGTGACGATAATAATCAACGGCAACGCGCAACAGAAGTTGATCATCGCCGCTGTATGGACGACTTTCGATACGCGGTCGTATTTCTCCGCACCGATGTTCTGGCCGATCATCGAACTGCCCGCCGTGTTCACGGAACTCGCAATCAAGTTGCTGACATTGTTCAACTTGGCCCCAATTCCTGAAACAGCCGAAACGACAACGCCGTACGTGTTGATCCACGAATTGACAAAGAGTTTCGAAAACTGAAGCGACGCGCTTTTGAAAGCCATCGGTACGCCAAGCTTGACCAACGGCCCAAGCAGTTCGCGGTTGATCCGAAAATATGACAATTTCAGATCCACTCCTAGGCTTTCATGGTTCAGCATAATGTAAACACTTGCGCTGATGAAGCTTGTGGCTTGAGCCAGTACCGTCGCAAACGCCGCGCCAAACGCCCCCCAGCCCAATTTCAAGATAAACAGCATATCCAACAGCAGGTTCAAAACCGCCGCGAAGGCGATGATCATGAACGGCCGTTTCGAATCGCCCATGCCGCGCATGATGGCGCTCGTCGCGTTGTAGCCGTAGGTGAACACAAGCCCGAACATGCATGTCGTCGCATACATCAACGCCTGATCACGCGATTCCGGCGGCGCATGGAGCCAGTCCAGCAGATAATGGCGGAACGTCAGGCAGAGAACGCTCATGGAAAAGGCACATGTCAGCATGAACGTCAGCATCGTCCCGATGAAACGCTGCGCCTTCTCCCGTTCTCCCGCTCCCAGAAACTGCGCAATGACCACCTGCCCCGCTCCTGAAAAGCCCATCGCCATGAAATTCAAGAACTTCTGAATGTCGCCGCCGACGGATATCGACGACAGTCCCACTCGCCCCAACACATGTCCCATGACAATCATATCAACCGTATTGTAAATGGCTTGCAGAAAATTCGAGCAGAACAAAGGCGCGGAAAACGCGAGGAGCTGCATCGGTATGCTCCCCTGCGTGAAATCGTGAATCAGTCGTTTATTCCGGCCCATATCAGTCTGCTTTTGAATATTTCATGAAACAGTTGTTTAATTTAACTGCATTTTTCAAAGTTGAAAGCTATATTAGATGAAATTTTCCATTTTACAACAAAGGAGACATCCATGAAGCGCATCGCAACCATCCTTTTCCTTATACCTATTATTATAATGGCGGAGACGCTGAGCCTGGAAAAATCCGCATGGCGCGGCAATCCGCTCACATGGCGGTCCATTCCAAATGGCTTCAAGACCATCGCGACAGGCCATACGCTTGAATACACGAACGCCCCGCTGTCGGAAAACGCTGAAGTCGAAGCAGTTGTCACCATCCAGAAACGGCTTCAAGTCAGCTACGCCGTCATTGGCGTCGTGCTTGTGCAGAATTACGCGAATTTCTACCATCTGGCGCTCGTCGAAAGACCTCTTGCCACAGGCGGCGCCCATCATATGGAACTCCATCAGAAGCAGAACAATGCATGGCCCAAATCCATCAATCTCACGCAAGTCTCTGTCGAATCGCCGGATATGGACTGGAAATACGATGTCCCCTATCGTTTGAAACTTTCCAAGCAGGGCGACACCGTCACGGGAACAGTCACGACGATGGACGGCAAGCTTTGCTACAAACGCGTCGTCCGTTTCAAGGAAGGCGCGGAAACGCCTGTCAACTTTGTCCGCCCCGCCCTCAGAAATGATTTGGCCATCGCCACTTACACGGAACTGAACGGTTCCTATTCCGGCAAAACCATGGATACGACCGCCGCCAAGACGTTCCCGCCATATGAATGCGACAGTTATATCAAAGGTAAGACGACGACACCCACGGGTTTCTTCCAAGTCAAGCAGGACGCAGACGGCTCATGGCTAGCGTATGACCCGCTCGGGCGCGGCTTCCTCGCGCTTGGCATGGGCTCCGTCCGTTACAACGGCCAGCCCTGCGAACGCCTTCAGAACAAACTGCTTTATAAGATCAACAACGACAAGAAGTACAAATCCCCCAAGGAATGGGAGCAAAACACGCGGGACAGGCTCGTCTCATGGGGCTTCAACACGTTCTATGGCGACGCAGGCCTTCGCATGAAAGGCCTCTCGCGGCAGCATTTCCTGTCCGTCGGCACGACCATGGCGGCCCTCGGCCCGGAATTCGACATCACCCCCTACGAACGCAAGCCATGCACCGCTTTCCCAAATGTCTATCATCCAGACTTCAAGGCATGGTGCGAATGGCGCATAGCGGAAATCTGCGCAGATGACGTCAACAATCCATGGGTCTTCGGATATTTCATGGACAACGAACTCGCCTGGTGGGGCCGAAGCGACGGCTATACAGGTCTTTTTGACGCCGCCATGAAGAAGCCCGCCACCCATCACGCCAAAATCGCCATCCGCAACCTCTTGTTCAAACATGCCGACTACAATCTGGAAAAACTCAACGAGACATGGGGCCTAAGTCTCAAGAACGCCGATGAACTACTTGACATGACGTCGCTTCCATCCGCAACCATAAATCAACAATCTATCAAATCCGCTTTTCTCAGACAAACGGCTGAACTCTATTTCAAGACCATCCATGACGCCTTCCGCAAGATCGATCCGAACCACCTCCTGCTCGGCTGCCGTTTCGCTGGCATCAACACCTCAAGACATCATCCAATCGTCTGGAAAGTGGCCGGAAAGTATTCGGATGTCATTACTTGGAACAGCTATATTCCGGTCGATCTCGACGACGGCGTCGTCTATTCGGAAATGTCAGACAAACGCCTTCCCATGCTTACGACTTTCACCTCAGTCTATGAGGAAGCGAAGAAACCGATCATGATCACGGAATGGTCCTACCCCGCGCTCGATTCCGGCCTGCCCTGCACACGCGGCGCGGGACAGCGTTTTTTCACACAGGCTGAACGCGCCAAAGCGACGGACATTTTCGCACGCACCCTTCTTTCATTGCCGTTCGCCATCGGCTACGACTATTTCATGTGGGTTGACCAGCCGCCGCTCGGCGTCTCACTCGTCTTCCCGGAAAACACAAACTATGGCATCGTCAACATCGAAGACGAGCCCTATCCGCTTCTTGCCGATGTCTTTACGAAAATCCATGCGGATCCGCTGGCCTGCCGTCAGATCAAGCCCTATTTTTCGCACAATAGGCCAAAAGCACGCCATGAGCTCTACAAGGAACTTTGTCCATCGGCAGACTTCCCAACCGATTTCGCCAATGCGAACAAGGCGTTTACCATTGAACAACTCGGCCCACGAAACTTCAACGTCTCCAATGGCAGGCTGACCATTGAAGCACGTCCGAACGACTGCCGCCTCTATTTCAGCCTCGACGGGCAGCCTATCGCCACCTACAGCGCCATGCTCCATTATATCGCCCCCAACGGCAAACCGCGCTGGGAGGAGGCGCAGAAACTCCGCAACGCCACCATCCAGGCAGACGATCAACGTGTTGTCATCAGCCTTCTAGCCAGCAACAACGATTTCACATACGAAATCGAATACCGAATCATCCTCCCGCCGAACACGCCGTGGATGCTATGGGAGTTTCAGGCCGTCACCAATTTGGGCGGTTCGCCCATCAACTGCCAAAGTCTCTTCCTGCGTTCCTATCCGAACTTCGACAATAAACGCGATATTTGCGAAGACACGATATACCAATCAGTTCCGAATCTCTGGGCACCCGTCAAATACAGTGGCTGGACCAAGCCCGACCTCTCCATGACCGTCGCCTTCGCAGCCGACATCCGTGACAACGTGCGCATCGCCTGCAGCCACAATCTTGAGCGAAACACCTACCACCCAGACCTTTGCATGTTTGGCGAACTCTTCAATCCCTCCATCCAACCACAGCAGCGCTACACGCCACGATCACCGTTCTGTGTTCTCGCGCTCGTCACGAAAGGCACGTTGCGGGACGCCCTCCCCGAACTTATCAAACTATGGAAATAGCGTCTTGACAACGTTCTGCAAATCAAGACAAATCTCCACACACCATTCCCATACATTACCATGCGGCGGCTTCCAATACGGAAGACGCCGCATCCGTTTTAGCACATGACGGTATTCTATTATGTTATAGTAAAGGAAAACGAACACCACCATCTAATATGGTTTTCAGCTCCAATTTCAAATCGACATTTTTTGTATTTTTGTCACAGCCTTATATGTTGGTTTACAAAAAGTTATTAACAGCAAGAAGAAAATAAACTTAAATATATTAGCATCTCGTTTTAGATAAAAAAGTAGCTTACCTCTTGTCTCTTCAGTCCTCAAAGAAAGAGATCAAAAAATATTATAAAAAAATCGAATATTTCCTCATAATTTTACAATAAATCCCCAAATTCGTTCGTTTTTGTTTTTGCCCTCAATCGCATTGATATGCTTCCCATGGCCGCCGTTGGACAGGCCACAAAGCCATCAGCATTGCCACGACAATGCTAAGAAGGCGTTCTTATGGCGATTCCGCCAACCCGTTCTTTTACAATTAAGCAAAAACAAGAGGAACAAAAAATGACTACCGATGATTTACATTGGCCGTGGGATGACGATGTTCCCCACGACTTTTTCCCTCCCTTCACCTTCCACCTCCCCATTCGTCGTTTTGAGGAAGAAAACCTTCCCCTGAAGTTTCTGGACATGATGGATCTCCAATCCGCCCAGAACTATCGTGAAGCCTGCTACTTCGCGCAGTTTAAGAAGAAACTCTTCTTCACAGACTACTCCAGCCAGGCCATGCTTCTCCTCAATATCTTCGAAAGGGAGATCAATCAGACAATCGTTCAATGGCAGCGCAAACAGCTCGGCATTGATGTCCGCAAATTCTTCGCTGCCTATGAGAATGGAAAGCACGCCAATTATCATGGTGAAGATCTTGAAGTTCTCATTGATTTCAACAAGTACTGCAACGATGCAGAACGCAAAAATTGGCAGGCTCCGACGCTGGGCCAGTCTTGTTCATGCATCCGTACTTACTGCCAACAACATCACATCGCCCCGTTCCCCGAGGCGAATGAACTGTTCTTCTACCACTGGAGCCAGATGGTCTCGCGCCGCAATCGCATCATGCATTTGCAAACCACGCGCACTGTCACGCTCTCCGAATTCTACGAACTGAAAATGTTCTTCGAACAATTCATGTTCTCGTATCTTTTTGCCCTCTCCAAGCTGAGAACCGAACTCCTCGGTTTCCCCGGCGACGATGACAATCCTCTCCCCCAAAACCTTCCCAAGACCGCTGACTAAACCAATCGTTTTTGTCAGTGTTTGAGGGCGATTTTCCGATTACCTCAATAGCCATTTCCTTTCCTTTTTGCTCCTGCGGCAATGAAACGTCGTACATCTTTTGTACGAAGCGTTTCTTTGGCCGCAGTCAAAAGATGCGTTATCCCGTTCATGTATTATATTAGAGGCATGTATTTTCCAGCCTCGAACATGCGGAATAACGCGCAATGCCCAACTCCTTCCAACACATTCTAGAACATTTCTGCCCGCCCGTCATCCTTACGGCTTATGACGCAGGCGCTGAAATCTTGCGCATATATCATGGCGAAGATTTCGATGTCCAGCTGAAGGCGGACAATTCACCATTAACCGCCGCGGACAAGGCCGCCCATAATCTCATCATGGAGCGCCTGCAGCAATTGTACGATTTTCCCGTCATTTCGGAAGAAAGCAAGGAAATTCCGTACGAGACACGCAGCGCATGGACCACCTACTGGCTGGTGGATCCGCTGGACGGCACGAAGGAATTCATCAAGAAAAACGGCGAATTCACCGTCAATATCGCGCTGATTCACGATGGCCGCCCCGTTTACGGCGTTGTTTTCGCGCCCGCTATTGGCCTCTTCTACGTTGGCGCCAAAGGATTTGGAGCATTCCGTTTCAAGCAGGGCGACGATTTCGCCAACCGCGCGGAACTGGCCGAAAAGCTCCATGACATCCGCGAACATTTCCAGCCGATTCCACGGCCGCGTCCGCAAGGCGAACACCAACTGCGCGTTGTCGCCTCTCGCTCCCACTGCAACGTCGAAACGACCGATTTCATCGAACGCCTCGAAGAGACGCGCGGCCCCGCAAAGCTCGTCTCCATCGGCAGTTCACTGAAAATCTGCCTCGTCGCCGATGGTTCGGCAGATGTCTATCCGCGAATCGCCCCCACCATGCATTGGGACACGGGCGCCGCACAGGCCGTCTTGGAAGCCGCCGGCGGCTGTCTTGTCCAATGGGACGACCATGAGCCGCTTCGCTATGACCGCCCAAGCCTCGTCAATCCGTATTTTGTCGCCTACGCCCACGATTGGGAATAATCATATCCATGGAAAATTATACATTCACACATTTGCAACAGCTTGAAGCGGAGAGCATTTACATCATCCGCGAAGTTGCCGCGGAATTCCAGAATCCCGTCATGCTGTATTCCATCGGAAAGGATTCGAGCGTGATGCTCCGTCTGGCCCAGAAAGCGTTCTATCCGGGCAAGATTCCCTTCCCGCTGATGCACGTCGATACGCGTTGGAAGTTTCACGAAATGATTGAGTTCCGCGATCGCATGGCGAAAGAGCTCGGCTTCCAGCTGCTTGTCTGGACGAATCCGGAAGGCGTCGCGCAGAACATCAATCCCATCACGAACGGCTCCGAAGTCCATACGCGCATCATGAAAACAGAAGCCTTGAAGCAGGCTCTCAACCACTATGGCTTCGACGCGGCGTTCGGCGGCGCGCGGCGTGACGAAGAAAAATCCCGCGCGAAGGAGCGCATCTACAGTTTCCGCAACAAGTTCCATCAATGGGATCCGAAGAACCAGCGCCCTGAGCTGTGGAATATCTACAATTCCAAAATCAACCAAGGCGAATCCATCCGCGTCTTCCCGCTCTCCAACTGGACGGAACTCGATATCTGGCTGTATATCAAGCGTGAACAGATTCCAATCGTCCCATTGTATTTCGCAAAGGAACGCCCCGTCGTCGAACGCTCCGGCAATCTCATCATGGTCGATGACGACCGCCTCCCGCTGAATCCGGGCGAGAAGCCCATGATGAAACGCGTCCGGTTCCGTACGCTTGGTTGCTATCCGTTAACGGGTGCAATTGAATCAGATGCGGATACGCTGGACAAGATTATCCAGGAGATGCTACTCGTCAAAAACTCCGAACGCCAAGGCCGTGTCATCGACTACGACGGAGCCTCCTCCATGGAGGAGAAAAAGAAGGACGGGTATTTTTAGTGGTTAGTGGTTAGTGGTTAGTGGTTAGTGGTTAGTGGTTTCCTTTCAATCATTTGGTTGAGTAGCTTTACCATTCAAAGTCTTATCAATTAATACCTTATAATATCTTCCCATGATCATACCGGACGAAGAACTCATTGAAAAAGACGTCAACGCCTATCTGGAACAGCATTGGCGCAAAGACCTCCTCCGCTTTTTGACCTGCGGCTCCGTAGATGACGGCAAATCAACGCTTATCGGCCGTCTGCTCTACGATTCCAAGATGATCTACGAAGACCAGCTTGCCGCTGTCCGCCATGACTCGCAAAAATACGGCACGACCAATACGGATTTCGATCCCGCCCTCCTGACGGACGGCCTCAAGGCCGAACGCGAACAGGGCATCACGATCGACGTCGCATACCGCTATTTCTCCACCTCAAAGCGGAAGTTCATCATCGCGGACACGCCTGGACATGAACAATATACGCGCAACATGGCGACAGGCGCCTCCAACTGCGATCTTGCCATCATTCTCATAGATGCTCGCCACGGCGTGACCGTCCAGACGAAGCGCCATTCCTTTATCGTTTCGTTGCTCGGTATCGTTCATATCATCGTGGCCATCAACAAGATGGATCTGGTTGACTGGTCGGAGGAAGTCTATGATAAAATCCGCCGCGACTACAACGACATGGCCGCCCGCCTCAGTTTCAAAGACGTCCATTTCATTCCTATCTCCGCCCTGAAAGGCGACAACGTCGTCGATCCAAGCCCGAACATGCCGTGGTACAACGGCCCGACGCTTCTCCATCATCTCGAAAACGTCAACATCTCCACGTCGCGCAATCTCATCGACATGCGCTTTCCCGTGCAATATGTCATCCGCCCGAATCTGGATTTCCGCGGCTTCGCGGGAACCATCGCGTCGGGCGTCGTCCGCCCGGGAGACAAAGTCATGGTCCTGCCGTCGCGCAAAACCACGACCGTCAAGACCATTACGACGTGGGACGGCAATCTCGACTATGCGTTCGCGCCCATGTCCGTTGTTCTGACGCTCAATGACGAAGTCGATGCGTCACGTGGCGATATCATCGTGCCCGTCAACAACTTGCCGCGAATCGAGACGGAATTCGACGCCATGCTCGTCTGGATGGACGAAAAGCCCGCGGACGAAGGCCGCGAATATTTCCTCAAGCATTGCTCTTCCATCACGCCTGCGACGCTCGACAAGATACGCTACGAAATCGACGTCAATACCGGCCACAAAAAGGACGCCAACGGCCATTTGCAACTGAATGCGATCGCCCGCATCCATCTCGTGATGCACCGCCCGCTCGTCTATGACATCTATGTCCGCAACCACGCCACAGGCTCTTTCATTTTGGTTGACAAATTGACGAACGCGACCATCGCCGCCGGCATGATCATCGCCCGCATGTCCGCCGCCGAATCAAAAGACGATAAACCCAAATCGGAGAACATCACCCGCGAAGAATCATTTGTTTCATCAACGGACCGCCAGGCCCTCCTGAAGCAGAAGCCACAAACGCTGTGGTTCACAGGTCTCTCAGGCTCAGGCAAATCCACCATCGCCAAACTGCTGGAGAAGAC
>JAFZAB010000190.1 GCA_017548425.1 Victivallales bacterium
TGCGTTCCTCCGTGGGGGACGATACCATGCCTGTCTTCTTGAAGACGTCGCCCACGCCGTGGTAGATTTGCTGCGGCAGGCCGTGCTGCTGGCAGATTTCCACGGCTTTCGCGAAATCGCGCTGATTGACCATCAGCTTCCACGTGTTTTCCTCACCGGCGATTTTCTGGCAGGAGAGATGGTTTTCCTGCAAAATGGCCATGATGGGATTGGCCTGCTGTTCGTCTAGAGAGTTGAACAGGACAACTGTCTCGTCACAGCCGCAAAGCAGCAGGATGAAAGTTAATGTCAATACGGATTTCGCTAATAGTTTCATGGTTGAAGACGGGCAGAAGATTACTGGTTTTTGAACAATGTCTGGATGGCCTGGCTGCCGCGGTCAATGACTTTGGCGACCAATTCCTGTTGGATGGACAGATTGGCGACTTGATACTGCATTTCCATCAGCTCGGTCAACGACAGCGTGCGGGTTTTGCTGACATCCACCAATTCACGGAGCTTGCCGTAGGTTTCAAACTGACGTGCTTCCGCGGCATGGAAGGCTTCTCCGACGCGATCCGCGAACGGCACGCGCGTAGGTGTCGGCTCCTGCACGATTTGGTTTTCCGGGCGGATGTCCACCGTCGCCATAATTTCGTTGAATTTCTCAACTAACGCGGCATCAGGTGGTTGTGCGACTTGTACGGTTTCTGCCGCCTGTGTCGCCGTGGCCTTCATGGCCGCCTGGATTGCTTCTACGATAAAATCGCTCATGAGATTCCTTAAATATTATTGTTCAGTAGATTGTGGAGGCGATGCCTTCACCCGACAACTTCCGCTGTCGGCACTGGACATGGAGCGAGAAAGTTACAGATTTTCCAACAAACTTTTCGCCAGATCGGCAGCGTTGTCGTCGCCATCCCGCAATTCCCAAAGGGCGGGTTTGGCTTCTTCGGGACGCTGCAACTGAATCAAGGCCATGCAACGAAACGCCCTCAGCATCCGGCTGTCCGGATGCCGAGGCAGCGCTTCATTATCCAGAAATTCCAGGGCGATCTTGCCCTGGAACTGCGAGAGGCACAGAATCACTTTCGCGACGTCCAGAGACTCATGGCCCGGACGATATTGCTCCAAGGCCACCAGAATCTTCATCGCGCTTTTGAAGCGATTCTGACCGATGGCCATGAGGCCCGTTTCCAGCAAAAGCTGTGCTTCTTCTGTGGATAAGTCGAACATGATCAATCAATTAACGCAAGTTGGAGACGATGCTCTTCAGAGCGTCGGACATGTTCTTCTGCATGTTGGTGGACGTGGTCAGAGCCAGGTTCCAGGACTGCAGGTCATACTGGAGCTGCTGGAGGTTGGCCTGGACGTCGGGGTCCTTCATGTAGTTTTCGAGGGAGTCTTCAACGCGGTGTTCCATGTTCTGGGTGGCGATGATCAGCGCGAGATAGACGTCATCGAGATGGAGAACCTTGTTGTAGGTGCCTTCGTAGATGGGGTTGCCGTAGGCGGGGCTGGACTGAAGACCTTCGATGTAGGTGTTAAGTGCGTCGGTAAGGGCCATTGTTTTACTCCTTTGGTTGGTTGTTTTTGTGCTGTTAGCACACCTTCAAATTTTGATTTCTTTTTTGGACAATTAAAACTGATAAAATCACCTGACGATTAAAAAATATACTGCCTTTCGACCTCCTCTTTCTATTCCATTCATTTTGCATGAATGATTGTTTTCTCTTCCTTAAGATAAACTTAAAAACATACCTAAAAATAACATATTTTCAAATAAGTGTCCTGCATTTTTTCCGTAACGACGGCGAGACGCTGTCGCTACTTTTTCATAGATGTCAACTTGATGATTTTACGGGCGGTATCGACGGCGTCCAGTAGGGCTTGCGCCTTCGCGTATTCCGTCTGCTCCAACCCTTCATCAACGGCTGCCTGAGCGCGTTTTTTGAGCAGCAGCAACGTGCGGTCGTACTTTTTGGCATAAGCCTCGGCGTTGTCACCCGCCAGATTGTGCTCCATGTCTAGGAGCTTCAGTTCTGCTTTTTTATTTTCCATATGGTTCTCACGGCCGCCATGTCAGTTTTTCATCTTCTTTGCTCAACGACACTTCCGTTAAGGAGATGTCATCGATTGTATATCCGCCCACCAGACTTCCCTTGCCGAGGCGCTGTCCATCCGCCAGAATGACACATGGATAGGGATGCACGACAATTCCCGTAATGGGTAGTTGCCGCATTTTCGGCGCGACAGGCTCTTCGCCGTCAACGACCATATTACTTTCTTTCCATTTGACCAAATTGCTCAATCTGGCATTTTCTGGGAAGTATTTGACGGCTTCTTCCACCAGTTTGACAAACGTCTGGCTGCTTTCTTTTGGCGCAAAGCCGACGAACTGCAACTCGCCCGGCAGGATTTCAATACGGACATCGTGGAAGCCTGTCTTGGAAAGGGCTTCGCGAAGTTTCGCGGCCATGACATCCGCATAAACGACATCGCTTTCCACCTTTGCGAGGCGCGGGACGTCATGACGGATGTTATCGACGATGGTGTTCCATTCTTCTTCGCTGTTGGTCATGCCCATGAGTTTGGCCGTGCGGTCTTTCAGCTCGACGAGCTTGAGACGGCCTTCCGTCAGCCCCCAGACAAGCTCCTTGACGGCGCGCGCGAGCGTTTCGTCATCCGTCATTTCGCAGACGACATTCGGACAGTCGTATTTCACAATCTGCTCGATGGACGTGCGTTGTGACGTCTTCGGGACATTTCCCGAAATGCGTGTCAAATTGCCGTCTTCATCTTCTTCCAACGTCAGATTCAGAGCTTCCGCCTTTTCGCGGAGCTTCTCCAGACGTGTCTTGCGTGTGTTTTCAACGATTGAGTGCGTCGTCTCCCGCGGCTTGGCGAGATTCCAAACATGCCGTCCTGTGAACCACATGCCGGCGGCGCAGATGAGAATCAAAAGCAACCATGAGATCATGGCGAAGCCGCGGCCGCGTTTCGCGCGTTTTTGGCTTTGGAGTTCGTCCAGTTTTTCGACTTGTTCACGGGAGAGCGGAGCTTCCTCCTGTTCAGGCTGCTTCGGCTCTTCTGTTTTCTCATCTTCTTTCGGCTGAGTCTTTTCCGCAAGCAGGACATCCAACGGAATCCAACGGAGGGGAGGCCATGGCTTGTCGGCGTCGCCGACGGCGCAGCGGGTGGATCCGATGGTCAGAATCGTATAGTCCGGCAGGGTGGTTTTTTCGCCGACGGGCAGGGCGACATCTCCTGCGAAGAGGCGTTCCGCGGCGGCCATCACGGAGACGTCGTCGCCTTCCATGACGAGTTCAAGAGCCTGTGCGGGAGCCATGGCATCGACGAGCACGATGTCGTTGGAGTCGTCCGTGCCAATGCGCAAGGCGATGCCGGCGTCGAGCTCAAGTTCGGCGCCTTCCTGCGGACCAGTCAGTATTTTAAGGATTTTCGGCATAGTTTCAGCTTACGATATTCTTCCAAGCGGCTGTATGTTGATTTCCTTCGAGAGCTCCTGATAGGAGAGCACAGGCAGTTCAGCATACTCCGATTCGATAATTTTGCGGAGATAACGGCGGATATCGACGGAGACGAGCATGACGGGTTTCAGCTTCAGCTTCCGCATGTCGCCAACCGTGTTTTTGATGGATTCCATCAGTTTGCGAACTTGGCTGGGATCCAACGCCAGATAGCTGCCGCCGGACGTCTGGCGGATGGCCTTGCGGATCTTCTCCTCCAGAGCGGGATCGAGCAGATAGGCGGCCAGCAGATTCTGTCCGCCGGAATACTTGTAACTGATGTAGCGGGAGAGCGAACTGCGCGCGTATTCTACGAGCAGGACGGTGTCTTTTTCCTTCTGGCCCCATTCGATGAGGCACTGCATGATGCATTTCAGATCGCGGACGGAAATGCCTTCGGACACAAGACGTTGCAGAACATCCGTAAGTTTCTGCAACGGCAAGACGCGCATGACTTCGCGGACGATTTCCGGGCAGGTTTTTTCCAAATGGTCGAGCAGTAGTTTCGTCTCCTGCAGACTGATGAATTCACCCGCGTATTTCCGCAGAACATGGGAGAGATGATAGGTCAGGACGCGGTCCAGTTTCATGAAACCGACGCCTGCCTGCTCCAATGCGGGCACTTTGTCTTCGTCCGTCCAAATCGTGTCAAAGCCTGGCAGGAACGCCTTGTCCGTTTCGCAGGGGACACCCATAACTTCAAGATTTTCAGCCTGTTCCGTCACAAACACCTTGCCAAGGCGGAGCTGCCCTTCCGAAACAGGAACTTCGTGAACCATGATACGATAGCGGCCGTCCGTCAGATTTTCGTTGAGGCGGAGGTTGATGCCGGGGAACGGGACGCCCAAATCGTGGTAGAGGGCGCGGCGAACAGACATGATCTCTTCGTTCAACTCGTTGTAAGTCAACGCCTTGCGGACATTGGCGTCGATATCGACCATCAACGGAACGACAAGCGAGAAGTCGTCGCCTTCCTTCTGTTGCTGCTTCGGCTTCGGATGTTCCGTATCGACGGACGAGACGGCGGCCTTCGTCTGGAGCGGATCCTCCTGAGCCTGTTCGGCGGCGGCGGCCTTGCGTTTCTGCATGATCATCAGACTGTAGGCGACGAGGCCGACCAAAGCGGCCAGGCAGAAGAACTGAAGTTTCGGGAAGCCCGGAATCAAGCCGATGCAGACAAGCATGACGGCGCCCAGCATGATGGATTTCGGCTGCGCGAAGAACTGGTTGATGATATCAACACCCAACGGCTTGGAGTCTTCCGCACCGACGCGCGTGACGATAACACCAGACGTGATGGAGACGAGCAGCGCGGGAATCTGCGAGACGAGACCGTCACCGACAGTTAGAATTGCATAGGTTTGAATAGCTTTTCCGGCAGGCATGCCCTTCATCAGCATGCCGATGCAGAAACCGCCGATGATGTTGATGGCCGTGATGATCAGACCCGCGATGGAGTCGCCTTTGACGAACTTCATGGCACCGTCCATGGCACCGAACAACTGACTTTCAGCGGATAGTTCGGCACGGCGTTGGCGGGCCTGTTCGATATCGATGGCACCCGCGCGCATATCCGCGTCGATACTCATCTGCTTACCGGGCATGGCGTCCAATGTGAATCGCGCGGCGACTTCGGAAACACGCTCCGAACCTTTCGCGATGACGACGAACTGCACGATGGTTATAATAAGGAAGATAACGGCACCGACGACGAAGTTGCCGCCGACGACGAATTTACCGAAAATGTTGATGATTTCGCCGGCGTTGGCCTTCAGGAGGATAAGTCGCGTTGTTGTAACGTTCAAGGCCAGTCGGAACAGGGTGGTGAACAGCAGCATGCTCGGGAATGTGGAGAAGGCGAGAGCACGTGGCAGATAGAGGGAGAGCATCAGCATGACGGTGGAGATGCCGATGTTGATGGCGATCAGCAAATCGACGACTGGCGTCGGCAGCGGTATAATGAGCAGGCCGACGATGGCGACGACCAACGCCGCAAGGACGAGATCGCCGAATCGGCTAATGTTGGATGATATGTTGGTGATATTAGACATGTTGTTGCGTTAGATATTTCTGCCATCTGGCGTGGGCTTCGGCCTGTCTCCCTTGGGCGATGAGCGCCTGCCCTTCGAGAAGGGCGACGGGGCGCGCCATGTCTGGCGGGAATTTGGCGGTCTTCATGACTTCCAAAGCCTGCTGTGGTTCAGCGTTTTGCAAATGGATGCTGGCGAGAATGGCGGCCGCGACGGGATTGTCGGGCTCCTGCTCATGGATTTCTTCGCACAAAGCGGCGGCTTTGGCGATTTGCCCATGCTGCAGGAAAAGCCATGCGAGCATCAGGAGGACTTGTTTGTCATCTGGATTCATCATCAGTTATCGACGATCATGGCGCGATACCAATCCAGAAGTTGCTTGTCCTCAAGCAGTTGCTTAAGGACTTGCGCGGCTTTGGACGGGTGGTCGCCATGCTGTTGTTTCAGATTTTCAAATGTCTTTCGGAGGGCTTGCTGAAACTCCTGCGCGGAGCGCAGGGTGGGATTCTGGCAGGCGCTCTCCATGAAATGAAGCAGTTCCGCTTCAACGGTGTTGAAGTTGAAGACCTGCTTGATTTGCTCCGTCACGGCGGTTCCGGACGGCAGAATCGGCGCAGTCTCGTTCTGGCGCATGGACGCCATCTGCTGCGACTCGTCGAACTGCGTGGTTCGGACGTTCGTGTTGAAGCTAATTGAATTGGTGACTCTGTTTTCCATGGTCAGGCCAGCCTCCGGCTGGCGGCGGTGGCCAGTTTCCAGAGACATTCAAAACGCGCGGCGAGCTCCGGTTGGTTGAGTTCGCGGACGTTGGACGATATGATGAACATGCCGCCCGCCTGCGGCTTGTACGCGGCGTGGACAGCATACGGAAGGCGTTGCGCGGGATGGACCATTTCAAGCAGTTGCTCAAGATTCGGCGTGTTCTCTGTCATGGGGAACAACAGCGTCATAAAGAGTTGCTCTTCACGGTATTCCAGCTGGAAACGGAAGCCGTTTTCCGTCTTGAATCCAGCCGCGTCGCGATCATTGAGCTCAAAATGGGTCAAGCCCATCCGTGAGCCAAAATCGCGTATCATCTGCTGTAGCCAATCCGGTGCCATCTGTTTCCTTTGTTGCCAACGGCGGGACGCCGATGGCACTTCCTATGGCCAACGGCGGGACGCCGATGGCACTTCCTACAAAACTAGTTTCGCCATTTCTCCGTCGTCTTCCTCCTGGTTCGCTTCGTCCTCGCGGACGAGTTCGTCCAGATAGTCCTGTGCGCCGTCGATCAGACGCAGACGGCTTTCCGTGTCCGGAAAGCAGCGCATGGACATTGAGCGGATGATGGCGGAGAACTCGCGCATGAAGTCCATCTTCGGATAGAGCTTCTTCAGACCGACGGCGGCAACGAACGCCTCGATGACAGAACCGTTTAGGAAGGCCTGGCGTGTCATGTCCAGAACCTCTCCCGTCATCTTCTCGCCGGACATCTGGAGCGTTTCTCCGAACATCTTGTCCATGCGCATTTCCAACTTGTCGAACCGTTCGAGAACGGTTTTCAAAACCTCCACGCTCTGCAAATCGACGATGATGCGGCGAAGCTCCTCTGGTTGGGTGGAGGGCGTCGTCGCGGCCATATCGACGGAGCAGGCGGTCATGAGGAAGTCGATGGCTTCCCCAAGCTTATCGGCTCCTTGGCTGGCGAGCAGCGACTTGAAGCAAGTCTGCGGATCGTCGAATCCGAGAATCTCGCCGCGGTAGAGATCGCGTTTGGCCTGCATCTCTTCCACGCCGCCGCCGTGTTCTTCCAACAGTTCCGCCAGATTGATGCCGACGCGGATTTCGGGCCCTTTCGTGCGTTCGAGCTCCTGTCGCGCCTGTCTGATGGAGCTGAGCAGCCCCGCGTCTTCAGGATTTTCAATGAGCGCCTCTTCAAGGCATTCGAGCATGGCGAACTGGTGCGAGACGTCTCCAGAGGCGTCTTCCAGCATGCTCATCAGCTGTTGCTGGGAGGTGTAGCCCATGTTGCGCAACTTCCGCAGAATCTGCGCGATGACGTCCGAGTTCGGCATGTCGGACATTTTGTTGACCCAAAATCGGACACGCATTTCGAAGCGGTTCTCCGTCTTGCGTTTATCTCCGATTTCGCGGTCGCCCATGTTTTTGACTTCCGTCTCTTCGAACATGGAGGAGATCTCCTCCAATGAATCGGTCAGCATGGCGGCCGCATCCGGTTGCGTCTCGACCTGAAAGCCCATGGCCTCGCCACGTTCGACGCCGCTTCCCTGCAAAACGCCCGCACCTTCCAGAGAAGGGCCGCCTTCCCTGAGGATGGCTTGGCGTATTGCATTGAAATCGATGGTCATGGTGCTAATTTAACAGTTGTCAAAAACTGGAGCTAAGATGGAAAACGAACTGGATATCGTTGATGGAACGATTCGCCTTGACGGCGAATACGATTTTATTTTTCAGCCTGGCGGCGTCATGGCTTATTCCGGAGAGATCCGGACGGGTCTTCCGCCACTTCGCGGCGGGACTTGCTGGAACTGGCTGAGTCGTGTCTTCGAGGCGGACCGCTTCATGCTTCGCCATGGAATCATGAAGGGGACGCTCTGGCTTGGCTTCCAGAACCGCCCATATGTCACGACATTGCCGTCTGCCGGCGAGTCGGTGACGGTTCGCAGCGAGTTCCTGCTGTTCGCGGAGCTTTCGCAACGCGTTCGCGGCGACCGCTTACGCCTCGTGCCTGGTTCGACACGTAAGGCGTTCACGCTGACTGAGTTGAAACCGAACGACAGCGTCCAGTCTCCAGTCGTCTGCACGGCTTCGCCGTTAAACGAAGCACGGCTTGAGGAAGGCGAGACGCTTCACGTCTCGCCGAACTCGGTTGTTGCATGGAGCGGTTGCCCGAAGCCAACCGCTTTCTGTTCGCATCTGCGGTTCCGCGACCTTTTCCTGCCGCGGCTGCCCGAGACGCTGACGCTTGATTTTAGAGGGCCCGGCCGCGTCTTTTTCCAAGGCGCCGCCGTTACCGAAAAGGCGCAACCGCGCCGTTTTTATTGATTTTGAGATATCTGGGATATCTGGGATATCTGAGATAACGGTTATTCTTGATTCTTTTGTTCTTCTAACTCTTTCTTTAGCTGTTCCTTCTGACGTTTCAAGGCTTCGCGGCGCTCTTTGATGCGCTGCTTTTCTTCCCGACGCCATTCTTCCTCTTCCTCCTTGCGGAGTTCGTCACGTTCCTGTTCATCAACGTCGCGTTCGTGGTCTTTGCGGCGGAATTCGTCTTGAATGTCGTTTTCGATGGTGACATCGCGTTGCTTGACAGACGATTCAATCGGATCGCTGCTCAGATGGTTGAAGACAACCATGCGCGGCGACAGGAGGAACATGCGCTGCATGATGCTCTTGTCTTTACCGATGCCGCCGAACAGCCAGCCAATCCATGGAATCGAACGGAGGAACGGAATGCCCCACGCTTTTTCGACGACGCTTTCATGCATGTAACCGCCAATCAGCAGGCATTGACCTTCCTGCACGCCGGCCTGTGTCTCCAACGTGCTGTCATGGGACATCGGAAGATCATCGACGACAACCGTTTCGAAATCGCCGTCCTGTATCTGCAACGTCATCCAGATTTCATAGGACGGCGGCATCGGCATGCCTTCTTCGACTTCCTGCCTCGGCAGATCGACGATACGCGGCTGGACGGTCAAGACAATGCCCGTCGAAACCTGCGTCAAATCAACGACTTCCTTACCGACAACCTTCGCATGGTAGCTCTTCGTGTCCTGTAACGTGGCGCTGACGTTGTCCAATGTCAAAATGCTTGGCCGTGAAATCGTGCGGGCCTTGCCTTTTTCCTCCAACGCAGCGATGCTGGTGGCGAGAGAGAACGTGTTGTTGACATACGTCAAAGCGCCTGTGAGGCCAAGGCCGGTCAATGTTTCCGGCGAGGCGAGATTATCGACATCCAATCCACCGCCGATGCGTGCTTTCCGTTTGCCGCCCAAGGCTTTAAGACGGAGCTCCCAGTCCAGCAGGGCAGATTTGTCGATATCCAGAATGGTCACGGCGATTTCGACCATGCGGATTGGGACGTCCAGCTCCTGAATCAGCTGTTCGTAATAGGGCATGCGGGCTTTGGAATCGCGAACGATGACGGCGTTAAGCCGTTTGTCCGCAAGAATTTGCGGTGCGTTGTTCGTAAAACGTTCGAGTTCGTCTGCCGCT
This sequence comes from Victivallales bacterium, assembly GCA_017548425.1. Taxonomy (GTDB): domain Bacteria; phylum Verrucomicrobiota; class Lentisphaeria; order Oligosphaerales; family Oligosphaeraceae; genus UBA1407. Next base: position 9,758 of record JAFZAB010000190.1, read on the forward strand.
TTTTCGTCCGGCGTCATGTCTTCCGGCCGCTTGGCGTTTTCCTTCTGGTCTTTCGTCTGGAGACGGCTACGGGCGTTGTTGACACCCATGAGTTCCTGCAGAATGCTGGCGACGCCGCGGACGGAGGCGCTACCGCTTCCGCCGTTCAAATCGCCACTGCCGAGACTGACGTCGTCCGCCCAGGCATGCTTCAGCTTAAAGATGCGGACTTCTTCATCACGGGAGAGACGGTTGCGGCGGAGACTGTCCGCTTTCGCCACAAGTTCTTGAATCAGTTCAACATAGCGTGGCGGACCGCTGATTTTGATCAAGGCGTTGTCTTTCGTCCGCGCGATTGGGAAACGCGGGTCTTCGACGTTGAGTTCCTGAAGAATTTCGATGACGTCGTCCGCCTTCATGTAGCGCAATTCGAGAAGCGATGAACGCATTTCGGCGGGCGTGCAGATATAGAGTCCCGCACCGTCGTAATACCAGACAAGATTGCAGATGCCGCAGACTTGTTCAAGGAAATCCTGCGGTTTGCATTCATGGAAGTTACCGCTGACAAGCAACTTAAGGCCTTGCGGCAGGTTGAGGCCGATGCCCTGCGCGGCGGCGAAGTTGGTCAGCACTTCGCTGACAAGAGCTTGCCGCGCCGTATAGGAGTAGGTTGGTGTCTTCCATGGAATTTGCGATTCCGTCTCCGCGCCGATAATCGGACGCCAGATGACCAGAAAGGTCATGATCATGAATAAATGCCGTAGTGACATGTTGTTTATCTTTTTGTCTAATGTATATGATGAATCGGCCTATGGCCGGAAGAACATCGAATTGGGCGGTGGCGGCGTGGCGGTGGCCTGCGGGCCTTGCAGCCGCAACCGCCACCATTCGCCTGCGGCGAGGAAGGTTTCCACGGATGATACGAGCGTGTCGTCATCCATGATTCCCTTCACTGTTTTCCACAGCAGAAGTGTCTTGTTGTTCGTATCATACGCAAGAACGGAATCGTCTTTCAGACTGCGTCCCATGGCGTATGACGTCAAATTCAAAAGCATTTCATGGCGCTTATCCGCATCGTCTGGAAGGGGTGGAAGCTCCATGCGAAGCATCAAAACGCCGCGCTCTTCTTGGAAAAGGACGGGCTGCCCGTCGAACACAAGCGTCGTTCTGCCATCCGGCGACGCTTCGGCGGCCGGATAACGGACGATGCGCATGAATTTTTCCGTGAGAAGAGGCACGTGTTTCCCTAAGAGGCGTTATTTCATGTTGTTGAGGATGGAGGAACGGCCATCGGAGAACTTGCTGAGCAAGTCCGTGGAGAGCGTGTAGGCTTCGTCACGTTTGGAGACCAGATTGTCCATGCGGGAAAGGTCCGACTGCGCGTCGTTGTTCAGCGAATCGATCTTCGCCTTGATAAGCTGGTTGGCGGAGGCGATATAGCCGTCTGACTTCTTGCTGCTGCAGTTGTCGTTGATGTTGTTGTGGTTGTTGCACCAACTGAGCAGATTCGCTTCGCTCAATTCTGTATCTGTGAAATACTGTTTGAGGTAGTAGCAAAGGCCTTTGCAGTCGAAGGATTTATCGTCGCCTTCCTCCTGCGCTTCCAGTTTGGACTGTGTGGCGGCGACGGAGGCGAGCAGGGTGCCGAGATCTTCGATTCGTTCATTGCGGGCCTCGATGATCTTGGCCATCGGCGTGATTTCCTTTTCCAGAATGTTGGCGCGTTTCACGGCCAGCAACGTCACAAGATCTTCAATGGTCAGCGGCATGCCGTTCACGCCTGAATCAACGCCATTGACCTTGTAGTAGGAGCGAACGGCCAACTCGTCGTTGCCGCCGTCAACCTTGCGTCCGAACTTGTCCAACTTGTAGTTTGTGAACTGCAAGTTCATGGAATGCTCGTAGCTTTGATTGTTGTAGTTGATGGTTGCGCCTGGCGTGTAGATGATGTATGTTGCCATATTTTATCTCCTTTGACAGGAATGGGTTAGATGTTATAAGCGGTGCTTTCGGCGTCCTTCATGAGGCGTTTGAGGGCGTTTGTTTCCATCAGATAGGCCTGGTCGCGTTTCGTGACGAGATCCTTCATGTTGATGGTGGTCTTCTGGGAAATCGAGTTCAATTCGTCCTGACGGTTTTTGATTCCCGCAATGATCGACGTGATCTGAGGCTCGCCCCATGGACTGACATTCTGATAGAAATTATCGACCGATATTTCCAGAACGTTTTGAAGGTAGTTGCCAAGCGTCGTCGTATGGGAGCCAGTGACATCCGTGTAGGTGAACGACGTGCTGTATTGCACAGTTGAACCGGACACCAGCAGTTCCATCGCCTTGCAGGAGCTGTCCAGCAGGGCAGTCTGGCGGGTCAACATTTCCATTTCGTTTTGGAGAATGGCTTCTGCCGCTTCCGCGCGGGAAATGCTGATCAGCAGAAGCAGACGGCTGACGGAGAGGTCTTGGAACTGAACGCCGTTCCAGTTGATCGCATATGAATGACTCGTCGCAATAAGCTGCGGGTCATTGTCCAGCAACGACGTGGGATTTGCGTCCCAGGCGGTTACGTTAGTGACGGCGATATTGTTCATTACATGTTCCTCGCGACGTTGATATGACCACTGTAGAAGAGGCTGATGGCGTTGGTGCCGAGCAGGTAGGACTGGTCGCGTTTGTTGATGAGAGACTGGATGTTGATGGACGTCTCCTGCGAGATTGTGTTTAGTTCATCCTGTTTTGTCTGGATGGCGGAGATGATTTGGTTCTTCTGGTCGGTGGACCAGGCTGTAGTATCCGTGGGCGGGAACGTATTGCTTGAGACGTTGATTTGGAGGATGTTCGACAGATAATTCTTCAAAGTGGTGGTATGGTTGCCCGTGCCATCCGTATAGGTGAACGATGTGTTGTTGGAGATGGCATTGTTCATGTTCTCCAGAATGTAGGATTCGGCCTGCGCGGAGCCATTGAGCAAAGCGGTTCGTGCCGCCAAATCATCCATCTGTTCGACAAGCTGCTGCTCAATGAGTTCGGCGCGGATGAGCGTCACCAGCATGATGACACGTTCGAGCGAAAGGCCGTTCATCGTGACGTTGTTCCATTCTAGATTGTACGTCGCGTTGATTTGTGAGAGGAAGGAGCCAGTTGTATCTCTGTCAACCGTCGTGCCGGTCGTGGGATCCGCAAATGTACCGTCGCTATTGACCTTGAACTTCTCACCTGTGTAATTGAAGGCGTAAAGTGTTCCATCGGAATCGACTCCGTAATGGATGAAACGCGAGAGGTTCTCCGTTACGTAGTAGGCGTTGCCATAGTCGTCGAATTCGATGCCATTGGCCACCATCGCGGATTTCTGGGCGTCCGTCAGATTATCGGCCTTCACAATCGTATCCGTCAAAATGCCATTGGCGTCAACGGCAGACAGCATGTAGGACTGTTTATAGTTATTCCCATATTTGTCCTGAACAGTATAGAAATCAATATAACGTGTTGTTTCGACTGTAAGATCTGCCATGGCGTGAACCTCTTGTTGGTTGGAAGCCCTTGAACGATATTCCGTCACTGAACGGAACGATTCCGTATCTTTTCCAGACACGCAGAAACCATTGCAACCGCTTGGATTGCAATGACTAGTGTCTTTCATCGCTTTTGGCGACTTTTACATTACCTTATATAATATAGCCGTTTTTTGAGAATTACAAATAAAATATTAAGAATTTATTAAAAAAGAAAGAAATTTATCCAATTTAGAGACAAAGAGAGGGAATGCGCTAAAGCGCATCCCCTCGTACAGAATAGGCGGCAAGCCGCCGTCATTACATTAAATATGGTTTTCCATCTGGCGTTCGATGGCTTTGCGTTCTTCGTATTCTTTTTCTTGTAGTTCGATCATTTCCTGAATGACTTCGCCCATGAGTTTCAGAAGGACGGTCGTCATCTCCTCTTCTTCCAGTTGGGTGAGATTCAGATTGGCGGCCATCGTCGAATACAGAAGCTTGATCTTCTCCGTCGTGGCCGGCGGAATTTGACCTGCGTCGGAAAGTACGTTGCTCAAGGCATTTCCGAGTGTGGTTAAGGTTGATTGCAGAGCGTTCGAAACATCGTTGGAGAACTTTTCAATGGCGTCCAGCGTCGTTTTGGGGAGAGACTGCAACGCAGACGTGTCACCGGACATGACAAGATTGGCAAGAGCGGTGGCTTCGCCTTCGGACATGCCGGTCGCCACGAGGCGGGCCGTCAGTTCCGCCGACAGCATTTCCGTCGTGGTTTTGCCGGAATCGGGCTGAATGCCGAGATTGTTCAGGAAGTTCGCCTGGATGTTGGCGGTTGGATTCGCTTCTGCGACTTTGTCGATAAAAATCGCGGAGGAATTCACGAGTTCCGCGATTTTTGGCGTAACATTCGTGATGTCAATGGCGTAAATTCCTTCGGCGATGTTCTTTTGAGTGGCGGCGATTTTGGCCGTCAACTCTGCACCGGCTTTGGCGTCCGCCTGGGCGGTTTTCAAAGCGGCATTTGCGTTGTTGAGAACGGATTGCGCGTCTTTCTGATTGCTGACGGCAGTGACGAGATTGTCTTTCGCCGCAGCGAGAATATTGTTCGCCGTCGTCACAGTGGCTTGCGCTTTCGTGACTTCCGCATTGGCATCGGCCAAGGCGGCCTCCGCCTGTGAGAGATTCTGCTGGGCTTCTTTCAAGGCTGCTTCGGCGGCGGCCTTGGCTTCGGGATCATCGCCTGCGGCGGCGATGGCGGCCTCAGCGGAAGCAACTCCCGCAGAGGCAATTGCGACAGCTGCCTGCGCTTGCGCGGCTGCTGTCTGCGTCTTTTCCAAAGCGGTGTTCGCGCCATCCAACGCCGTCTGGGCAGCCTTGACGGCGTTTTCAGACATGGTGACGGTGGTGTTGGCCGCGTCAACCGCCTGTTTGGCCGCCGCGACGGTTTCTTCCGCCGTCTTCAGGCGGGCGTCATAGTCGCCCAATCCTTCTAGTTTTTTCTGGAGCTCGTCCAATTCAGCCTGTTGATTTTCAAGGCCTTTCTTCTGCGCCGCCTCGACGGCCTGCTGCGATTCATACGCGACTTTGGAGACGGCCGCCGAATAGCCAATCAGGCCGGACAACGCTGTGACGCTGTTCAGAACGAGCGACATCGTGGCTATGTTTTTCGTCTGGGTGATGAGTGAATTGGCTTCGATTTTGTTCTGGTTGGATTTGTAGGCCGTGTCCAGCGTGGTGGCTCTGAACAAAGCCAAGAGCTTGGTCAAATCGATTTCGACACCATTGGAAATCGGCAGCGCCAAGGCTGGGCGGGAAGCGCCCAGACCAATTTGGGCGGCGCGGTCCTGCCAGTCGATGGACAAATCCTTCCGTGCGCTCTGTCCGCTTTTCTCTTTCGTGACAGGTGTTGCCGCATCCAGTTCGTCCATCTGCTGTTTTTGGACGGCCTGCTGGTTTTGCAGACGTGTTTTCCAGAAAATATTGTCATCCAGTGAATTGGCCATGGTTTTGCTCCTATGGAGTGCTTAGATGCCACGCAGGATCTGGGCATTCGTATCGGTCTCGTTTTTCGCGACGGCGTTCATGAGTTGGAGAACGGCGGTGAGCATGTCTTTCACGCTCTTGGTGAGGTCGGCTGTCTTGGCGGCTTCTTCCTCCATCATCTTTGTCTGTGCTTCGATGCGTTTTGCGTCCGCCTGCTTGCCGCCGGCGACGCCGTCGCCGATCGCCTTGAAGAACTGCGCGAAGCTGCCGATGAATTGGCCGATGGCCTGCCCGCGGTTGCTGTAGGACTGAGCGGTGCTCAACTGCATGTCCATCTTTGTTTTCAATCCCGTCATTTCCATCTGCTTGGCTTTGATTTGATCCGCATTGGGATGCTCAGCCGCCTGCAATTCTGTCATTTGCGCTTGGGCGGTCTTCAGCTGTTCGCCAGTCGTTTTGGCCTTGTTGGTGTTCGCGACACCTTTAAAGCCGCTGACCATGGAGAAGGCCGACGCGCCGATTTGGACGATACCCGAAATGACGCCCATCCACAGGCCGAACCTCGCCGCATCCTGCATGGTGTCCGCTTCGGACTGGATATTTGCGATGGCGACGTTCGTTTCCGCCTGACGCATGAGCTGTGTGGATTGCTGCATCTCGTTCAGGGCTTTCTGCAACAGCACAAGCAATTGGTACAGAACGAACAAGCCTTTTCCTGCATCGTCTGTTGACAGGCTGCCGATCGTGTTCAGAATGCTACCGGCGACTCCCGTCGTGCTCGTCTTGCTATCGGGGGGCGTCAATTGCGGGGCGTTGGTACCCATGGTGTTCCGCATCTTTTGGACCGTTTCGGTCTCCAACTTTCCATGCAGTCCAGGGCCTTGGGTTTCCTTTGTTTCCTTCGTACCGCCGACGGTTGCTGCTCCGCCATCGATACCCTGGGTATTTCTAAAACCGCCTTGAATCGGTTGGTTTCCAATTCCGTCGACCATGATCTATTACTCCTTTTGGATTTTATTTGAGGGCGTTATTGCCCTTGTGCAGCGGCGGGGCTGCCGCCGCCACACCACGACCTTCTTAATTTCCTTAAACTTTAAGCTTTAAGCTTTTAGCACCCCGCCAAAGGCGGTGGTCATGCCATTGCCTGACCGAGATTTGTGAAGATTTCAGTTTCGATTTGGTCAAAGCTCTTGATTTGCTGCATGATGCCGCTGACGCAATCCTGCAACAGCTTCATGATTTCTTGGATGGCATCCTGCTCATCCGCCAGACGCTGTTCCAGCTTCTCAAGGAACTGCTGGATCTTCTTCAGCTCGACCTGTCCCATCATCGCGTTGTAGTTATCAACAGTCGCCGCGATGTTGATGCCGCCGCTGACGACGCCGAGGGCTCCGGTTGCGATGGAGGTCGCGGCCTGGATGAGACGGCCGATGGAGGATGCGATGGTGGCGGGGTTGCCGAAGGAGGCGAACATGCTGGCGACGGTAATGGCGATCGTGATGGCAAGCATCGCGATCTGAGCGGCCTTCTTGGCGTCTCTCCTGCTCATCGACGGATCGATTGCCTGGAAGACATCCGCCACCGCCCCTATTAATTTATTCATAATGCTTGGCTTCTCCAACATGGCAACTGTCGCCGCCGCGGCCGCAACCGCAACGCCTGCCGCGACAACGGCTCCGACGCCGACGCCGCAGGACAGGACGGCGGCCACTGTTGCCGCCGCCAACGCCGCCACGGCGACCGCCAATGCGGCGTAGGCTGAAATCAACGCGATCTTCCGCTTCTCTTCCGCCTTCTTGAAGTCTTCGACGGACTTCTGAATGTTGGCGAGCTGCTGTTTGCAACGGGCGGAAATCAAATCCTTCAATTGCTTGATGCGCTCCTGCGCGAGTTTCAACTGTTCTTCGGACACTTTCATCTGCAACAGGCTGAGCCACTTGGCAAGGTCGATATCCGTTTCGTTTCCTTCGGCGGGAGGGGTGAGGACGTTGCTCATGCTGGTCGGATCGTTGATCTTGCCTTTCTTTCCCGCGCCTTCCGTCGTCGTGGTGAGAACGGCGCCAAGAAGCTGTGCGAGACCGTTGCTGATCTCTTTGATACCATCTTGCCCTTCCGTCTTTTCGGTTTCGGCTTTTCCTGCGCCATGGTTTCCGTGGGCGCCGCCGACGAAGGGGGTGTTGCCGCCGACTGGTGGTCTATTGAAGTTGATTTCGCTCATCGTTGTTTCTCCTTTCTTATGAATTATTTATGGTTATTATTTTCCATTCATCAGTTCGAGGATGGCGTTGGCTTTGTCAATGAACGGCTTGTTGGCCGGAGTGGGTTCGCAGAGGACGACGACGGAATTAAGGGCGGCTTCGGCTTTCTCCTTGTCGTTCAAGGCGATGAAGCATTCAGCGGCGTGGAAGGAAGGACGCGGGTCATGGCAATCCATGACGGCGGCGAAACCGTAGGCATTGGCGGCATCTTCGTACTTTTTCATCATCTGGAGGGTGGCGCCCATTCCGATCCAGTGCTTCGGTTCGAGCTGGTCGAAGAGGCAGAGGGCGCGGAAGATCTTGAGGGCGTCGTCGTATTTACCGGCCTGGTAGAAGTTGTATCCCATGGCGTAGAGACCGTTCATCTGCTTGTCGTCGAGGCCGAGGATGTCGCGGATGGCGCATTCGCCTTTGCACATCTTTTCGATGAGGGATGCGATGAGCTTGCCATCGATTTTCGTCTGCGGATCTTTGCCTTTCGCGATTTCGTCAATGATGCTTGCGATGTCTTCGGGGGTCGCTTTCGCCAACTTCTTGTTTTCGTCGTAATTAGCCATTTTATGATTCCTTTTTATTTATTTTTGTTTGTTTTTCAATTTTTCAGAGCCTGTAGGGATGCTTGAGTGCTCCAAGCTTCTCCAACCTGTTCTGTCTGACGGCGTCCGGATCTTCATGCCCTTCTCCCGTCAATTCCCTCAGGCCCTGTTCCCAGTTGGCCTGGTCATCTGCGAGGACTTTCTTCAGTTCTTCCGGAAGTCCTTGGATGTTGTTCACATCCACGTTCTTAAGACTTTCGGGATCGATTCCGAGCTCCTCGCATTTCTTGCGTGTCTCTTCAATCTTTCCTTTTGCGACCTCCAGAAGCTCTTTCGACTTCTGGACGGTTTTCTGGATTTCCTCCAGATATTCCCGTGTGTCCCTCTCGGTCTTTCGTTCCGTCATAAATAATTCTCCATGGTTTTTTCATTTGTTACACCTCTTATTTAATTTTTTATTGTTTTTTTTGATTTTTTATTGTTGTGGCGCGTCGCACATTCGTGCGCCGCTGAAAAAGGTTTCTGGAATTATTGGATATTCTGGATATTCTGGAATTGGATCGTCTCCAGAACCAACAGTTCCACCAGAACATCCAGAAAATCAGATATTTGAATTACTAGTTCCTTTTTCTGACTGATTCAGCAAATCCAGCAGTTCCGCCACGATAGGTGGCTTGTCCGACGAGCCTTTCGGCGGTGGTTCCAATACGGGGGCGTTGTTGTTGACCATGGCGCCGAGCTGTCGGAGAAGCGTGAGCGTGTCCATTGTCTCCAGAAGCCACTGGCCGTCCTGCGGTTCCTGTTGCTCTGCCGCCGCCAGATCCATGTCGTCCAATCCCAAAGACGCCAGAAATTCCTTTTCGGTTAATTGTTTTTGCTTTTCTGACATATTACATCGTCTCCTGCATGGATGTCTTGGCCATGCTGCGCAATTTCGCGATAATGCGGCTGATCGCAGTCCGAACTGCCCCTTCGTTCGTGTTGAGAAGCTGTGCGATTTCATCGTATTCACGGTTTTCGAAGAATCGCAGACGGATAAGTTCCTGGGCTTTCGGCGGTATTTGCTGAAGCAACTGCTCCAACCGTTCGTGGCGTTCCTCCTCTTCGCGGCTGATGATTTCGGACTGGTCCTCCATGTTATCCGCGAGGCGCTCAGAGATTTCAGAATCAATGACTTCCATGTTCCGTCCATGGTCGCGGAAATAGCCGAGCACTTCGAATTTCGCGATGCCGAAGACCCATCCCTGGAAGGGCTGGGCCGAATCATAGTCGCCAAATTTTCGATAGGCGCGCAAGGCGACCCGCTGAAGGATGTCCTGCGCGTCCGCCTTGTTGTAGATGACGCTGTTCAGGTAGAGCCTGATGACACGCTCCGCCGTGCTCCATTGTGTCGTAAATTGTTCTAAGAAAGTGTTATCCATCCAAGTCTATCTTGCCGCCTCCTAAGGGGATGGTTGGGGAATTGGAAGAATCTGGTTTTTCTGGAGAGTCTGGATTTTCTGGAGTCTCCCGCTCATCCAGTTCATCCAGTTCATCTAGATCATCATCCAGTTTGATCTGGGAGAGTTCCTCTTCCTCTTCACGAGTCTGCTTGATGTCTTTGACCAACTTCAGCAGTTCGACAATCGGCGCGAAGAGCTCTTCCGGAACGAAATCATCGATTTTTACCTGCGAGTAGAGGGCACGGGCCAGTTGGACGTTCTCCATGACGGGAATGTCCAGTTCGGCGGCGATGGACTTGATGAGTGCCGCGTCCGTTCCGGCGCCTTTGACGACGACCTTCGGCAATGGTGTTTCACCCGCCATGTAGCGGACGCCGACAGCCAGATGCGTCGGGTTCGTGACGACGACGGTTGAATCCTGCACGGCTTGCCGCGTCGGCGGTTCGTTGAGGATTTCATTGCGGAACTCGTTCTGAGCCTGCTTGATCTCCTGCGAACCTTCCATCTCCTTGTATTCGCGCTTCACTTCGTCTTTCGTCATCATCATTTCCTTCATGAAATTCTTCTTCTGGAAGAAAAAGTCAGCGAAGGCGATGACGATGTATCCGAAACCCGTGTAGATGGCGAGATTCTTCAGCATCTTGCCCAGAACGGGAAGGATGCTGTCTTCCAAATCGCCGTAGCAGAGTGTCAGCAGTACGGGAATCGATTCCAAGACAAGTTTGTAGATAAGATAGCCTAAGAACGTAATTTTCAAGGTGTTCTTGAATAATTCAAACAGATTTTTCTTGCTGAAAATCTTCTTGGCGCCTTGCACGGGATTGACTTTGTTCAAGTCCGGTTTGAGCGGTTCGAACGTGAAGAGGAAACCGATCTGCGCAAGCTGCGCGGCCACGCCCGTGATGGCAGCCGCGACGCAGACGATGAACGAATACTTGACGATGATGATGGCCGTCGCCTTCAGCCCTTCGTTGATGGACGCTTCGCTTTCCGCACGGAACAATTGCGAGAGGAAGATGAAAAGCTCCTTGAGGTCATGCATCAGCATGGGCGTGAGGACGCCGATGATCGACAATAGCACCAGTAGCAAGGCCGTGGAAGTGATGTCCTTGCTGTTGTTTACCTGACCCTTTTCGCGTGCGTCCCGCAACTTTTTCGGGGTCGGCATTTCGGTTTTTTCGCCGCCTTCGCTCATGGGCTATTGGAAGAATTTTTGGACTGGCACGAGAATCGCGTCATCGGAATCGTAAATCATAAGTCTCAGGAGATATTGTAGATAGATAATCAGCATGAAGATGCCCAACGCGCTTTTAATGGGCATGGAGAGGAAGAAGACGTTCAGTTGCGGAGCCGTGCGGTTGACGAGACCGAGGCCGACCGTCGCCAAAAACATGACGATGAGAATCGGCGACGACAGGACGAGCGTCTGTTTCATGAGGGAGTCCCCCATGCCGAGAATGACGGCTGGCGCGTTGGAATTGGGCATGAGGCTGTTCACGAAAAGCGGCCAGATGCTAAAGCTCTTGTAAAGAGCACCTAAGGCGATGAGAAACACGCCGGAGGCGAAGAAAAGAACGGTGACCGTCTGCGTGAAGAGGATGCCTGTGGTGGAGACTTGCGCACCGCTCAACGGCGAATAGACTTCGCTCATGGTGGAGCCGCGTTGGTTGTCGATAATGTTGCCGATGCATTCGGCCAGATAGAACGGGAAGTTGGCGAACAGGCCGAGCATGGCGCCGATGAGAACTTCCTTTAAGGCCATGAATACGAGATAGTAAGGACTCATTCCGGGCGTCAGTTGCTTGAAGACCATCGGTGCGACGATGACGGAGAACGACACGATGATGGCGCGGCGGCAGAGGCCTGGAATCATCGAGTCCGACATGGGTGACAGCAACAGGAAGAATCCTGTGACACGTCCCATGGCGATCACGATGGACAGGATGATGAGTGTAAATGTGGCAAAGTCAAACATGAATGGTGATTCTTACAAGCGATTGGCGATCATGCGATTAATATACACGTTTTCTTTACAATATAATATAAAGTAGAAAAATATTTTTTGGGATGATTTTTCCCATTATTTTGCGAATACGTCTTCCTCCAGGGCCCATTTCCAGACAGGGGCGATGCGAATGCCGTCATCCGTTATTTCTTCTTCATCCCATGTCACGATGATACAGTCGGTTAGGCATGTTTCCTCCATGGCGGTTCTCATGGCGGCAAGCTCACGTTTACGAGTGTCCTCCGATGACATATCCCATGAGACTTGAATCAGACGGCTGGTTCTCTTCGTCATATCCGTGGCGTAGAAGTCAATTTCCCTGCCGTCTTGGGTGAGATAATATTCAAGTTTGTCGAATTTTCTGCGGAGGATGAGAAACACAAGGTTTTCAAGAAGCCATCCTTGTTCAGAATCGGTCTTGACATTCATGGCGCGGATCAAGCCTGTGTCGATGGCATAGTATTTCTCCGGATTGACGCGTTTGACGGCCAGTGAACCGGAATGAATCGGTACGGGATAAATCAGATAGGCGTTCTTCAAGTAGCCGATGTATGTTGAAATATCCTCACGGTTTGCGGAGACGGATAGATTTTTGAGGACGCCTGCAATGGCCCGAGTCGAAGCTTTACGTGCGTAATTATGGAGAAGGTAGTCCATTGTGTATTTCAATGCTGTGATGCTCGTCACAGGATGGCGTTCCAGAATATCGCGGTATAAAACAGCATCGATATAGCCTTGTAACACGCTTGTACGCATGCGGTTCGACAAATCCTGCACATCAGGAAAGCCACCATGTTCAAAATACATGCCCATGGCGTGGCGCAGGAGCCCTTTTTCTTTGGAGGATATGGAATCATGACGTGGAATTTTCGCCATCAAACTGTTGAAGCGGATGAATTCACGGAAAGAAAGAGGAAAGACTTCAATAGGCAGGGAACGACCGCGCATCTGGGTGGCGATTTCCTCTGAAAGCAGTTTGGAGGATGAACCGGTCAGACAGACGCGTGCCAGTTTCGAGTCCACTAATCGTCTGACATATGATTCCCAACCGTCCACGCTTTGTATTTCATCAAGAAAATACCAGCAGACATCATGGGCGTGCTCAGGAAAGATTTCGGCGTGGATTTCGCCAATAAGGCGGAGATGTTCGACCGTCAGTTGCGCAAGTCGTTCATCTTCGAAATTCACATGGATTATCCTTCCGATTGGAATGCCTTGTTCAATCAGGGCCTGCATTCTCTCGTATGTTACAAATGTCTTGCCTGTACGGCGCATTCCTTTGACAACGGTCGCCGCACGGGGCTTTTCGACATATTCGATGTCACGATGCACGATTCCGGTTGGCACGCCTTCATCGTAGAATTCGCGCATCACTTCCATCAAGGCTGTTTTCATGGTTCGTATGTTCCTGTTGAATATTGAGTCACAATCTTTAAGATAATATATCGCAGAATTGGCAGGATGCAAAATTGGCCTAAAAATTAGGCCAATATTCCATTAAATTGGCTTAAAAATTAGGCCAATATTCAGTCAAAGTGGCCCAAAATTTAGTCCAATATTCAGTCAAAGAGAGGAGGATATTGCAAATTAAGTGATGGTTTTAGCCTGAAAAATGGACAGAACAGGCATAAAACGACACTGCGTTTTCCCTCAGAATCATGATGATGGATTATATTTTATACGGAAAACGCGAAGTTTCCTGAGATTGAAAGGATTTTGATGACGATGAAAATTGTACCTGCTGTTGAAAAAAGTTATTGTGTATTGGATGGCGAACCGCTGACGGAGGCGGTTGCCATGGAATTGACGAAACTGGAAGGGAACGATATTCTGGATCTTGTCTCCCTTGCGAATAAAGTGCGGGACAAATTCGCGGCGAAAGGCGAACCGTGCTCCATCATCAACGCGAAGTGCGGTGTCTGCTCTCAGAACTGCAAATTCTGTGCACAGTCTGTACATTATCATACGAAAATCGAGACATATGATCTGCTGGATGCCGATGCGATTGTGAAATCTGCAAAATCCGTTTATGACGAAGGCGTCCGCATGTACGGAATTGTGACGAGCGGCTATGGCTATTTGAAGGCGGAAGATGATGAATTCCAGAAGATACTGGCGGTGATTGACGCCTTGCGGACAGCTTATCCGGATATGCGTATTTGTGCATCCATTGGTGTTTTGAGCGATGAAACAGCCAAAGCTCTTGCCGACCATGGTCTGTATCGCTACAATATGAACCTGCAAACGAATCCCGAACGGTATGCGGAATTGATTTCAGATACGCATACGATTGAAGAGAAAATCCAGACAATTAAATATTTGCAGAAGTATGGCGTAACCATTTGCTGTGGCGGTATTTTCGGCCTTGGCGAAACGTGGCGCGACCGCATAAAAATGGCCTTTGCCTGCCGCGAATTGGATGTCGATGGCATCCCGCTGAATGTCCTACTGCCAATTCAAGGAACGCCGTTGGAAAAACAACCAATCATGGTGCCATGCGACGTCGCGAAGGTGTTTTCCATCTTTCGTCTTGTCAATCCGACAAAAGTCATCAAATTCGCGGCTGGTCGTGAGACGACGATGAAAGATTTTCAAGGCCTGTTGATGCTGTCTGGCATGAACTCGTTCATCACGGGCGGCTATCTGACGACGCGCGGCCGCTCCATCGAAGAGGACCAACGGTTTCTTGGGTATCTGAAAGGCTTCATGGATTGAGGCTGGATAGGCGGGATAGACTGGAAATTCTGGATGTTCTGGCAAGAGATGCAAATCCAGAAAATCTAGTAATTCCAGAAATTCCAGTTTCGCTTTTTTCCGCTTGAAGGATTGGATAACGTCTTGCCCCATCTGACTGTATGATGAAACTATGATGAAATTGAATTGCAATCAAGTTGGCATGAACTATGTTAAACGATGTGATGACAATGATCGCATGACGTTATCAAACAAAAGGAGCTTTCCATGCCATTTCATTCCATGAAGAACATGATTATTTGCAGCGGGTTGCTGGCGGTTTCGGTGGCTACGGCCGCGACATATTATGTCGATGCCGAACATGGCGACGACAAAGCGGCGGGTACGTCCGCCGCGACTGCATGGCGGAGCATCGCACGGGTCAATGCACAGAATTTCAAGCCGGGCGATACAGTTCTCTTCAAACGTGGCAATATATTCCGCGGCAGTACTTTGCAACTTCATTCAGGCGAGCCCGACAAGCCTGTGACATATTCAGCCTATGGCGATGGTCACAAACCGATCATCCAACCGTCGCTTGATTTCAACGATCCGGCGAAATGGGAGGCTTACGGCGAAAATCTTTGGCGGACAAAGACGATTCTTGCCAACAGCATCAAGACGAATGGTCCGGAAATCAATTTGCGCATGTCGAATTGGACGGTTTATACGGAGAAACCTGCCTCCGTAACGTGCGAATCCAAAACGCATGACGGACAGAAGACTTACACCTTTTCCTATGCGAAGCAAGGTGAGCGGGAGACGAATGTGCAAATGCTCGGACCAAATCTGGATAACGGCAACGTCCATTATGTTTTCAAATACCGCATCCGTAGCGACAAACCGTTCGACATGAGCATCTTCCGCGTCATGATGTCGCGTTCGCCATGGACGACGTACAGCGTGGAGTTCGGTAAGCATGTGCATGTTACGACGGATTGGCAGGAAGTTTCATGCTTCCTCCTCAACAGCACGTCCTGCGCGGAAGGAACATCCATCCGTCTTAACAATTTTTGGGGGCGGGCGGTTCCCGACGGCACGACGGTAGAGTTCGAACCGATTAGCCTGCAACCAGCGGATTTCATCGGTGAGAAACCGTTGTTGCAGGATGTCGGCAACATCATCTTCAACCATGGCGAAGCTTGTGGCTGGAAACGGTGGAACATGGAGCAACTGAAGGCCGAAAAAGATTACTACCATGATACACGCGAAGGCGTTCTGTATATCCGTCATACGGGGAATCCAGGCGGGGCGTACAAGTCGTTGGAATTGGTGTATAAGACGCATTGCGTCAGCCATGGCGGCGCGCATGACGCTGTGGTTGATGGCTTGTGGTGCCGTTATGCGGGAGGCCATGGCTTCAGCGGCGGCAACACCCATCGCGTCACCATCCGCAACTGCGACATCTGCTACATTGGCGGCAGCGTGCTGTATGACACGACGCGATACGGCAACGGCATTGAATTCTGGTGCGAGGCGCAGGATTGTCTTGTCGAAAACAATCACATCTGGCAGTGCTACGATGTGGCCATCACGAATCAAGGCAACGCTCCCAATCAGATTCAACGCAATCTTACCTACCGCAACAATCTGCTGCACAATTGCGAACAGCATTATGAATACTGGCGTTCACCAGGAAGCGCGTTGACGGAAAACATTCAATTCATCGGCAACACATGCGTCGATGCAGGACAAGTTTGGGCGCATTGGCAGCGGCCGAACAAGCATTCATGTCATCTGCTCGCCTATCAAGTGACGGCTCCGACGCGCAATATCGTCGTTCGCGACAATGTCTTCTGCAACGCGATCGAAGCGCTGATCTTGCATCATGCGGATCTGCGGAAGGTCATGAACTGCGACCACAACCTCTGGTGGCAGGACAAACCAGACAGTCTGTTGCTACGCATTTTCGGTGCGAAATACGATTTGAAATTCAGTGAATTTGAAAAATGGCAGAAGAATGACGGAAAGGACGTCCATTCGCTTGTCGGCAAGCCGATATTCGTGAATGTGGATGCGGCGCATCCGGAAAACGGCAATTTCCATTTGGCACCCGATTCGCCTGGAGCGCATGCGGCATCCGACGGTGGACCAGTTGGGATACGCTAAGCCTTTCGGCTTAGCGTGCTTATGGCCGAGAGCTTATGGCTTATGGCTTATGGCCTATGGCTTATAGTTAAATGCTGAATGCTTAATGTTCTGTTGAGTTGTTTTTCTGAACATGAAATTTTTCAGATTTAATACTCGATATACCAAATGAATAAACAACGAAATACTACCCTTGACATCGCAAAAGCCATATGTACATTGATGGTCGTGTTTCTTCATGCGGGTGAAAACAATGCCGTAGAGACATACATCAAAGTGATTTGCACATGCGCGGTTCCGTTCTTCTTTCTGGTATCGGGCTATTATCTCTCATTGAATGTATCCGCCGGAAAAACAGAATACGCCTCCCGACAACTCAAAAAGATTGGAGAATTATTCATCATTTCAAATGTCCTGTATGCCATATGTATAAGCATCTTAAAGCTGATATTTCATGATGATC
Source organism: Victivallales bacterium (assembly GCA_017548425.1). Taxonomy (GTDB): domain Bacteria; phylum Verrucomicrobiota; class Lentisphaeria; order Oligosphaerales; family Oligosphaeraceae; genus UBA1407. The sequence goes on from JAFZAB010000190.1 coordinate 26,732, forward strand.
TTCTCGGTTTCTGGAAGACGTGTTTGACATGTGAATCAATTTTCAATTTTTTGGTTCTGAATGATTCACCATTTGGCTATCATCTGTGGTACATCGGCGCGATATTATATGTTTTGTTCATCTTTAACAAATTGATTTCGAAAAACAAAATCAATCGTGTGGTTGTATATATGCCATTATTCTTGATTCTGGCTATCGGTTTAGGCATATATTCCAAAATCATTTTCAAGGATGATTTTCCAATCTATGTGTCACGCAATTTTATACATGTAGGAATTCCTTCAATGGCAATAGGCTACATGCTCGCTTCTGTTTTAAATCATAAACAGTATCTTCACCGATATGCGTTGTTGTCCGTCATTGTTTTTTCGATGGCGATTATCGTGGAACGTTTCATTCTCCATCGTCTAGGATTAATGTCAACTGGTAGCATTTTCATCTTGACTGTTCCGTTGGCTGTTGCCATATTCGTTTTTGCCGCAACAGACGAACAGGTTCATTCATCGTCGTTTATGAAAATTCTGGCGGATATTGGTCGGTATGATTCAGCCAATATCTACATATATCATATGATTTTCATTCTTGTTTGGGAATATCTATCAACATGTCAAAATGTGATATATATTCACAGTAAACCAATATTGGTTTTTGTTTTAACTTTGGCTTTGTCCAGAGGATTGCAATTTGCTAAAAGACGTTTTTCAAAGAATAAACAATAAACGATATAAAAATGAGACCGACGGCGTGGACGCCGACGGGACACTCCTCCCGCAGGCGGGACGCACGCGGGACCTCCTAAGCCGACGGCGTGGACGCCGACGGCACACCCTTCCCGCAGGCGGGACGCACGCGGGACCTCCTAGTCCGACGGCGTGGACGCCGACGTTACACCCTTCCCGCAGGCGAGACGCCGACGTGAA